>CAYUFH010000066.1:0-7970 GCA_964444015.1 uncultured Gammaproteobacteria bacterium | reverse complement strand
CAAGCAGCCAGAATTCAGCGTGTAACTGCTGGTAACTCGATGGATATCACTCCTATCGTTGGTGCTGGTGGCATGGTTTCTGTAAAAATCGAAGTTGAAGTTTCTGACAACGGTGCTATCGATCCAGATACCAAGGTTCCGACAGATACAACTAGACGTCGTATCTCTTCAGAAGTGCAGATCGCGAATCATGAGACGATTTCGATTGGTGGTATCTTCGATGATCAGCGTAAAAGTGGTACAGGTAACGAGATACCGTTCTTAGGTAAGTTACCAGTTATTGGTAACCTCTTCTCTAATAGAAGTAAGAGTAAAGATCAAACAGAGTTGCTAGTCTTAATCACCCCGCACTTACGTGAGATTGGTGATAGTGGCATGGAAACGGAGTACGCATATCTTTCAGGACTATAATTTATGAATAGACGTCAAACAGCTTTTATTTTTATGACCTTGGTTCTAGCTTCAGCAGCTACCCCTGCAAGCGCTAAAACTAGTTTCATGCAAAAATTATCCCAACTCAACCCCTTCACTCCACATGATGAAGTGGTGGTTAATGATGAGGTGCCAGTAGAGCTACTCAATGATGCTAATGCTCCGATTAAGGTGCTCTCAGCTACAGTTAAAGACAAAGGAACTAGTTTGCTTAAAATTAAGGGACTAGAACAAGCATTTTCAACTAGGGTTCTCAATACGGGCGATAAAAAGGTTCTAGCCTATCAACTAGTATGGCAGCGTCACTTACCATTCCAAGAGTATGCTCAGCAGGATATAAGAATTAATAGTGCTAATCCAGTTAAGTCTAGAGGCGAAGATGTATTAGAGTTCCGCAAGCCGATTCACTATCGTAGTGACTCATTTTATAAGGTTTTTGCGGCTAAAGCGCTGTTCGAAGATGGTACAGAATGGAAGTCTGATCGTGATTTCGATGTTGGCGGTTATTGGGCTGATATCAAAAAACAAATCGAAAATGGTGACACCATCGATACATTTGAGGATAAATCAGTTTTAATACCAGCAAATGCAGAGCAAAACTCTGATGCTGCACAGTAGAATATAAGCTGTGGCTGATGAAGAAATAGTAGATGCCGAGTCGGGAACTCTTAATAAAGAGACCAGTCCCTTAGACCATTTGCGTCATTTAATGAAGATAGGCTGGGAGCCTGAGCGCCCGCTGATACGTAATTTCGTAGAGAAGTATGGTTTAGAGGAGGATTTGCAGCAGATTTTGCGTGAGCGTAAGTCGTCTTAATTTGGCCTCGTCATGCGATTGTCAGGAGGGTGAAGCAATCCATATGAATAATACACAAACTACTGTTAATAAGGAATTAGTAGATTATTTTATCGAGACCCTGCAGCAGCGTGCAGAGAAAGCTCCAGCAACGATCGCAAATGTCAAACGTGACCTGATTAAAATGCTTGGTTTTATAGAAGCTGATTGCGCAGGAGAGATTAATGCCGAATCAGTGAAAGCCTATATTAATGAATTGAAATCCAAATATATGGAGACTAGCTATGTTTCTAAAGTAAGTAGTATTAGGCAGTTTATTAATTGGTTGAATCTTAGTGAGAACCCTTTCTGGGACATGAGCATAGCTCTTAGTAATGATGATTTTCGTTACTATAGTTATGATGATATTTTCGTGCATAGCTTGGGAGCTGTACCTAAGGAGAGTCGTGAGATTAATAAGCTGATAGTTGCTTTTATCTATGAGTTCTATTTAACTTTATCTGAGCTTGCCGAACTCAAGCTAGTAGATTACAACTTAGCGGCTGGAACGCTTAAGATCAGGAGCTTAGAAATAGAAGCCAGTGCTACTCTGCGCGCGGATCTTAAAGAGTATCTCAAAACGACTAGGCAAAATCATGTGATCGGTGAACTGGGTATAGATGATTACTTGCTCGTTAATGAGCGCAGCAACAAACTGGTACTGCAAGATTTGCGCGATAGGCTAACTTTGATGAGCCTAAGACCTGTCTATGTAAGGCGCAGCCGAGTGATACATCTACTAGAAGCTGGAACCAGTAGTGAGGAGATAGAAACGAGACTAGGAATCAAAATCAGCCAAGTCTATGAAGAGTTCGAGAAAGAGCCAGATTATAGGCTGCTTAAGGCTTATAACCAGTTTCATCCGAGGGCGGGGAATTAAGCTTTAGTTTCCTCTTACCTGGATCTCGACGGTCTTTACTCCTCCAGCTGCTAACAATGCTTGAAATTGCGGATCGTTTGTAAGTTGTTTGGCAAGTTCAACGAGCTGTTTCACATATTTAATTTGTTCAGCCATAAATGGTCTTAGTACATTGAAAAAGCGTTGATTATGAGGAGTTGATGCAAACATAAAATCAAATTCTCTATTCGTTTTCAGAACTCTCTAAAAACTTCTTGCATCGCTGCTATTGTTTCAGTTGTATTAAAATGTTCGTACCAAGGTTCAGTAATCTCAATAAATGCTAGTCCATTGAGCTCTCCAGGATCGGTTTTAATAGTGAGCTGTCTCCAAAGTCTAACTGCTGCCTGATAGGCTAAAGCTACTAATTCCTGTTTTGCTTGCGCATCACCAGTTTGAGATTTGTGTGATAGTGTTTCTAAATTATCGTAAGGACATTCCTCAGGTTTGGCATTTTTCTTAGGTGCTATATAAGCAGCTTGCTGGAGTTCCATGTTAACAGCATCAAGTCCTAATTCTTGAGATCGCTTCGCTAAGGTAGTAAATATACGCCCTAATTCTGGACTGCTATTTACAATTGGAACTTCTTGATTCGGTGCATTAGGGAAAACGCCTTTAAGGGCAGGTATATCTTCTATGCCGTTCCAACCAATAGTTATAGGTAAAGCATATGAATCACAATTAGCAGCCTTATTAGCTTCATCTTGTAGCTTGGCGACAGCACAAATTACTTGAACGAACCTTGCAGCAGCTTCATGAATTTTCGCGGGATTTTTCTCGACAAAACTTAGTTCTTTGATAACCTGGGGTGTCTATCTTCGTCTTTGCCTTGTTTGACTGCGCAAACACTGACCTCATTGCCGTAGAATGAAGCAGCTATACCGTAGAAGTTATTTGGGCAAGTCGGGAGCAATAACATGAGTTAAAATAATACCACAGGATTTTAAGCTCTGTTATACGCTGGATCGTTCATATAATTACGACAATTTGCTAGACTTATCTTGAGTGCGTGTTTATGTCCCTGGCTCTGATTTGAAAAACCCTTTCAATGGGGATTATCCTCATTCGCGCATAGCTCTTGTCGAACTTGGAGCTCAGCCTAGGCGGCCAAGCTCGGGTCATTATGGGGATAATTTTTTGGGACGGAGACCTACGGCACTAGAAGTAGCCAAATCAATTACTGTCTCTCGCAAGAATGGACAGCTTAAAGTATTTAGCCCAGATGAAGATCCTATTAGACAAGAATTAGAATTGTTAGCAAGGTTTGTAGGTTGTCCTATTAAAGAATTAAATATTCCTCATGGGGATGATAATTGGTTAGGTAGCGGACACTTTGAACTTGAAAGTGGCAAAATCATGTATCCTTGGTTGCCTGATGGTGACAAGAGGAATGATCCAAGATTCTATAAATATTTTGGATCTCGATATCTTGTTGCTCATGTTATACAGGGTTATATTCCACCTTTTGATAAACATCAAATTGTTAGTTCTTATTGGATGAGTAATACTAAGGAGAAACTTAGTGCCTTGCATGAGGGCAATGTTAAATTTGCTGAGAGCTATTTGGAAGCTGGCAATATTATTCGAGCGATTAAGCGTGATGGCAGCCTGGGCTATATAATCGGTGCAAATAGTTTGTATCTATCGATGTTGTTACTTGATGACCGCGGTTATTTCCCTGAAGCCAAGCTTGCAGCAGCTATGGCTAAACTTCAGTCAGGGTCTGATATTCAAGCTAAGCTAAATGACTTAATTGCCAAACTAAGCAATGCCAAAAAACTGGCTTGTGATCATTATTCTGAGGATTTAGTTCAGTGTAGTGAACATTTAAATTGGGATAAATACCTTATACAACCTAATGATAATGATGAGACTAAGAGAAAAAAAGCTTTAAGTTTTCTTGCTAAATTAGAATTAACGAAGGAAGTAATAGCACGTGATCTTGAAGTGCCAAGTTCAACTATAACTTTTATAGATCAACCCTATAAGTTCCATTTGGATCTTTTGATGAATGGGCATCCAGAGGCTGGGGTTCTGATTCATGATGATAGTATCGCTGCTGATATGCTTAGTCGTCTTGCACAAGCTAATTGCAAGCAGGATGATAAAAGAATTATGCATGCTTATAATATCAAAGCTCAAGATAGGTTGAGTCATAGCTCGGCTAAGATGTTAAAGATTTATAGTCAACTAGAAGCCGCTGGTTATGATCTGTTTAAAGTGCCTGCTGTGTTTGGTGCTGAAACACTAAAAAATAGAGTTACTGGAAAATTAACTGTAGATGCTGAAGAGCAGCTCTTGCTTAATTCTCATCTTTATCGTACGGCTCAAGGCGATAATGTCTTAGTTGCTTTTGGCGCAAGGGTATTACCCGTGCTTATGAATAGTGTGAAGTTTTTATTTGACGCTAAGCTTTTTGATAAAGTGGTGCTTCTCGGTGATAAACCTTCTGATTCGATGAAAGTGCTACAACCCTTCTGTGTTCCAAGTGACATCATGGCTACAGGAGCTGGTGGGCTGAAGTGCTTATCACTGATGCGTAGAACTTAATTAAGCTGTAAGCGCTCTATCCAAGTGGGTGTACCCCCCGTCTATATGCAAATTCTCTGCGGTGATATGTGAGGCTAATTTGGAGCTTAAGAAAGTGACTCCATCAGCAATTTCTTCTGGCTTAGTCATACGGCGTCCTAGTGGTATTAGTTTCTCGACAGCGGCTCTAGCAGCGGCTGGATCTTTTGCTGCTGCAAATATTTGCTCATAAAGTGGAGTTGCAACTTCTGCTGGAATAACTCCATTCACCCTAACGCCGAATTTACTAAACTCAGCAGCCCATTCTTTAACTAAGGCAAGCACCGCGCCTTTAGCAGCAGCATAGGCAGTAGTTCCACCTTGCCCAGTCTCAGCGACCTTGGAGCCGATATTAATAATTGTGCCTTGGGCTTGCTTGAGTGCTTGTATAGAATATCGAGTGATATTTACTACATGTGATAAATTTTTCTGTAATGATGCCATGAAGTCTTCCTGAGGTCGTTCTAATCCAACCTTATCGTTCACTCCAGCGTTATTAACTAAGACATCTAATCTGCCATATTTAGTTAAACCCTCCTCCACTACGCGCTTGCAGTTTTGATCTTCAGTTAAATCTGCTTCAATAAAATGACAATCACCGCCGCCTCGAGTTATTTCTATTGCAAGCTTAGTTCCTGCCTCTCGATTTTTATCGGCGAAGATTACCTTAGCGCCTAATTCGATAAACCGTCTTACTGTGGCTGCTCCGATACCAGCAGCACCGCCAGTTACCAGTACAACTTTATTGATTAAGCCAAAATGGTCTCCAAGTATCCTTGTTTTATTTATTGATGACGCTTCCATGAAGCTTATCTTGTTATAGTTATCCATCTAATGTCAAGTATTTTCTTAAATTGTGATATTATCTAATGAATAAACTATGCCTAGAAATATAGAGAGAGATATTAAAGTATTCACAGCAATGTTCGCTGGGGAGCGCGCTTCAGCTGAAACTTGTATTGCTGTTCAAAAGGGTGCTAGAGATCAGATTCAGAGAGCTCCAGGTTTTACGCCAGTTGTTTTTGAGCCCACGATGAAGATTAAAAATGAACTTGCTCGGAGGGATACAGCGAATCATCTGCACAAGGTAGACCCGTCAACAGTTATCGGCACTATTACTGATGAAGCTAGTGCTCAGTGGGTACTTGATAATTGCCCGAATATAACTAATTGGGTCGGTCCTGCCGTGAATGAAAAAGTTATTGAGATAGCTGATCGCGAAAAGAAATCTTTCGTGCCTGGTGTTACTACTATGGCTGATATCGATGAAGCGATAAGACTAAAAGCAAAATATCCTGGCGTCAAGATGCCGATGCTGAAAATCTATCCTGCGATATATAAGAATCTGAAAGACTTCGAAGCTAAGTTTAGAGGACCCATGGAGGATGTGATTACTAAGCTTGAGCAGGAGAGAGGATGTAAGATAGTGGTGGAAGCTAAACCAGAGTCTCCTGATCCTGATCGTGTTTATGTCAGCAGTCCAACAGAGCTTGCTGCTTTCTTTAATTCTGGAATTGAAAACAAAACTATTGTTATTCATATGCCTAATAATAAGCCACGCACAGACATCGCTGATATTCAAGAGCTGATAGTGCATGCTCATGAGAATGGTTTTGAGGTAACGGTTTCAGCGATTGAGGGCAAGAATCTTGATGACTTTATAGAATATTTGGGTGAGGTCATTGCATATACCGATGCTGACTCTGTAGTATTGGGTCATAGGATTTTTGATTGGGACACTATTGCTAATGATGATCCTGAGCCGAGCCGTATTATGCAGCAGCAGATACCAAAAGCTCTTATGGATGCCCGCGAGCATGCACGATGGCTGGCAAAAATGGAAGAGTAAGTTTAGCTTAAACGATCATGTAAAAACTTTATTTCTGTAGCTAGTTTAGTAATTCTAGATTTAACTTCAGTACTAGTTAGTTTATCGTCCTGAAAATCAGCAGCGCTAGCATAGACGAACCTAGGTACTATTAAGCATCTAAAATCTAGCATCATACTATTAGCTAGGCTCATGATTGACATGTAACTGTTCTGTCCGCCAGCAGCACAGAGGAAGGCAATAGTTTTGTTTTCCCAGGCTGATCCGCTAAGCTCTATAAGATTTTTAAGAGCAGCGTTGACATCATAGTTATAAATAGCAGTAGCGACTATGATTAGTTGCGCGTTTTTGATTTCTGTAGCTAATAGTTCTACGTTAGGATGCTCGTAGCTAGCCCCTCCATCACAAAGTGGCATAGGATAATCTTTAAGATCGATAAATTTAACATCCTCTAGATTTTGTAATAGCTCAGTTGCTAGCAGTTTGCTTTTGCTATTGGGGTTGAGGCTGGAGCTGATGATTAGATAGGACATGGGGATATTATACGATAGGATTGATATAGCTATGGCTTCTAAGAAAATCCGATCTATATCAAACCCCCAAAGCTTAGATTCAAGATTCAAAACTTGGGCTGATGAATTTTTGCATAGTCCAGTGGGCTTTGATGGCAAGAGCCCTGAGGATATTATTCGCATTGATGTCAATGAGTCAAAGCAAATCTTCAAAAAAGAACTAACAAAACGAAAAGCTCAAGATGAGATGAAAACATTCGTTACTAAAGATCAGCTTGAACTGAGGTATTGGTTTATTAGTAAAAATGAGAAGCCTAGTAAGCAGGTGAAGATTTTACTCCATGGCTCAGGCTCGAATTTCGCTAAAGCTGATCGCGCTATAAAGCTTTTGGATAGAGGTTTTGATGTTGCGATGATTAGTTATAGAGGACACTCTGGTAATCCAGGAAAAGCTGATCAGAGAACCATTGTTAGAGATGTTTTTGAAACTATCAAGGATATTGCGAATCAGGGTTATGGGGTCGGAGATATTTACTTAGAAGCTAGTTCATTAGGGACTTCTGCGCTGGCACATGCGATGAATAGGTTTTATCAAGATTTTGGTTTTGATCAGCAATTTGCAAGTTTAATTCTAAAAGCGGCACCTTTGAATTTAACTAATCGCAGTGAAGATACTTTTGCCAGTATGAAGCAGTTTGGTCTTGACTTCGATCAAGCTGAGCCTTTTTTGAAAAATCTATGGAATCAGGTAGAACCATACTCTAGAATACGCGCCAAAGAAATTAAAATAGTACACGGTACTAAAGATGATGTCGTACCGATTGAGCATGCCAGTCTGATTAAGACTCTGCTGGAGAAGAATAACCAGAATGTCTCTCTAGAGATTATTGAGGGTGA
>CAYUFH010000065.1:0-8246 GCA_964444015.1 uncultured Gammaproteobacteria bacterium | reverse complement strand
CTATCTGTCAATCCTGCTCCCATTTAATATCCCCTCTGCCCTAGTTAACTAAGTAGGGATTAAGATCAGGTTAAGACCATAATGTTTTAATCTTTAATCCCATTTTAAGCCACTAGAGCCATGTTTGCGTTTGCTATTATTAGAACCCGTCCTTAGACTCGGACGCGCGCACTATTGCGCGGAATTAAAACCATGGCCATAAAACAAATTAAACCTAGAACCCCAGGCAGTCGCGGAACTATGCTTTTGCACCGCACGGATCTTACTAAGAAACATTCTGGTAAGAACATAGTTAAATCCCTAGTTAAGAAACTTAAGAAGAACACTGGTCGGAACAATCAGGGTCGTATTACTTGCCGTCACAAAGGTGGTGGTAATAAGAAGAAATATCGTTTGGTAGATTTCAAGCGTGACAAAATCGGAGTTCCAGCTACAGTACGTGAGCTTGAGTACGATCCGAATCGTAACGTTCACATCGCATTATTGTTTTACGCAGATGGAGATAAGCGGTACATACTTGCTCCTAAAGGTTTAGTGATTGGAGCTACAGTTAGTTCTGGTCCAGAAGCAGAGTTCAAAGCAGGTAATGCTATGGCTCTTAGAGATATTCCTCTAGGTGAAATGGTTCACAATATTGAGATGACTCCAGGGCGTGGAGCACAGATGGTGCGTAGTGCTGGACTTGCTGCTCAGCTTCTAGCTAAGGAAGGCGAGTACGCGACACTAAGATTACCATCTGGTGAAATGCGCAAAGTTCTTGCAGATTGTTTCGCTACTATCGGTGAGCTTGGTAACTCAGATATCAAGAACGTAGTTCTAGGTAAAGCTGGTCGCAGTCGTCACAGAGGCATTAAGCCAACAGTTCGTGGTTCGGTGATGAACCCAGTAGATCACCCGCACGGTGGTGGTGAAGGTAAATGCCCTATCGGTGGTATTCCTAAGAGTCCAACTGGTAAGCGTCAAGGTCTTAAGACTCGTAAGCGTAAGAAGGCTTCTAATCGTTTAATTATTACAAGTAGAAAAGGTAGAAAAGTAGCAGGTATTTAAGATGGCAAGATCATTCAAAAAAGGTCCATATGTTCACGAGTCTCTTTGGAAGAAAGTCAAAGACGTCAAAGAGAAAGGTGATCGCAGAGTTATCAAAACTTGGAAGCGCGCTTCAATGATACTTCCGGAGTTCGTTGGTTTAACTATTGCAGTTTATAACGGTCGTAAATTCGTTCCAGTGTATTGCACAGAGTCTATGGTTGGTCATAGATTAGGTGAATTTGCTGCGACACGTACTTTTAAGGGTCACGCAGGGGCGAAGAAAGCAGCAGTGCCGGGAGCAGCACCAGCCGCCGCAGCTAAAGCATAATTTGAGAGGTAATAATGGCAACTGAAACAAAAGAACAAGAATTAAAAACAGCCACCGCCCAAAGAGGTTTCGTTAGACAGACTGCGCGTAAAATGCGTCGAACGGTTAACTTGGTGCGCAAACTTAAAGCAGGTGACGCAGTTACTAGACTTAAGTTTATGCCTTATGCAGCCGCAGAGCCTGTTCGTAAGCTTATCGAAAGTGCGATTGCTAATGCTTCTACTAATCATGGTTTCAATACACCTAAAGATTTGTATATTTCTCAAATCTGTGTTGATGATGGTCCGGTATTCAAACGCTGGAGAGCTGCTTCACGTGGTAGAGCCGCTTCTATTCTTAAGCGTACTTCTAAACTATCAGTAGTTCTTAGTGAATTGAATCCAGCTGACTATGCTCGTCATGTCGCTGCGACTTCACCACGTAACCGTAAAAATTCTAGAAAGGGAGATAAATAAAATCCATGGGTCAAAAAGTTTCACCACGCGCAAATAGACTAGGGATCATAGATCAAGCAGATTCTATATACTATTCAGCGTTTAGATCAGGTCAATTAGCGTTTCTTCTTCAAGAAGATACTTTGATTCGTAAAATGCTTAAACGTAAGCTTAAGAATGCTGGAGTCAGCAAAATCCTTATTCAACGTAAACCAGGTCAGATTGCGATCAGCTTAGTAACTGCTCGTCCAGGTCTTATTCTTGGTAAAGGTGGTGAAGGTGTTGATCAACTTCGCAAAGAACTTACAGCTTTGATTGGTAGATCTGATGTTTCTTTAGTGATTAACGTATTTGAAGTTAACAAGATTGATATCGAGGCTAACTTGGTAGCTGAGTCTATTTGCCAGCAACTCGAGCGTCGTATCGCATTCAGAAGAGCTATGAAACAAGCTATCCAACGTACTATGAGAGCTGGTGCGAAAGGCGTCAAAATTATAGTTTCAGGTAGATTGGGTGGTGCTGAGATTGCTCGTAGCGAGAAAGATCATGAAGGTAGCGTTCCATGTCACACTTGGAGAGCTGATATCGATTATGGTTTTGCTGAAGCAATGACTACTTACGGAATCATTGGCTGCAAAGTTTGGATTAATCGTGGTTTATTGAAGCCAGGTGAGAAATCTAGACCTAACCTCAAAGCGGCGGCAGGTTCTACTACAGAGGAGATGGCGGCAGCAGTCTAAATTAAGAAGGTCTAAAACATGTTACAACCTAAAAGAACAAAACATAGAAAACAAATGAGAGGCCGCATGAAGGGTCATGAGTCTCGTGGTGCTGAAGTCCAATTTGGTGACATTGCTTTGCAAGTTACTGATCCAGGCTGGATTACTTCTCGCCAAATCGAGGCAGCTCGCCGTGCGATGAGCCGTCATATCAAACGTGGTGGTCGTATTTGGATTAGAGTATTCCCAGATAAACCTGTAACCAAGAAGCCTGCTGAAACACGCATGGGATCTGGTAAAGGTAGTCCAGAGTTTTGGGTTGCTGTTGTTAGACCAGGTAGAGTTTTGTTTGAAATTCAAGGCGTTGATCCTGTAATTGCGAATCGTGCACTAGAACTTGCAGCAGCTAAGTTCCCAGTTAGATGTCGCATCATCAGAAGGGAGGGCTTCTAATCATGTTACTTAAAACCAAAGACCTTAGAGACAAATCTATAACTGAACTTCAAGAAGAACTTGTATCTCTTAAAGAACAACTCTTTAAAGCGAAAATGCAATTAAATTCTAGACAGTTAGAGAACTCTAGTTTGCTTGCTACTTTGCGCAAAAGTATCGCAAGAGTTCAAACTCTAATCACAGAGAAAGAAATCCTAGCTATGGGAGGGGATGAATAATTATGCCGAAACGCGAACTCAAAGGAACTGTCAAAAGTAATAAGGCAGACAAAACAATAATCGTGTCAGTTGCACGTAAGAAGAAGCACCCACGTTACCAAAAGGTTCTAGCTTTTAGTAAAAGCTTTGCTGCTCATGATGAGCAAAATGAAGCTAAAGAAGGGGATGTAGTCGTCATCCAAGAATCAAGACCAATTAGTAAAACTAAGACTTGGGTCTTGAAAGAGGTTGTAGAGAGAGCAGTATAATGTTAGGTCAAGAAAGTGAATTAGATGTAGCAGACAACACTGGCGCTAAGCGCGTCAGAGTTATAAGAGTGCTCAAAGCCAATTCAGACGCGGCTGAGTTAGGTGATGTTTTTGTTGGTGCAGTGAAAGTTGCAACACCTAACATGCCTGTTAAGAAATCTGACAAAGTGCGCGCTGTTGTGGTGCGTATGAAAAAACGTCGTAAAAGACCAGATGGAAGTTGGATTAGTTTTGATGATAATGCTTGCGTTATTGTTGATAAAGACGGTAACCCGAGAGGTTCTCGTGTATTTGGTCCTATTGCGCGTGAATTGCGTGAGTCTGGTTACATGAAGATAGTATCTCTTGCTCAGGAGGTTGTGTAATATGTCATTTATTCAATTAAAAGTAACTCGTAAAACTCGCAAATCTAAGAAGCACACCGCTAAATCTGGTGGCACGGTTAGATACACTAAAGCGCCAGTCAAAGCTCGCGTTAAGAAAGGCGGAGTTAAATTAGCATCAGAAGCTTTCATTAAAAAAGGTGCAAGTAACCTTAGAGCTAATATCCATGTTAATCGTGGTGACACTGTTGTAGTTATCAGCGGTGGTGACAAAGGTAAAATCGGTAAAGTTCTTCAAGTATTCAGGGCTGCCGGCAAGATTATTGTTGAAGGTGTTAATGTACGTAAGAAGCACACTAAAGCACAGGGTCCAGGAAGAGATGGCGAAATCGTTACAGTAGAGTGCCCAATATACTCATCTAAAGTAATGATCTGGGATGCTACCAAGAAGAAAGCAAGCCGTGTGGGATCTAAAACTCTTAAAGATGGTAAGCGCGTGCGCATAGCTAAAGTAAGTGGGGAGCAAATTGACTAGTAGGTTGTAATAATCATGAAATCACTCAAAGAAAAATATTTAAACGAACTCAAACCAGCTATTAAAGCGAAGCTTGGTCTTACTAATGATTTGGCTGTGCCAAGATTAGAGAAGATTGTTATCAACTTCGGTTTAGGTGAGAGTGCATCGAATGCTAAGACTTTGGATAACGCAATTAAGGACTTAGAGAAGATCGCCGGTCAAAAGCCAGTTATCACTAGAGCTAAGAAATCTATTGCTACTTTTAAGATCCGCGAGCAACAAGCAATCGGTCTTAAAGTTACTCTTCGTGGTGAGCGTATGTATAACTTCGTCTCTAAACTGATTAACGTTGCACTTCCAAGGATCAGAGACTTTCAAGGTATATCACCTAAGAGTTTCGATGGTCGTGGTAATTACACTTTAGGTCTCAAAGAACAGTTAGTGTTCCCAGAGATCAAATACGATCAAGTTGATGCGGTTAGAGGTATGGATATTACTTTCTGTACTACTGCTGTTACCAATGAGCAAGCCAAAGCATTGCTTGATGCACTAGGTATGCCGTTCAAAGGTAGAGCTAAACAGGGGGCGGTTGCAGCGTAAGGATTAAATATGGCTAAAAAATCATCAGTAGAAAAAACTCAAAAAAAGCGTGGTCTTATTGCTCAGTATGCTAAGAAACGTGCTGAATACAAGAAGTTACTTGGTAACCCTGAGCTAGATTTTGAAGAACGCATGTCCATTCAAAAGAAACTAGAAGCTCTACCGGGCAATTCTTGCAAAGTTCGCCATCGCAATCGTTGTTGGCTAACTGGTAGACCAAGAGGTTTCCACAGAGATATCGGTGTATGTCGTAACGCACTACGCAAGATGGCACATGAAGGTGCTATCCCTGGATTAATGAAGGCAAGCTGGTAAGAGGTTATATATGAAAACAACTAAAAACAGAGTATCAAATGACCCAATCGGAGATTTTCTAACAAGAATTCGCAATGCTATTGCCGTTCACAAAAAATCTGTTGTGATCCCGCACAGCAAAGTTAAGGAGCAACTTGCTGAACTACTTAAAAAAGAAGGTTACATCGTTAGTTATAAAGTTATTAACGAAGAAGATGTTTCAACTAAAGGTTTGGAAATTGAAATCAAATATAACGCAGCTGGCAAGCCGGTTATCCGTGGTATTCGTAGAGTTTCTAATCCTGGTCTTCGTAAATACACTAAGGCTAAATATGCTCCAAGAGTACTTAATGGACTTGGAATCAGCGTACTTACTACTAATAAAGGTCTTAAGACCGATAGAGCGGCTCGCAAAGAGAGCGTAGGAGGAGAATTGCTTTGCCAAGTTTGGTAATTCTGAAATATCATGTCAAGAATAGGTAAAAAAGAAATAACAATTCCAGAGAAAGTAGAAATTACTATCACTGAATCTGCTGAAGCTGGTCAGACTGTTAAAGTCAAAGGTCCTCTTGGCGAAATAAGCCGAGTGTTCCGCCCAGAGATCAAGGTCGTTAAAGAAGCTCAGACCATTAATTTGGTTCGTAATAACGAGAGTAAGCTCTCTAGATCATTACATGGTTTAAGCCGCTCATTACTAGCGAACATGATTAGTGGTGTCACTCAAGGTTTCAAGAAAGAACTTGAAATTCATGGTGTTGGTTACAGAGCTAAACTTACTGGCGCGAATTTAGATTTCCAATTAGGTAAATCGCATCCAGTAATAGTAATTCCACCAGCTGGAATTAAATTTGAAGTTCAAGATCAAACTAACGTTATTGTTAGCGGTTTTGATAAAGAGTTAGTCGGTCAAATAGCAGCAAACATCATCGCTCTAAGACCACCTGAGCCTTACAAGGGTAAAGGTATTAGAGTTAAAGGTCAGAAGATCAGACGTAAGGCTGGTAAATCTGGAGGCAAGGCGTAATCATGGCAACATTAGATAGAAGAGCTCAAAGACACACACGTCAAGTGCGTGCTCGTAAAAAAATCGAAGGTGAGGTAACTCGCCCAAGACTTGCAATATATCGTTCTAACAAACATATATCGGCGCAAATTATTAATGATGTGGATGGCGTGACTATCTGCGGAGTCAGTTCATACTCTAAAGATTTCAAAGATAAAATCAATGGTTCTAATATCCCTGGTGCTGAGGTGATTGGCAAAGCTATCGCTGAAAAAGCAATGGCAGAGGGTGTTGAGCAGGTTGTTTTTGATCGTGGTGGTAACCGCTATCATGGACGCGTTAAAGCGCTAGCTGATGCTGCGCGTAAAGCAGGTTTAAATTTCTAAGGGAGAATTGATGTCAGAAGAAAATCTACAAAATAACGAAGTTGATCCAGTGCTAGAAGATTTAAGCCCTGAGATCGCTGCTGTAGCCGAAGAGATTGAAGCTAAAGTGAAAGTTGAAGCTGAAGGTGATACTAAAGCTCGTGCTCCTCGTGCCAATAATAGACGCGATAATAATCGTGGCGGTGGTGGTGGTCATCGTGGAGGACAGGGCGGTCAAGGCGGCGGCGGTCATGGTGGTAAACGTAGACGCAGAGGTGAAGAGAGATCTCGCACTGAAGAGCCTAGCGAATACACTGAGAAAGTTGTTCAAGTTAGACGTGTAACCAAGGTTGTGAAGGGTGGTAAAAAAATGTCCTTCAGAGCTTCTGTGGTTATAGGTAATGAAAAAGGTAAAGTTGGAGTTGGAGTTGGTAAGGCAGCAGAAGTACTGGTAGCCATCAAAAAAGCAATCTCTGACGCGCGCAAGCAAGTAGTAGAGATTCAAACAGTAAAAACTACAGTTTCTCATACTGTGTATGGAGTTGCTGGTGGCTCTAAAATTCTTCTAAAGCCTGCAGCTGAAGGTACTGGTATCATCGCTGGCGGTACAGCTAGAATCGTTCTAGAGCTTGCTGGAGTTGGTGATATTTTGGCTAAATCTCAGGGTTCTAAGTCGCCACTTAACGTAGCAAGAGCTACTGTTAGAGCACTTAATAGCTTGAGAACTTTCAGAGAAGTAGCTAGCGATAGAGGTCTATCAGTTAGGGAGATGCTCAACTAAGAGGGAATTATCATGGCGACCAAATCTAAATCTAAGAAAAAAGCGTTAACAATCAAACTAGTGCGTGGCATGGCGAAAGCTGATGTGCGCCAAACTAAAGTGCTTGCGGCGCTAGGTCTGCGCAAGTCTAAAAGTTCAGTTGAGCACGATGCAAGCCCAATCATCAACGGCATGCTTCGCAAAGTTGCACATTTAGTAGAAGTATCGGAGAACAAGTAAAATGGCTAACGCATTATCAACACTAAAACCTAAAAAAGGTTCAACCAAAAGAAAGATCCGCAGAGGAAGAGGTATACCTAGTGGACATGGTAAAACTTCTGGTCGCGGTCACCGTGGTCAAAAGTGTAGATCTGGCTACTCAGCTACACCGCACAAAGAAGGCGGTCAAACTCCTTTATACAGAAGATTACCTAAACATCAGGTTAATTCACGTCCTAATCGCAAGATTTTCTCAGTGATTAATCTAGACGATTTGCAAAAGCTAGCAGATGCTGGTATTAATGAGATAGACGTGATTACTCTAATCGAGAATGGCGTGCTTAAGTCTGTTGAGAAACATGGACTCAAGGTGCTAGCGAATGGTGCAATCAAATCTAAAGTGAACGTTATTGCTAATAGATTTAGCGCTACAGCTGAGGAAGCTATTAAAGCAGCAGGTGGATCTATAACTCTTGCTAATGACGCTCAGTAATCCTAGAAGGATCAAATGAACACTAAAAACAA
Source organism: uncultured Gammaproteobacteria bacterium (assembly GCA_964444015.1). Lineage (GTDB taxonomy): Bacteria > Cyanobacteriota > Vampirovibrionia > LMEP-6097 > LMEP-6097 > CAYUFH01. The sequence continues at coordinate 211 of CAYUFH010000065.1, read as the reverse complement.
AGACAACCACGATCTTAATCTGGAAGATATTTTAAGCTCTTCAGGTTTGAAGGAAAAAATTGGTTTCACTGTGCTGATGCTTGCAATCTATAGATTGGGCGTGCACATACCTCTTTATGGTGTTGACCAGGCGGCACTGAAAGCCAATCCTAGTCTAAGTTCTGGACTTATGGGTTTGGTGGATATGTTTGCTGGTGGTGCGCTTAGTGCT
>CAYUFH010000064.1:7102-8477 GCA_964444015.1 uncultured Gammaproteobacteria bacterium | reverse complement strand
GCAAAATATTCACGCTATATATATGAACCGCGCATGGTTAAATAGAACCTAGATAGACTAGTTATACCCATTCCTGAACTCCGATAAACCTTATTATAGCAGGGTTCTAGGGGGAGACTGGCTTAAATCTTTCTCAGCAAGCAGTTTTAAGCTTATTTACCCATGTTATTATTTTAAGTCTTAAGATGCTTGCTGCTACTAACATATTTACTGAGGCTAGTACCAAGGTTGGGCTTGGTCAGCCAGCAATTCTAACTAGATCTAGATCTTTGATACATCTAGTGCAATCAGCTAATAATATTGCAGCTAGGTCTGTTTTGTCCTCCTTGCCATTAACCGCAGTAGAAATAGAAGAAGCTAGAGGCTATGTGCAAGTGCAAATCGCTTTATTAATTCGCCTCAAAAATGCTTTGCAAGGTCAGAGGGTTTATAGCCCTGAAGCTAAAGAACTAATCATGGCTATTATGCTGCATGATAATGATTTAGCCACTAAGAATATTGCACTGCACGATAAACTCAATGCTGCAATTCTAGATACTTTGTTTCCCAACTTAGCCAAAGTATTACTAGTAGAAGCCAAAACGGCTGGACTTGCAGGCTGCCTGCGTCAAATAGGATTAAGCCTGGCTAGTCAAGCAAGTTTAGCCGCTTGGTCTAAACCAAGTCAGTTAGAAACTTTTATTGCTGAGGGGATAATAGAAGCTAGTAGGAAAGCTTGCTCTAAGCTTGCCTAAGATAGTTTTAAAGCAAGAATAGAATAAATTTCTTGAGTGACTGCCTGAGCTTCTATGGCGAAGTTTGGATTGGCTAGATCGCTAGGGCTTAATTCTTCTCGGTAATTGTGTTGTATACAGGTCTTTAGTTCTTGGTAGAGTTCTTCACTAAACATTACTGATGTTTTAATGGCAGCCAGCTCAGCGTCGCTTGCGGCAACTCGCAGTCTCAGGCAAGCCGGTCCGCCACCGTTGCGCATACTTTCACGCAGATCTAAAAACTCTACGCGTTTAATTGGATTATCACCGTTGATAATTGTTTGTATATGCTGGTAAGCTTGCAAGTTCTCACGAGCCTCCAGGGGAGCGAGAAGTAGCATATCAGTATCGCCAACTATTTGCGAATTGTATAAATATGAACTGACGGCAGAGTCTAGTGATAAATCTTCAGCTTTGGCTTCAATTAGATAAAGTTCATCATTGCCCCATTTGGCTTGTAGCTCAGTAATCAGAGCTTGAGTATTCTCAAAAGCAAGCTCATGGTAGAGAAACACATTAAGGTTATTAACGCTAATTACATCGTTGTGAAAAACTCCTGCATCGATTGCATCGGGATTTTGCTGAGCAAAGATGCATTTAGCTGGGTTAAGTTGATGCTGCTC
>CAYUFH010000064.1:3971-7002 GCA_964444015.1 uncultured Gammaproteobacteria bacterium | reverse complement strand
ATTTCTCATCAGCAAAAATCTGTTTAAGTATGAAGTAACTATGCTTAGCTTCAATAGAGCGATGCAAACTGCTGGCTAGGTTTGCGACGCTGAGATGTAATCGCCCATCAGCGGTATCAGCGCTAGGTGATACTGTGGCTGTATTGGCCGTCCACATGCTTGAAGCTGAATAGAAAGCTGAAAGTATTTGAGGGTTTTGCTCGGAGTAATAGCTAATTAATTCTTCATCGCTGATTGGATGGATTGCTTCGCTGCGCTCGCAATGACGAGGGTCATGGATTGCTTCGTCGCCTGTGGCTCCTTGTAATGATGATGCGTAGTGCTGGCGTAATAAATCTAGAGCTGGTCTTGGTTGTGGCGGCAAGATAGCTTGCTTAAGTCCTAGATTGTAAAGAAATTTCATCTTCTCAAGTCCCTGCAAAGCCGCACGGCGAGGGCTCGAAATTAGTCCTCGGTTGTTGGTAGAAGCAAGATTGCCAAAAGCCAGCCCTGAATAATTGTGAGTGGGTCCCACTAGTCCATCAAAATTTACCTCATATGTTTTCATGTGAATTGCTTGGTCGCAATGACGATATTAATCAACTTTCACTCCTGGGCTAATATTTTCTGGTAGCTTGAGTTCGGAGCTTTCCATGGAAGCAACAGGATAAGCGCAGTAATCCGCAGCGTAGTAGGCACTAGGTCTATAGTTACCGCTAAGTCCTTGCCCGCCGAAGGGAGCTGAGCTGCTAGCACCAGTTAGTTGTTGGTTCCAGTTAATTAATCCGGCTCTAACTTCATTGTGCATGCGCTGATGCAGGCGAGCATCATTGCTAATTAGTCCAGCAGATAAGCCATAAGCAGTATTATTTGCTTCAGCCAAAGCTTGATCTATATTTTTAACTCGCACTACTTGTAATAATGGTCCGAAGTTCTCATGGTCAGCTCGTGACGAGCAATCTGTTACATCAATAATGCCAGGGCTAAGAAAGGCAGTCAATGACTTGTCTTCATAGCTGCCTAAATAATTACGTTCCATTGGTAATAAGGCGCAAGCCCCATCATCAACAAAGGCTTTTTGGCTATTAAGTAAATTGATCGCTTGTGCTGAATTAATAACTGGTCCCATAAAAATATCATCATGATAGTAGGCGCCGATTTTGATGCGACTAGTCATATACATAAAAGCTTCCATGAATTTGCTGGCTTCATTGCCTTCGACTAGTATTAATCTACGCGCACAAGTGCAGCGTTGTCCGCTAGTGAGAAATGCAGACTGTACTGCTAGGTAAGCTGCTGCTTTGTAGTCATTGATGTCATGTATGATTAGTGGATTATTACCACCCATTTCTAGAGCAAGCATTTTCTCGGGTTTACCTGCTAAGGCTTTGTGGATAGCAATGCCCGTGCGCGAACTACCGGTGAATAGATAACCATCTATCCTATCATCGCTAGTTAGCATCATGCCCGCTGGTGCTCCGCCTTGAATGAGATTAAGCACTCCTATTGGTAAACCTGCTTGGTGCCAGAGTTTGATAGTTTCTTCAGCGACCATTGGTGTTAGCTCGCTGGGTTTAAACACTATAGTGTTACCAGCTAGTAACGCGGGGATAATATGACCATTAGGTACATGTCCAGGGAAATTATATGGTCCGAAAACAGCCATAACTCCTATGGCTTTATGTCTGACTACTGAGATTCCATTATGGCGTTCACCACTACGTTCCTGATAAGCATCAACTGAGATCTTGAATTTATTGATCATGCTAGCAACTTCGGTTTCAGATTCCCAAAGCGGTTTGCCTACTTCTTTAGAGATAGAGTGCGCGAGAAAATGTTTTTCGCGACTCAGTAAATCTATAAATTTTTGTATATGTTCTTTGCGCTCATCGAAGCTTAATCTCGACCAGCTGGTTAAAGCCTCGCGGGCATTATCAATAGCAAGACTAATATCAGCTTCGCTATCAGCATTGCCTGACCAAATTACTTCACCAGTAGCTGGATTGATAGAACTAAATTTATCACCAAAATTAATCATCTATAATTCTACGAACCTTAGTGCCGCTCCTTGATTTAGTTTGAGTGCTATGGCTACGTCGTTATCTATCATTGCCGTGCCTTCACTTGGATAATATTCAAGCTTGGCAACAGTAGCCCTGAAATCTATTTTCTCATTACTAATAAGACATAATTTGCTATTTTGACCATCAGCATAAGCAATCGCAGCTTTAGCAGAAATACTATTTCTAACTGTTTGTATTTGATCTATTGGGCAGGATATGCGCGGACCAGCATCAAAAATATCTACATGTTTATCCCACTTAAAACCCTCTGCTTCAAGTGCTCTTAGGGCTGGTAGGGTATCATCATGTACTGCTCCTATTGCATTGCGTACTGCTGGGCTCAGCAGAGGAATATATATAGGATTTTTTGGCATTAAATCAGCGATAAAACCTTTGTCTTTAGAGCTAAGATAGTCTGCGCGAGTGAATTCCATATCCATGAAATGTTTTACTGTCGCTTCCCAGAATGGTGATTGATTGTGCTCGTCAATAAAACCACGCATTTCAGCAATAATGCTATCTTCAAATCGTTGACGAAACTTGGCAATAAACATGAATCTGACTAAGTTCATATATCTACCGTAGTGTTTGCCGCGCTCACTAGGATCAACGAATAATGAACTGATAATGCTTGGTCCATCGTGCTCAGATTTGAGTTGTAAGTATTCTATACGTTTATTGACTTTAAGTTCTTCAGATTTATGTTCTGCTATTTTAATTTCATATGAATAAAATGGTTGATAGCCGCCAATTTTAGCTCTGATTGCAGAGCAAGCTCTTAATCTACCAGCATCTTCAAGTACGAATAAATATGATTCTTCGCCTGGTTTGACTGGATCGATTTTGAAACTGTTAACAGAGTTTTTAATCTTGTTACCTAAAAGTTCTGGGTCCGCTGGCAAGCTAGTCATACCTGGACCAGTCTCAGCAGCAAGCACTAGCAATTGCTCTAGGTCGGATTCTTTGACTGGTCTGATGATGAACACTAT
>CAYUFH010000064.1:2553-3871 GCA_964444015.1 uncultured Gammaproteobacteria bacterium | reverse complement strand
CTATAAGAAAGCTCTATTCGCTCCTCGATACTATCTAGTAAAACAAACTCGGCATCACTATGAATATTGCCGCCGCGCACACCTAGCGTATCAATGTTAGCTAGACCGTGCTCCCAGAGATTGTTACCATCACAGCAACCACCAGTATCACGTAGTTTAATATCTAATCCCAGTTCGCGAGCAGATTCTTGTAAGCTCTTATACAGCTTCTCTAGGCGCTGGTCAGGGACTTTAGCCTTACGATTGAAGTGACCGCTAAGTTCTAGTTCTGTTTTATGTTTCTTAGATATTTTTTTACAGAGCTTCTCTAGTTTTTGAGTAATAGCTTCCTCAGATTTGCGGTCTGCTACTCGAATATTGAAGCGTAGTAAGGCTAAATCAGGGACTACATTAAGGGGACCTTCTGAGATAATATTGCCTATGTTGAGGATAATATTATTATCCTTATTGAACTTATGTAGCTCTAGGGCAAGTTCCGAAGCCGCAACTAATGCATTGCGTCCAGCTTTGAAATCCCTACCTACATGCGCAGCTTTGCCGCGAATAACAACAGTGAAATTGCCTGTGCCCATACGTTTATAGGCTAGAGAGCCGTCGGCAAGGCTGGGTTCATAGACTAGACCTATATCGTGTTGCCTAGCTAGTTCAGCGAGAATTTCAGCGGAGCCTGGTGAGCCCAGTTCTTCATCTGGATTTACATAAACAGTCCAGTCTATTAATCCAGCATATTCACTGGCTTCTAGGCGTTTTAGTGCTTCAATCATTACGATTAAACCACCCTTAAGATCAGCGACCCCGGGACCATTAAGAGTATTAGAATCTAATAGCTTGCAAGTCTGGAAATGATGATCTTCTGGATAAACTGTATCCATGTGACCACCTAAAAGTATTTTGAGTTTGGCTTTAGGACTGGTTTTGTGTGCTATTAAAATTTTACCAAGTTGACGCTTTTCAAGTTTGGCTTGATTGTTTATATAATTGTGATCAGCTAATTCTTGGATATAAGTTTGGGCGTTTAGTCCTTCTAGCTCAGCTTTAATTAGTGTGAGCATTTGCTCCAAGCCATTCAAGTTATATGAATAAGAATTGATATTTGCCCAGGTTTCAAGTTTTTCGCGTAAGCTAGCCATCTACTTCATTTTAGTACAGGCTTGGAATTGCGTATTTTAGGGTTGAATATGGCTATAATTAAAGAACTTTATTGAATGTCCCCGCGCAAAGCCACCAAAGCGAAGAAATCTAAGCAAACCCTCGGTCGGCGCGAGAAAGTAGATCTGCCTGATTTGGGGATTACTGAGGTAGACGCTAAAATCGACAC
>CAYUFH010000064.1:0-2453 GCA_964444015.1 uncultured Gammaproteobacteria bacterium | reverse complement strand
GATGTTTCTAAGGTTAATTTGGCGACGAAGAAACGGAAATAACTAAGAAGCTTGAGCGCTGAACTTGCTGATTGCGTGGTGCCAGAAGTTCCTTAGAGCGCTAGTCATCATATTAGCCCCATCTTGAAGCATTGTTAATACTGTTGCTCCTGTGTTAGTTCTTGCGTTCAAGTCAGCTCCAGCATCAAGTAGCATTAAGGCAATATCATCACGTCCTTCAGAGATAGCGCAATGCAGAGCCGTGAATCCATCACGGTTAGCCAAATTAGGATTAGCACCATTCTCTAGTAGCAAGTGAACGATATCACTATATCCAGATGCTGCAGCTATTATCAAAGCAGTGTCAAAGCGCTTATAAGTAGCCTGATTAATATTTAGTCCTTTGTCTTTGTGTTTAAGTAGTTCTTTAACTATAGAAGTTGCACCGCTCTCTGTTGCATTAATCAGGGCTGAACGTCCCTCCCAATCAAGAAGACTAAGGTCTATCTCCGCTAATTCAAGTAGATATTTAACTATATCTACTTGTCGATTAGCAGCTGCTAGCATAATAGGAGTTTTACCTCTAGATTCTTTGGCGTTTGGTCTACTAATCCCGATGCTAAGACCTTCAGCTAGTTCCCTTGTAATGCCGGCTGCTTTAACTTCTTGTTTGTTGATATCTGCTCCTTGGCCAACTAGGAAGCGAACGATCTCTAATGTACTTTCTCTAGCCGCTACTTGCAGAGGACTAAGATTCTCTAGATCGACTTTGTCTATCATTGCTCTTGCTTCAGGAAATTCAAAAATAACTTTGAGTTTATCTAGGTTGTCAGAGCGCAGTACCTCATGTATTAAGGTGCCATCGGAGATTAGTTTTTCATCTGGATTGCAAAGTATAGACCTCGGGTTTTCTTTTAGTAGTTGCCTTAAGAGTTCATCTGATTCTCTATCATCATCGAAGATACAAAGTTCTTCTGCTCGCTTGCGTTTGGCATTGAATTCATCAGCAGCTTCTGGAGCTTTTGCTAATTCACGGCATAAGTCTCTAGCTTCCTCATTATTTTCGGCGTTTATAGGTTGCCAGGATCTGGTCGCTAAAACTTCTTGTGGTTTTAATCGGGCACTCTCCAAGCCATGAACAGTACTGTAAAAGCTCTCTACTGCAGCTATCATATGCTAGATATTATACTAATTATTTTGACCAGTTGGTTTTCAATAATGTTTGAGGGGGATGATTGTGATTTTGGTGATTTGAACATACTCCGCAAAAACGACTATCAGTCGTTTCTCCTCAGCGACTCGGGTGATGTAAGTCTGCATCGCAAGAAGGGTTTGCCTAGCCCTCGTCTCACGCTTATAAGAAAAAGCAAAATCAGGTTAAACACAGAGCCCCATTAACAAGAAGGCTCCCGCGAGGAGAGCCTTCTTGTTAATAATGGTGGGCCTTCGGTGATTTGAACACCGGACCTCACGCTTATCAAGCGTGCGCTCTAACCAACTGAGCTAAAGGCCCTCTAAATCCAATCTAAGTCTAAAAAACACTTAGAAACAGCCATAAATTATAACAAAGTAGTTTCAAAGCGTAACGCTATAATTGTTAATTAATGACGAAGCGCGCCATTATCATGATTATTGATGCTTGCGGTATAGGCTCTATGCCTGACTGGGCTGACTATGATGAGGTGGAGCCATCTAACACTTTAGCTAGTGTCTGCAAATGGTCATATGAGCAGGGAGCTACTATTGCACTTGATAATTTAAGAGCCTTGGGTATTGCAAATATAACTCCGCTACTAGGGCTCAGTCCGAATCCTAAAACTATCGGTAGTTACGGCAAGATGGCTGAACTCAATCAAGCTAAAGACACCATTACTGGTCACTGGGAGATGATGGGTGTTAAAGCCAAAAACTTATTTCCATATTATCCTGATGGTTTTTCTACTGAAATCATCGAAGAGTTTAAGACTAAGACTGGAGTTGCCGGAATTTACGGTAATAAAGCTGCTAGTGGTACTGAGATTATTAATGAGTATGGTGATGAGCACGCTCAAACTGGCTACCCGATTATATACACTAGTGCGGACTCTGTTTTGCAGATCGCAGCAGACATAGGAGTCGTGCCCTTAGAAACCCTCTATAAATGGTGTGAAATCGCAAGAGCCATTATGCGTGGTGATAAAGAAGTAGCTCGCATTATTGCAAGACCTTATCGTCGTAATCCTGATGTTTCTGATTCTGTAGTTGCTAGAGATACCATGAAACTACATTCTTCGCAGCAGAAATATGTCCGTGCTGGTGAGTTGCGTCATGATTACTCGGTGGTGCCGCATTCTAAAACAGTGATGCAGACTTTAATTGAAGCTAATAAAGAAGTTGTTGGTCTTGGTAAAATCTCAGATATTTTTGCCACGGTAGGCGTGAGTCGTAATATTCATACTGATAGTAATGCTGATGGTTTAGAGAAGTTTCTTGCT
>CAYUFH010000063.1:6082-8716 GCA_964444015.1 uncultured Gammaproteobacteria bacterium | reverse complement strand
CTCAGCACCCTGTGCACGTTCTTGCATTGCACGAGTAGATAGAGAGATACGGCCTTTGAAGGTATCAACACCGATAACTAAAGCTTCAACTTCATCATCGATATTGAGGAAATCTTCGATTCTGTTAACGCGCTCAGTAGCTATCTGCGATATGTGAATTAATCCACTAACACCTGGAACGATTTCACCAATAGCACCAACGCCTTCAAGAATCTTGACAATTTTAACTGTCCAGACTTCACCTTCTTTAACGCCATTAGCCATCAGCTCTACAAGCTCTAGGGCACGAGCACCAGCAGCTTGATCCATAGAGTAGATAGAAACTTTACCGCTGTCATCGATGTTAATCTCAGCACCAGTTTCAGCAAGTATCCACTTGATATTTTTACCTTGGCTACCAATCACTGCACCAATACGATCTTGCTCAATTTGAGTAGAAATGATACGCGGAGCAGTAGGACGAAGTTCTTCAGCTGGCTGAGAAATAATCTTACTCATCTCACCTAAGATATGTAATCTACCTTCGCGACCTTGTTCTATAGCCTTGCGAATAACTGCCATCGGTATACCTTGGATCTTAATATCCATCTGCAAAGCAGAAATACCTGAATCGTTACCAGCGACTTTGAAATCCATATCACCAAGGAAATCCTCAATGTCTTGAATATCTGTTAGCACTGTTGCTTTATCGCCTTCTTTCACTAGACCCATCGCTACACCTGCTACTGGACACTTAACTGGCACACCGCCATTCATAAGTGCTAGTGAGCTAGCGCACGTAGAAGCCATAGAAGTAGAACCAGCTGACTCAAGCACTTCAGAAACTACACGAATAGCATAAGGAAAATCATCACGAGATGGTAGTGAAGGTTCCACCGCGCGCTCAGCAAGAGCACCATGACCTACTTCTCTACGACCTGGACCACGATTAGGTTTTACCTCACCAACTGACCAACCCGGGAAGTTGTAGTTATGCATGTAATACTTCTCAGTCTCGCTATCGATACTATCAAATTTTTTGCATTCTGATTCTGGACCCAAAGTCACAATCGATAATACTTGCGTATCACCACGAGTGAAGAGACCATCACCATGCACAGTAGGAAGTTGACCTACTTCTACAGAGATAGGACGTACTTCTGTCGGTTTACGACCATCTGCACGAACACCAGTTTCACTGATTTGCTTGCGCAATAATTTTTTCTCGTATTGCTTAATTTCATTAGCAACAGCACTAGGATTAGCAGCTAGGTATTGCACCAAACCATCATCCTCACCGCGAGCTGCAACCAGCTCCACTACAGCATTCTTAACATCTTCGTGCGCCTTATCGAAAAGCTCATTACGTAACTTCTTATCGGTGATACCGCCAATAGCTTTAGTGATTGAGTCGTGACCAAGTTTCTTCACTAGCTCAACTAGTTCAGCGTTAGGAACTGGTTCTGCTAGTACTTCTTTAGTGACGCCACATTCTTTGGCGAAATCTACCATTGCCGTTACTTGCTTCGCAACTTCTTTCTGTGCAAACTCGATAGCTTCAATAACTACAGCATCTGGAACGAACTTCGCACCAGCTTCTACCATCATCACTGAATCTTTAGTTGCTGCAACGATGATGTCTAGGTCTGAAGCTTTGAGTTCTTCATCACTAGGATTAACAATGAACTTGCCTTCAGCATCACGAGAAATACGCACAGCACCAACGGCTGCTGAAGTCGGCAAGCCAGAAAGCTCAAGAGCAAAACCGGCACCAATCATCGCAAGTATGTCTGATGGCGCAGAGTAATCTGTGCTCAAAGTCATTGCATTAATCTGCACATCATTACGGTAACTATCCGGAAATAATGGGCGCATAGGACGGTCAATCAAGCGCGATACTAAGACTGCTTTATCAGAAGCTTTGCCTTCACGTTTAAACCAGCCGCCAGGAATTTTACCTACTGAGTACATCTTCTCTTCGAAATCTACTAGCAAAGGGAAATAGTCTATGCCAGCTTTAACTGATTTAGATTTGGTAACTGATACTAATAAAACTGCATTGTTGCATCTTACTTCTACTGCTGCGGTCGCTTGCTTAGCGTACTTACCAGTACTTATAGTGATTTGCTTACCGCCTACTTCTATTATTTTAGTTTTAACTTTGGACATTTTGTTTTCCTTTATTGATTAATCGCGCTTCACTAGCGGGTTTCGTGCCCGTGCCAGCTCTTGCTCGTGAACCCACAAGCAAACAACTATTAGTGATTGCACGGGGTTATTATTTACGTAAACCTAGAGTTTCGATTACTTGACGATATCTATCTACGTTAGTGTTTTGTAGATATTTCAAAAGTTTTTTGCGAGTACCGACTTTCTTGAAAAGACCACGCTTAGTGTGATGATCTTTAGGGTTAGTCTGCAGGTGCTCAGTCAATAGCAAAATATCCTTACTTAGGATTGCTACTTGTACTTCAGTTTTACCTGTATCTTTGTTATTCTCACCAAACTGAGTTATCAGCTCGGATTTTTGTTCTTTGGTTATTGCCATTTTCTCTTATTTCCTTGTTATACAGGGCTAGATTTTAGCATGTAAATACGCTCTGAGCGTGGCTTTAGCCGGTCGATGAAGCTGTAGATATAGTTAAAATATTATAA
>CAYUFH010000063.1:0-5982 GCA_964444015.1 uncultured Gammaproteobacteria bacterium | reverse complement strand
AAGCTCAGATTCACTAAGTAGAGGAGATGTAGTGATTTGATTCTCTTCTAAAACTGGGCGCAGCCTGTCATAAAATTCCAAAAACTCGAGTCTAGATTGAATATCATTGCTAATTTGCTTGCAGAGATATTGAAAACGATTTTGCATTTGATTAATCAGTTTGCAGGAATAATCAAAGATCCTATCAATCAATAAGCCAAGCTTCTCTAGCTCTATTCGCGCGGCATCAGGAAACTTAGAATATTTATCTAGGTTCGCTTGCAGGCAAGCATAATTATGCTCTAGCCCATCAATCAACCATCTGTGCAATACAATTAACGCCGTATCAATAAGATGAGGCTTGGCTTTGGGTAACTTTGCTGAGACTTGAGTTTCTATTTGCCTAAAATCATCATCAGATACATTCTTGAATGGTGCTTGAGGCTCCAAACTAAAATCTGGAATGCGCTCAGGATCACAATCACGAAAATTAAGCTGAGCCGCGTCAGGGTGAGCCCTACTGTGCCGCAAAAGTTTTAGTAGCTGAGCTTGCCATACTCCTAATAGAGCACTATCCATTTCTTTAAACTCTTCTATCCCTTGCTTAAGCTCAATATCAGAAGCTGGACAAGAAGAATGTAAATCATAAATAAAAGGAACAGATAGTTTATGAGCCAAAGCTGCAACTTGAAAAATCGAATTATCCCAAAGCTCGCGAGCTTCATCAAACTGGGCCTCAATTTCATCTAAGTAGCTTGGAGCTCTAGTATTAGCTTCTCTGAACCATAGTAAGGGTGTAACCACTTAAGATAAGTATAACTGTACGGAGTGTTATTATTTTGTTTATGGCAAAGAGAGAACTAGGTTCATCAGGTCTGGGGATTGGGAGTCCGAGTTATGTTGCTTCTACTAGAAAACATAGCAAAACAGCTCCGGCCAAGGCCAAGCCCACTAAATCAGATAATCCACTACCAGCAGCTTTCGGTGAAACTTTAGCCAAGCTACTTAACAAGTGCGATAAAAAGCATGGAGTTACTTATAATTTTAGTACCAAAGGCAACTCTGTTTCTTTACATAATTTAAAATTTGAGACTGGTCTAGTAAGTGAAGAACAATTTATGGACTTAGTTGCACAAGCAATACTTCAAGCAGCAAAAAAACATCCTAAGCATCCACTAACTATAAAGTTGTACCACCCAGAGCATAGAGATTTCCCTATGTACCAGATCAGCCTTTGAAGATCTATATCTTCTCTACTGTAGTTTGATCTCCGCAAGCAGCAATAGCTAATTGATAAGATTTGATGGCTTGATCGTACCATTGCTCTAAACTATTACTCAGATAGCAGGCTAAAGATTCCTGCATGTTTTCAGCGAGCTTTCTAAGCTCTGACCAGGGCTGAGCTATAAAATTCAAAACATGATCTGGCTGAGCGTGATCTAATATATCTACAATCTGCTGCTCAAGATCCTCAGAATGATGCTTCATGTATTGAGCATCGTTAGGGAAGCTCTCTCTATACAAAGCATAAGCAACCTTATTTATCGCATCAACTAGAGAAAAAACTTGCTCCTTAATAGCAAACTGCCCGCTATCAATTTGATCATCAATATAACGAATCAGCCCCCCAATATGCTTTTGCACCTGCTCTAGAATCTGAGCAGCATAATCACAGACCTGAGCGACTTGAGTCTTCATATCTTCAAGCCGAGCTTTAATTGCTAGGGGTTGATCGTAAGTTTCTGGGTTAAGAATTGCTGCGTAGTTAGAGTTCAATGAATCAATCAGCCAAGATAGACCTAAAACTCTAAAAGCATCTATTAAATTGTGCTTAGGCTCAGGTAATTGCGAACACTGGTTTTTTTCTATATTATCAAAATCCGTACTAGTAGTTTCGCGCGCCAAAGGACTTAATGGTTTATCAGGAATAGTAAGTGGATCACAATGAAAAAACCTGATTAAGGGTTCTGGGTCATTAGTATTAAATGGATTACAAAGCTCCAGGTCTTTTAATAAAGCTAATCTTTCGTGCTCTATCGCTGATGGCGTAAGGTAGCCCATCAGCGACGGATCGTCGACAGGAGCTTTACGTTGATATTGGTAAATTAAACAGTTTGCTATTTGTGCATCTTCAGTACTGGTGTTTATATAATTTGGTGCCAGCAAATGATGCCCTATATTATTTATAGGAACAACTGCTTGCTGCCAATAATAGCCAGCAATATCGAGTTGCCTTCTAATCTCATTAATATATGCTGGCGCATTGCCATTTAGCTGGTAGAATCCCATTAAGATAAGAATACTAGCATGAGTGGCAGGCAGCTATAGCTTTAGTGTAAGATTCTTGGATTTGCTTGTGCCAATTAGCAAGATTAGATCTAAGCTGCTTAAAACCATGATCAAGGATTTTAGAACTTAGAATAATAAATTGAGCGGCATTAATTAAGCTTGCTTTAGTTGTTAGTTCTTCGAGCTTAGAGTTTTCAAGTGCACTTAGAATCTGACTTAAATTTTGCCACACAGTATTCATTATTTTACGAGCATAAGCTAGAACCGGCACTTGAGGGTCTATCGCTTTCATAGCAATTAAAGATCTAAAAATAAAACTAGCCGAATCAATTAATGGCTCTATCGCTTTATACTGCTCAGCAGCAGTCTCAAGCTGGAAACAAGAATCAAGATTAGCAGTGAAGCTCTCTAGCTGGGATACGAGGAAGCTCTGTCTAGTAGCGAACTGCTCAATTGATTTTGTGGAATAGCCATGCAGGATATCAGCACGTTGAAGCGTATCTTGAAGTTTAGCTTCTATGGTCTCACCGACAGGCTGGTTAGCGAAATCAAGAGATCGCAATAACCATTTATGAAACAGTACACTAAAAGTATCAATCAGCTTAGGTTTGAGTGCTGGTAGTGGTATAGAGTCAGATACCGTTTCCATAAATTTATCAACACTCGGCTTCTCCTCTGGCAAATATTTTAGTTTAATCTTTGGAGCACGGTCGATATCACAATGAGCAAATCTAAGCCATTGTCGTTTTGTGCACGCAAGAATTGAATTCGTAATAAATCTGGCACAACTCCAAGATCCTTAGCATCATCATCACCGACACGACCTAAAGGGTTGGCTGCGTATTTTGTAAGGAGGCGTTGAAAGCTCTCATCATCTAATCCCCTGACTCGAGGGAAAGCCGCATCAGGCATAATCAGAGCAGTTCCGATCTGGTCAACAACCCGAACGGAATTGTAGCTGTTCCTAGGTCCGGCTTTAACTAGTTCATCACGAACAATATCTAGATAAGCAGGTAATGCCATTAAGATAAGCATAATAACATTTATATTGGGCTTTGCCTATAATAAAATCATGCCCAATCCTCTAAAAACTAGTATTTCAGTGCGTGACTATGAGTGCGACTTACAGGGGATAGTTAATAATGCTGTCTATATGAACTATTTAGAGCATGCTAGACATCAGTGGCTTAGAGCGCATGAAATAGACTTCAAGACACTGCATGATCAAGGTTTAGATCTAGTACTAGTAAAAGTAGAATTAGATTTCAAAAAATCATTAGTGCCAGGCGATCAGGTAGAGCTGAGAACTAAATTCAGCCAAGAAAGCAAACTGCGCTGGCTCTGCGAGCAAGAGATATTACGCTCAAACGAGCTAATCTTAACAGCAAGAACTATTGGGACTTGCATAGATCGCAAGCGTGGTAAGCCTGTAGAGTGCGTAGCTCTAAACTCTGCATTAAACACGATACAATCACTAATATGCAAGAAACAGTAGTAGTACTAGGCGCCTCTGATAAAACAGATCGCTACTCATATAAAGCATTAATGCTACTGCAAGAGCATGGTCATAAAGTCATAGCTGTACATCCTAAATTGCAGACTATAGAAGGACTCAAAGTAGTAAATAATTTAAGTACTATTTCTGAGCGCGTAGACACTCTCACTCTCTATGTGGGTGCTGATGCTAGCTCGGCTATGATCCCTGAAATCTTAGCGCTCAAACCTAAACGTATAATCATGAATCCTGGTGCTGAAAATACTCAGCTAGCTGCAGCAGCAAACGCGCAAGGCATAGCAGTACTAGAAGCCTGCACACTAGTGATGTTGAAGACTGGGCAGTATTAATATAGAACCGTTACTATATAAGCATGCAGTTCTGGAGCATACTCACTGATATCGGCGTAATATTAACAGCAGCTCTAATTTTAGGTGCTCTTGCCATTAGATTAAAAATGAGCCCAATTATTGGCTACCTTGCTGCAGGTATGTTTCTTGGTGGCGCTGGCAGCTTCCAACTAGTCAAATCAACCACTGAAGTTGAAGCAATTTCAGAACTAGGCGTATCATTATTGCTTTTTAGTTTGGGTTTAGAGTTCTCGTGGCAAGAGTTGAAGAAATTTCCTGCAAGCACTTTAAGAGCAGGAATACTACAAATAGTCCTAACACCGCTCGCTGTATTTGGCATCAGTTCAGTGCTAGGACTAGATTATAAGCTCGGGATACTTATCGCCTTAATGATTACACTAAGCAGTACTGCAACTGTGCTGCGCACATTAATAGATCTAACTGAAATCGATAGCGTACATGGACGCTACTCAACAGCAATACTACTGCTGCAGGATTTAGCAGTTATACCATTTACAATTATCGTCTCATTAATATATTCTGAGACTCATAATCTAACCTTAAACAGCAATGATTTATTACTTACTCTTGCAAGTGTGCTTGGGTTAGTATTCGGACTATACCTACTAATAAATAAAATCGCGGACCCAGCCTTGCGCATGTTCTCACTAGAGAATAATCGTGAAATGGGGATACTAATGGCAACGATAATTAGCATAGGGTCCGCATGGACAGCACATCGTATCGGTATATCTCCTGCGACTGGGGCTTTTATTGCAGGGATGCTTTTGGGCAGCTCTAAATTCTCAACTCAGATACGCGCTGATGTCGCACCACTCAAAATCATATTCTTAACTCTGTTCTTCGGCTCTGTGGGCATGGTTGCTAATCCATATTGGATAGCGAATAATTTTCTATTAGTTATTTCTCTGACTGCACTAGTGATGGCATTTAAGACCATATTTACAACCGGTATATTTAGGTTCTGTTGCAATACTTTCTCAGTTGCAGTAGCATCCGGACTCTGCATCTCACAGATTGGAGAGTTCGCATTCGTGCTTAGTAGCATAGCCTACAAAGCTCATGCCTTAGCTACTGATCTTTATCAACTAATAGTCTCCGTAATTATCGCAAGTATTTTCGTTAGCCCGTTTATAGTCAAAGCTGCTCCAATAGTAGGTTTGAAACTAGAACGGCTTCTATTCAAGAACTCAAGTAGTGTGAGCTTCAAGAGCGAAATTAAAATTATAGAGAACTTAGTATTCATCTTAGGTTTCGGTCCTGCTGCTAGAGAAATCGCCCATCAACTAAGAGATATGAATTTGAAAATAATCGTTATCGATCTGAATCAAGATTGTGTCTCTGCTGCTAAAAAAATGGGCTTAGAAGCTTATATCGGCGATATCAGACAAATCGAAGTGCTGAAACATTATAAAGTACAGCAAGCTAAACTAGTAGTAGTAACTGTACCTGGTCATGCTGCTGCCATCCAAGCAATCAATAATTCTAGAAGGTTAGCTCCTCACATTAAAGTGATTGCTAGATCCCGCTACCACGAAAATGTCCCTAGCCTAATTGAGGCTGGCGCACATGAAGTAGTAAATGAAGAACTTAGTGTCGGTCGTGAGCTGGCTGAGGCGGTGGAGAGGATCTTATTAGATTAACAAAGCTCCTTAATCTTTTCGCAATATATGCCTTCAGCTCACCGACTTCAAGCTGTTTTTATACATGCTAAGATACATTTCTGTTCGTCTGGCATTCCAGAGCCTAACTTCCAGCGAACGAGCGCACGGTTTTACAAGTAACCGAAAGCTCAAAACCCTTACGGGGCATTACCTCAGCTGGATAGAGGACTCGGCTACGAACCGA
>CAYUFH010000062.1:4849-8843 GCA_964444015.1 uncultured Gammaproteobacteria bacterium | reverse complement strand
AGCTACAATAATCCCCATGCTTAAACTAGAACTCCCAGAAGCCCCAAGTCCAGTAGCCAACTATAGCTCTTATATAGTTAGCGATAAGATGGTTTACATCTCAGGACAAATCAGTAAACTCAACGACAAACTAATCGCCGGCAAAGTCGGCAAAGATATTTCAACAGAAGCCGCCAAAGAAGCCGCACACATCTGCGGACTTAATTTATTAGCTCAGCTCAAGAAAGCCTGCGACGGAGACTTAAGCAAAGTAAAACGTTGCGTAAGATTAGGAGTATTCGTTAATTCGACTTTGGAATTTACGGATCATCCACCTATAGCTAATGGAGTTTCAGACCTGATGGTTGAAGTCTTCGGTGAAGCTGGCAAACATGCACGTTCAACCATTGGACTTGCTAGCTTGCCTTTAGGCGCAGCTGTTGAAGTCGAAGGACTGTTTGAGTTAATCTAAAGTTGCAAGCGCCGCTTCTACCGCTGCTGCCGCATCAACCCTACCGTAACCAAGCTCAGGATTTTTACCACTAGCATCAAAGCTATATTTGGCATTAATGTTTTTATTAGCAGTATCTTGGATGATCTCACGAACCTCATCAGCACTGAGCTTAGGATTAACAGCCCAAACCAAAGCTGCAACACCAGCTACGACAGGAGCAGCAGCGCTAGTACCATGAAAATCAGTAGCTATATTACCCTTAGCGTAGCCTTTAATTTTTAGTCTCAGCTTACCGCCGACATTACGCATAACATCCCTTCTATCAGTGGTAATAATCGATTGAGCACCACCACCAGGAGCAACTAAATCAAGCTCACTACCATAAAGACTATAGCTAGAACGCTGGTCTGTACTATCAGTTGCACCAACAGCTAGAACATAATCCTGCCTTGCTTCTGGCGCGTTATTAAAATTCTTATCACCAGAGTTTCCCGAAGCAAAAATAATCAATATACCTTTACCATTATTACCATTTTTAGCAACATCTTCATACATCTCACGCTCAGCAGCGGTGATATCAAGAACTTCATTTTCACCTAGACTCGGGTCATAACTACCCCAACTATTATTAATAATCTTTGCACCCAATTCATCAGCCTTACGGTGAGCTGCAATGATTTGCGCCGAAGATACCATTCCATAATCATTAATCAATCTTATTGGTATAACTTTAGCCTCAGGAGCTACGCCAACCACTCCTTTACCATTGTCTTTGGCAGCGATAATACCTGCTACTGCAGTACCATGATTCTCTCTAGAGTAACTAGGAGCAGATGCGTCATATTCTTCATTGGGATCAGAGACATTACCATCCTCATCAACACTCAGAGCATTAAAACTATCATCAGCAAAATTTATATCAGGATTTTTAACATCAAAACCTGTATCAATCACAGCAACTTTAGTGCCAAAACCTTTACTAGTTCGCCAAGCATCCAAGGCATTGATATCAGCACCAGCTTTAAGCCCATTAATTCCATTATTATCAAGATGCCATTGCTTCTTAGTGTCAGCAGTCTTCACAAGGTGGGTGCTGAGTTGCTTATATTCATTTAGGTCTGCTGATTCTAAAATATCTATGACTGGTTGATTTGCTACAGCCAAAACTCTTTTACCCGCAGCGAAATTATGAACATTATTAATCACAGCAAGCAATTGCTCAGAATCAACAACATCCTCAAACTCATCAACCACTTTAACTAAATAACTATGTTTATCAATTTTGGATACTAGTTTTAGAGAATTAAACTTCAAGAATCCAGCAATTTCAGATTCAGTAGTACCAGTCTTAAACTTAAGCACTAAACCATCTTTAATTAGGCGTTTACGCTTGAGTTCTTTATCGTATATGCTTCTGTATTTAGATTTACTTTTAATAGCAGCAGTAGTTATTGCCGTAGCTTCTTCTTTAATCTCAGCAGTGCTAATTTGTCTAGCAGACTCAACTGTCTCTTCAAATAACTCAAAACGGTTAGTATCATCAGCTAAAGCACCCAAGGGTAAAACTATCAAAGCTAGCGCCAATGATGCAGTATAGAAGTATCGGGCCAGGGTCCCCATACTAGTCATTTCGGACTAGTTGAGGACTTTCTTTAATGTAAATGTATTAAATCCAAAACATTAGGTAGAATTACTTATATGCGTCTCCTTGCGTTATTACTTTCATTAACCCTGCTTAGCGCTAATACTGCGCACTCCAAAAAATCAAAGGCTAAAAACACAGTAGCTAATACTCAAAACTTACTTAGTGAATTTACCCATATAGAAAAACTCTACGGTTCTTCGCGTAACCAATATCGACTGCGAGCTGACATCTTAATACCAGCAGAGATTGATGAATTCGCGGTCATGCTGCACTATGATGAACTTTCTGACCACGCCATTAAGGACATTAGCTGGATTAGTGGCAGAAAAAAAATAGCTGTCTCGGCACTAAGTGTGGATAGTCAGGTCAACACTCAACTAGAAAAAATGCTCAATAGAACCAATCCAGGGCTAGCTTATGATAGGTTGCAGACAGGCAAACATGTAATCACCAAAACATATAAATTCAAAAAATCCAAAGTCTTCAGTTCTAAAAAAGCAGAACCCCAAGCTATCAAGATTACTTGGGATAATAATGCAGTCATCTACACTGATATAGACAATCTTTATCTAACTGAAGCTGAGCCGACTGCTAGCCCTAAAGCTCGTCCGACTAAAATGAGTCCAGCGCCTAGCCCCATGCCAGAGACCAGTCAAGGACGCAAACAAGTAGTACCTAGCGCGCAAGACCTGGCCAACGAACAACTACAACAACAAAAACTCTATGAATACGAAATGCTTGAGATAGAATCTACACTTAAACAAATGAAGGATCTAGAAAGCGAAACAGAAAACATGGGTATTCAACAATTCACCCCAGGCGGTCAAGCTGAGCTAGGCGAGCAGGAACTTGGCATCCCTCAATTACCAGAATTCTAAAATTAATCTAGGTTCAAAAACTTTGGCAACCTAGTGAAATTGAAACTAGGCTCTGTCGTTTTGCTAGGCATAGCAACTTGCTGCTTAGGCATTTTAATAGCTTTACTGCGAGGCTCAAACTCAGGATTTTGGCTGTAGCTAGGATAGTAACGTTTAACTATATCTTCGTAGCTAGGAGCTTCTTGTACTGGCTCTGGTCTACGCATCTCACTAGAAACTTGTTTAATCTGCCTAATCTGCTTAGCTAAATCTTTTTGATCGATCTGAACTAACTTGTAGTCATCTGTAAGCTCTTTGCAGGCATCGAATAATTTAGCGCACTCCGCTTTAAGCGTCTTAATCTCTTCGCGCTGGCTATCTATCACTTCACGAAGCTCAAGTACATGCTCACCTAATAGTTTGATGGTTTCAACTGCGGTACTTAGATTATTTTCGCTAGGCTTGTTATTACTCATTATCTGAAGAGGGTTACTAATACTATTGTTCGCTTAGAAGCTACTTAGCTAACTCAGTCATATGGATGATCAGATAACAGCTAAAAATGAGTCCAAAGGCTCATTTTTGCGCTTGATACTAAGCTCAGAATCCACACCATTATAATATTGTTATAATCCGAACTACTGCTAAAATCTCTTTTGTGAACACAGCTAAGCCCCAAAGACTAGACAGCGAAATATTCAAGTTAATCGAATCTGAAAAACGCAGACAAGAAGAGAATATAGAACTTATAGCAAGTGAGAACTTTACCAGCCCAGCCGTGATGGCAGCAGCCGGTAGCTGCTTAACCAATAAATACGCTGAAG
This sequence comes from uncultured Gammaproteobacteria bacterium, assembly GCA_964444015.1. Taxonomy (GTDB): domain Bacteria; phylum Cyanobacteriota; class Vampirovibrionia; order LMEP-6097; family LMEP-6097; genus CAYUFH01. Next base: position 5,084 of record CAYUFH010000062.1, on the reverse strand, counting down.
GATATCCTGGCAAGCGCTATTACAGTGGCTGCGAGTTCCACGATGAAGTCGAGAACTTAGCCATAGAGAGACTAAAAGAATTATTCGGCGCTAAGTACGCTAATGTGCAACCGCACTCAGGTGCCAATGCTAACCTTGCTGCTTTTATGGCTCTACTCAATCCTGGCGATACCTACCTGGGCATGAGCCTTAAAGAAGGCGGTCACTTAACTCATGGATCACCTGTTAACTACTC
>CAYUFH010000062.1:0-4749 GCA_964444015.1 uncultured Gammaproteobacteria bacterium | reverse complement strand
AAGAAGGTCAATTCTGCTGTGTTCCCGGGAACCCAGGGCGGTCCTTTGATGCATATTATCGCAGCTAAAGCCGTAAGCTTCAAAGAAGCTCTAACCGATGAATTCAAAGACTACCAAAAACAAGTTGTTGTTAACGCCAAAGCACTAGCTAAAACCCTCTTAGATAAAGGCATTGGACTAGTCTCAGGCGGCACTGATAATCACCTAATGCTACTAGACTTGCGCGCTCTAGCTATCACTGGCAAAGATGCGGCCAATGTACTTGATACTTGTCGCATCACAGTGAACAAGAATGGTGTACCTAATGACCCTCAAAGTCCTTTTGTTACCAGTGGTATTCGCATCGGCACCCCAGCCATCACCACTAGAGGTTTCAAGGAAGCTGAAGTCATCAGACTTGCAGAGCTAATTGCTGATATTTTGCTGGAAATGTCCAAAAATTCTAGTGAAATTAGTGATGCCACTCGCACGCGGGCCCTAAAAGAGGTAGCAAGCCTCAATAGTGCTTACCCACTGTATCCTGAACTAAGCACTGTTGCAAAAAATTAATCTAAAAATCCATCATAAAACCGAATATTTGGCTAAGAGAAGCGATAAATATTGCCAAAGCACGCCGCTTGTGGAACAATTAACTCTGATATACATCTCTACCTAATTAAGAAGGTATTAAGAATGACAGCGGAATATTTAGTAATCGAGGGTGGTAAAAAATTAGTTGGCGAGGTAGAAGTCTCTGGCGCCAAAAACTCTGCTCTCAAACAAATCGCTGCTTCATTAATGCTTGCTAACGGTGAAGTTATATTACACAAAGTACCTAAACTTGCAGATATTGATTGTATGATCGAGATCATTCAACTTCTAGGTGGTACCGCTACTATCATCAACGAAAACTCAGAACATATGACTTTGCACATCGACAATACTGATTTGTCGAGTGATTTTGTACCTTTTAGTTTGGCTGGTAAACTTAGAGCAAGTTTTATTTGCTTAGGAGCTTTAGTTGGTCGCTTCAAGCATGCCAAAATCGCATATCCTGGTGGTTGCAATATTGGTTCACGCAAAGTAGACTTGCACCTCAAAGGACTTAAAGCTCTAGGTTGTAAAATCACAGAAGACCAAGGTTATATCACTGCTAAAGCAGATAAATTAATCGGCACCAAAATTTATTTAGATGTGCCAAGTAATGGTGCTACCGAGAACATAATGCTCGCTGCTGCCGTTGCTGAAGGTGAAACTATAATCGAGAATGCTGCTCGCGACCCTGAGATTATCGATCTAGCTAATTTCCTCAACAAGATGGGCTGCGATATCCGCGGTGCCGGCTCAGGTAATATCCAGATCTTCGGAAAACCAGTCAAGGAGCTCCATTCAATGGAGCACACTACTATTCCAGATCGCATTGAAGCCGCTACCTATATGATCGCTGGTCTAATCACTAAAGGTAAAGTTACAGTCAACAATGTACTAGAAGAAGATTTACAATCTTTACTTAGTAAGTTTGAAGAAATTGGAGCTGCTGTTACTATTCGCGGCACTGGCATAGATCAAGATGGTCATGAGTTAGTTAATATCACTGTAGACTCCAAAGGTAAACGCCTCAAAGCTGCTGATGTGACTACCGTATGGTATCCAGGATTTTCTACTGATATACAACCTGTATTCTCTGCCTTACTTGCACTTTGCGAAGGCACGAGCATAGTTACCGAGAATATTTACGACTCTAGATTTTCTTACACAGAAGATCTAAATCGCATGGGAGCAACTATTGATGTTAATGGACGCACTGCTGTAGTTAAAGGTGTTAAACAACTCACTGGTGCCAATCTTGAGGGTAAAGATTTAAGAGCTGCAGCAACTCTAGTAGTCGCGGCACTAGCTGCTAAAGGCAAAAGTGAAGTTAGAGGTCTAATTCACTTGGATCGCGGTTACGAACATCTAGAAGCTAAGTTTAGTAGCCTTGGAGCCAAAATCAAACGTGTTAAGCCGCTTGATGAGACTATGGCAGTACGCGACACTATCCACGCTTAGCAGAAATGACCCCGACGGGTCATTTCTGCGCTTGTCGTCGTGAGTGCATAATATTTATCAATCAACTACTTACGCAATAAACTTGCCACCACCCGGTTCATCTGATCTGCAACATTCTGTATATGTGAAATTACACTGCGACCATTAGATTGGTTATCACCTTCACCGAATAACCTTGCACTCAATCCAGGGAAAAACATTTCTTCTTCAGTAGCAGCCTGTTTATCAGCAAGCTCTTCGGCTTCAAAATTATCATCATCAGCATTAGATAAACCTAGCAGCTTGAGTGTACGGCTAACCCAACCGCTAATAGAGAGCATGGCGGCATTAAGCGCATTAGAGCTTAGTTCCTTAGCGAGTTTAGCGGTATCACCAATCTGCTGTCCACTGCGCTGAGTGAGATCAGCAATCATTCGCAGAGCAGTACCAATATTCATAACGAATTCACGAACTCCAGCTGGCAAAGTAGCAGCCTCCGTTGCTTGCTGAACTTGCCCTGGAGCATTTGCTTGATTACGCTCAAAAGCTGCGATCACCGATTGATAAAGAGCGCGCATTTGCTCATTTATCAAACCAATACTATACAAAACCATTTGCGTTGGTGACTTCATCGGTGGAGAACCACCGCCGCCACCGCCAGCAGCTAGGCGACGCTTCCACTCTTCATCAGCAGCCATGCGCGCAAGATCAGCCAAGCTAGGGCCAGACTCAACGCGCTCTGCAGCAATGCGCGTAGCAATAGGAACTGCCACATTGGAATTGGTTGATGATATTGAGGAACTAGACAAATTAACTACCCTCTAAATACGCTAAGAAATAAGGCTAAACACAAGCCAACTGCGATAAAATCCCACCAGTGATATAATTGTAACATAATCCTTAAGAGGCTTTAAGAGTTCTCAGGGAATAATATTGATACGTATTATCTTGTGAATGAATTTAATATTAATCCAGTAAATCCTCATCTAGTTAATAGAGTCAGTGCCGATAGAGGCCAGAAACAACGCGAGCAAGAAGCAGAACAAAAGAAGAAGAAAGAAAAAAAACTTGAATCGGAAAAAACAGATAACTTTAGCGACAATTTAGAAAAAACTACAGAGCCATCCATTTCCATAGAAGCTGATAGTTTTAGTGTCGGAGGAGAGATACCCAAGCCAGGTTACACGATGGACTGGGTACGAATCAATAATCTGAAGAATAGTCAAAGTCAGTAGTGCTGCCACCAATGGATCGCCGCGCCGCTTCGCAGCTCGCGATGACAGTACTAGTCATAGCACTAATATAGCGCAACAATCCATACCCCCGTCATTGCGAGCGCAGCGAAGCAATCCATATTATAGAGATTTAGAAAACAACTTATGCCCTGCTTCTTTATGCAAATAATTATCAAAACAAGAAGCAATATTGCGGACAAATAATCTACCTAGCTCAGTTACTTTAACTAAGACAGGATTGTCATTGCGAGCCGAAGTCGAAGCAATCCAATGACGGACGGCGTCCTCGCTATTCATAATAACCACAAGTCCATCCTCGATATAAGGCTGCAGGCGCTCAAGCTCAGTTTGATATTTAGTGCTGGAGAACTCTAGCACTCCATTACACATAATTTGTTTGATCATCTCGCGGCGCTCGATATCATCACTAGTGCAGAGTAGAAACTTATCAGCGCCGAAATCCTTATAATATTCATTTAGCTTCTTGTGGTTTTGTTTATAGACTCCAGCAATATCAGAGATGGCTGTAACGCCGATACCAAACAGATCACAGCCCGCATGAGTAGTGTAGCCCTGGAAATTACGATACAAACTTCCAGACTCTTGAGCTATGCTCAGCTCATCATCAGGCAGCGCAAAATGATCTAAGCCTATAAACTGGTATCCCGCTTCTGTTAGGCGTGCAACTGCCATATCAAAAATATCCATTTTGAGCTTTTGGTCAGGCAAAGTATCATCAGCTATATATTTACGCTGAAAAGGGAAAATACTAGGTATATGCGCGTAGTTAAACAACGCTATGCGCTCAGGTTTGATAGTTATAACTTTGGTGATGGTATCCTCGAAAGTCGCCAGGGTCTGATGCGGCAGACCATATATAAGATCGAAATTGATACTCTTGAAACCTTCTAGCCTAGCGGTTTTAACTATATTAGCTACTAATTCATAAGGCTGAATACGATTAATGGTCTCCTGTGTTTCATGATTAAAATCTTGAATACCCATACTTAGTCTATTAAAACCAGACTCATATATAGCTTGCAGGTGCTCGACAGAAGTGACACGCGGGTCTATCTCAATAGCATATTCATGACGATCGCGTTTATCGTGGTAAGTCTGACGCAAATTAAAACTCACTCTAAGATGTTTGCCCAGTTCTATTAGCTGTTCTGGACTGAGATAGGTAGGAGTACCACCACCGAAGGCGATCTGCAGAACTTCTCTATCAGCACTAACTTGCGCTGCCAAATAATTGATTTCTTCTTTAAGGCGATTGAGGTATTGGTTCTCGATGCCATGATGCGGAGAGATAATTACATTACAGCCACAGTAATAACACTGGGACTCACAGAATGGTATATGAATATAAAGCGAAACAGGTTTATTGATCTGATTAGAGCGAATTATTGCTTCTTCAAAAACTTCCTGATTATAATCTTGCTTCCACTCAGGAGCCGTTGGATAACTTGTGTAACGCGGCACAGCGACACCGTATTTGGTGATTAAG
>CAYUFH010000061.1:7256-9098 GCA_964444015.1 uncultured Gammaproteobacteria bacterium | reverse complement strand
GCTGCAGTTAAACTATCACGAATCTTGTCACTAGTCGCAAAATCTTTCTTAGCTCGAGCATCAGCACGTAGTTCAAGTATAAGATTCATGGTTGCGGTTAAAGCAGCACTGCTATCAAGGGTTCCAGCATAAGCTTTAGTATTGAAACCTAAAATTTCTAATAACTGAATAATAGTATTAGCATTCGCTGGATCTTTACTTGCTTCGAAAAGCAAAGCTAAAGCTTGAGGGCTATTAAGGTCAGAATCCATAGCAATTTGGAAATTAGCCATCAATTCTTTATTTAGAGCCTCTGAACAAGGCGCTGTTATGATGTGCTTAAGCAGCTTGTCGAAACCAGTTTCTGCCGCCGCAAGCGCATCATCAGTAAAATTAATTTGTTTTTTGTAGTGGGTGCTTAAACAAAAATACCTAACCGTATTAGCTTTATATTTACGCAACACATCTTTAATAGTAAAAAAGTTATTTTCTGATTTGGACATCTTGGCGCCGTTAATCATTACCATGCCATTATGCATCCAATATTTAGCCAAAGGTTTAGTTGAGCGGCATTCAGACTGTGCGCATTCATTCTCGTGGTGAGGGAAAACCAGATCATCTCCGCCGGTATGAATATCTATAATCGCTTCTTTATTATTGCGAGCACCGAACAATTCTTCAATCATAGTGCTGCACTCTAAATGCCAGCCCGGTCTACCTCTGCCCCATGGTGACTCGAAGGCGTCAGTCTCATTTGGGAAAGATTTCCAAAGAGCAAAATCTAATTTATCTTCTTTGCGTTCATTCTCGTCCACTCTTGCTATGCCTTCGCGCAGTTTATCTATACTCAAGCCTTTAAGCTGCCCGTAGCGAGCGTGCTTAGTTACACGAAAATAGACATCGCCTTGAGATTCATAAGCATATCCAGCAGCAATAAGATCTTTAATGAATTGGATCATCGCACAGATATAGTCTGTAGCTCTAGGCTCATAATCAGGCCATGAAACATTGAGCGCAGACATATCACGCCAAAACTCAAAAGTAAACTCGCGAGATAGTTGATCTGGAGAAATCTTCAATTCAACGGCTCTCTTGACGATTTTGTCGTCAACGTTAGTAATATTGCGCGCCCATTTCACCGCATAGCCGCGGTAACGCAAATACCTATAAAGTAAATCCCAAGTAATAGCACTACGTGCATGACCTATATGAGAATGATCATAAACAGTAGGACCACAAGAATAAATAGTGACTTCGGGCGCACTTAGAGGCACGAAATCTTCAAGCTGACGGCTTAGGTTGTTATAAACCTGCATTCAATAGTATATTAACAGAATTTTATGTCTTCATAGCGAGTGTCGTAATCATATGAGTAAAGCTGTAGATTATGCACTCATGTTTACAGCGCAGAAACGTGACAGAAGTCACGTTTCTGCTAGGCTCGTGATGACAATATATTACCTAGTAATACTTGCCGCAAATAATATTTGATCCTGCAAATCAAACATTATCCTCTCCTCATCTTCTGAGATCTCATGGTCGTAGCCTAGTAGATGTAAGAGACCATGGACAAATAAAAAAGCAAGCTCACGCTTAAGACTATGCCCTAGTTCGCTAGCTTGCTCTTGAGCGCGCGAAGTACAAATCACTATATCACCCAGAGTCGGGACTTCGGCTAGTGCAGGAAAGCTCAAAACATCAGTAACAGAATCTTTCTCGCGGTACTGTTTATTAAGTGCTTGGATCTCGGTAGCGGTGCAAAAACTAAGTGATATTTCTTTATTAGAAGAGCGGTGAGATTTTTCCAAAGTTAATTTGGCTAGATATTCATAATCAAGCTCTGGCAAAGTTTCGGGGCAGCGG
>CAYUFH010000061.1:0-7156 GCA_964444015.1 uncultured Gammaproteobacteria bacterium | reverse complement strand
TGAATCATCTCTATTGCCGTACCAGTAATCTTATCTGCCAGCTTATGCAATTGTGTTGCTGCTTGATAATAACGTTGTGCTTCAGTCATATAATGGGTTTCTACCTTTACCCAGGTATTGCTTCGCTCCAAAGCTTCGCTAACTACTACGCTATCACCAGAATATATACTTGGAGACCCGCTCTCACGGCTAGGCGTGAAGTAAACCCCATCCTTGGCATCATGTAAACCTTCAGCATTATTAAAGTTAGAAATCTGGACTTTATATAATGAGACTAGATTGGTCCCATCTTTTCCGTATATTACGCCGTCATCACCAACTTTGATTGAATCATAGAAACCCAAATACTTACCATTGCGTGGATCCATTTGTAAATTTATTTCTGCAGGTGTGCCAACTGGTTTGCCAGGTGGATTCATAGCTTGCATGTTTTGAGTAATTTTCTCATATGGATTTCCGTAGTTAACATCTCGATAGTCTGTGCTTGGATCTGCTGGGTCACGGCTGTATAATCTAGTAACAGAACCCGTTAGCGGCGTACCAATAACTTTATAACCTTCCTTGGTCACTAGGTTGCCAACACCATCTAGATGGAAATCACCTAATCTGGTGAACATAACTTTGTCTTGTTTATCATCGTGAACCATAAAAAACCCACGACCTCTAATCATTAATTTAGTCCATTCACCAATACGTGGCTCTTGACCACCTTGGCGCATGCTATAACCCGCTGGGTGTATCTCACCACCATACATATAGTTAGAAAAATTCCAGCGCTGCGCTCTATGACCAGCTTTACCGTAGCCAACGATATTGCCCGAAATAGTATCTATCAGTTCAACGGCGTTGAGTGATGCGTTATATGACTGGTGATATAGTCTGCTCATTTATTCCCCCTAAGCTACTTTCCTTTTTGTTGAGACTTTATTAGCATCGAATGCTTGTAGAGAACCCATATGGATGTTCTTACTAGCTAATTTTGCTTTTAGTTCGGCTTCTCTGCCTTGCAGAGATTTCATAGCAGAGTGATTACCAACTGCCTGAATTAGAACTTGATTCTTTTGCATGCGCACGATAAGTGTTTCGATATCACCTAAGCCTGGAATGTCGATGCGCACAGCTCTATTCTTGATGTCCTCGGTGATGCGCGGCGCTAATTCTTCCCAATTTGCAAGTTGTTTTTTGCGATCATTAGATTCTTGATGACGAGCTTCGCGCTCACCGACATTACCTTCTCTAACAGCATCATGCTGCTCAGGTTGATGTGCTTGAGTAATAGTTGCTTTAACTGTTTCAGAGTTGCTAAGTGTTTCAGCTATTTGACTAGTACTATGTCTTTCAGTTTCAGTATTAGCTAAGGCTTCTTGCTCGCGACTAAATTCTTCGCGGCGTAGCGATTTAAGAATCTGCTCTTCATTTAATTTTTCACCTTGAATATTTTGGCTTGTGTAAATCCCAAGATTAGACCTGTAGTTTTGCTTATTGCTCGCTGTGTTTAGTTCGGGTATTTCTGAAGCCAGTTCAGCCATTGGACTAGCGTCTCTTTGAGCGGCAGAATCATCTTTCAGCTGCGCTAACTGGTTAGCGAAACTCATTTGCTGAAGGCTTTGCAAGCGTTGCGGGCCTAGAGCTGGAGCGCCAGTGTTGACACCTACTCTGCCTCTTAATATATTTTGGTTTTTATCAATTAAACCCTGCACATAAGTGAAATATCAGTTTCAGGTTAAGGCTAGGTTAAGAATCTTGCTCGTTATTAGCTTGCTTTTGTACTTCTGAAGCGTATTTTAGTGTTACTTTTTCGTTTGTCTGAATTTGTTCTAGGCGGTTTTGCTCATAGTTATATTCTTCAGTTTGTTTCTCTTTGAGTTTTTCTAAAACTTCTACTTTTTGTTGTGCTTCAATCGCGTTGGCGCGCGCCTGATGCAAGAAGGCTTCAGCATTTTCTTTTTCAATTTCACGCTTCTCAACTTTTTTATCGCGACTCTTAATTAGCTGCATGTATTCTTGCGGCATTTTATAGTTATCTAGGAGCATTTCTTCTTTAGCTTCTCTAAGAGCATCTTGAGCTGCAACTAAAGCCTTGCGAGCTTTATTAAGCTCTTCCATAGCCTCGGCTAGCACTTGGCGTGCAGTTTCTAGCTCATCACGTCTGAGCTTGAGTATCCTTTCTAGGCGAAACTTAAAGGGCACTAATAGCTATTATGCCCATTTTAAAACCCGCTTAAATTGTTAATACTTAATTAAAGACTAGAGCATAGTCTTATCTTTTAGCTAAATTGTATATAAATGGCAAGCACTATACCTAGGCATCTCGGACTAAAACATCATCTTCCGGTGAGGAGGCAGGCAGGCTTCGTTAATACTATAACTAATAGACCCGTTGTTCGCCATCCTATGACAGCACATAGAGCACACCAGATTCGACAAATATCTATGCCCGCTGAAAGTTTATGGGCAGACTTATTAAAATTACTAAGATCTGAAGCAAGAGTTGATTGCGAAGTGGGAACGGCTAAACTGAAAGTAAAGTCTAAAAATCAAACCATAACGGTAGAGCCAAACCCTGACTATATCAAGCTTTCAGGTTCTCATGGTCAAGAGCTTTATCTTCGTGATCAAGCTCAAAGAATAAAAATTGTGCATGCGATTTTATTTAATAAGGATAATTATAGAAAAGGATTAACAGAACAGGCTATTACTGCTTTGTTTGAAGCATATCCGCACAACACTCATGGAATGATGTTTGCTCTTGCGCAGCGAATGGATTCGTCCACGCCCTCCTTCCTAAGACGAGCAGGACAAGAAACTCCCTTAGAGGCGATGCCATTAGTATGGACTGGTCCGACAAGTTCTTGTGGTGGTTCTGACCGTTAAAAATTAAGTTATTGCGAAAGAGTTGCAATAAGCTCAAGTTTCGGGTATATTACTACTGAGAATCTTTCTCACTAAGGAAGTATCCAGTGGTAGAGCGTGGTTTTGGTGCTAATTGGCTAATCTCAAGAATGAGGTTGGAAACAGAGCTAACTAGAACCTTAGTTTATATTAGCTCTTTGATCCAAGGCACAAGATAAATGAACAGATTAGCCCAATACGCAACATTTTTTAGACTCTTAAAACCACGAACTATAGTGCCTAAAACTCCATCCCATCCTCCAACTGCAGAGACAAGAACAATTACTGCTCCATTACCCCAACCAGCTCATGCTCCTCAGAATAAGACAAGAACAACTAGTACTATAGTTGCTCCAACTAGGACTAATTTAGCTATACCTAGTGGCGAAGATTTAAGAACTTTCCTGCATGGTGGTTGTCAAGGTTGCCGCGATAATCTGGTCCCGAGAGCATATATTGGGGCATAGCGTTAATATTTACCTAAACATTCGGACTATAGACTAATTGCTAGAATCAAGCAGGTCTGGAGCTCATTCAAGCCCCCAGTCTTGGTATGTCGTAGTACTTATCAAGGCCAAGGTGGCAGACCAAGCCTGAATTAGCACTGATCCGAGGAAATAAAATGACAACAGAAACATCAGAAAAATCACCAGAGAAATCAGCAGAAAAAGCAGCACAACAAGAATTGCAAGCTGCAGCAAGACAAGAAAAAGCCAAACAGTTACTCAAAGATTTGTTTGCAGCAGGAGTGCATCTAGGTCACGAGACTCATACTTGGAACCCGAAGATGACTGATTATATCCACTCAAAACGCGGTGGCATATATGTAATCAACTTACTTAAAACAGTTAATAACCTGATGGAGGCCGGCGACTATATTAGACGCGCAGGCAAACTAGGACGTAATATTCTTTTTGTTGGTACCTCTAAGCAAGGCTCAGAGATTATTCGCCAAGAAGCAGACCGTGCTGGAGTTTACTATATTAACCAACGTTGGTTAGGTGGACTTCTAACTAACTTCGATACTATTCGTTCACGCTTAAATAAACTTCGTGAGTTAGAGCATCAGCGTGATACTGGTGGTTTCAAGGGTTTAGGCAAAAAAGAAATTGCTTCTATCAACCGTCAAATCAACAAACTCAATAAATCATTGGGTGGTTTGAAGAAGATGCGTGGTAAGCCAGAAGTAGTTTTCGTAGCAGATCAGAAGAAAGACAAGATCGCGGTAGAAGAAGCTCGCAAAGCGGGTTGTACTATTATCGCTCTTGCCGATACTGATTGTGATCCGACTAATCTTAACTACGTGATTCCAGCCAACGATAACTCGATGCGCTCAATCAAAATCATCACTAAGTATCTTGCTGATTCTGTCCTTGAAGGTCAAGCCAGCAAAAGACGTTAATCTAAAATAAGGAGAATTAAAATGAGTTTCACAGCTAAAGATGTAGCTACGCTAAGAGAAATGACTGGCGCTGGCATGATGGACTGCAAAAAAGCTTTGCAAGAAGTTAACGGTAATATGGATGAAGCAGTATCGTACCTGCGCAAAAAAGGTATCGCGAGTGCTGCCAAAAAAGCAGGTAATATCGCTGCTGAAGGTGCGCTAGTAGCTAAGATTGCTGATGACAAGAAATCAGCGGTAATAGTAGAAGTCAATTCGCAAACAGATTTCGTTGCTAAGAATGATAACTTCAAGGCGTTTATCGCAGAGGTTGCAACTGTTGCACTAACTAATAAAACTAAAAACATCGCGAGCCTGCTTGCTGCTGATTTAGGTGGCAAAGCTATTGCTGATGCGGCGATAGAGCAGACTGCTAAAACTGGCGAAAAAATTGATGTGCGCAGAGTGGCTTTCGTTGAAACTACTGGTATCGTAGGTTGCTATGTGCACCCCGTTGGTTCTAAAGTAGGCTCACTAGTAGTTATCAGTGGTGCTGGTGCGACCGCTGAGCAAGCTAACGATATCGCTATGCACGTAGCGGCAGCAAACCCAGCCCCAGAGTTTGCAACTATGGATGAGATCCCTGCTGATGTAGTAGCTAAAGAAAAAGAAATTGAAGCATCTAAAGATGATCTTAAAGGTAAGCCTGCTGAAATAGTTGAGAAAATTGTTGGTGGCAGAGTAGCGAAGCTACTTGCAGCTAGAGTTCTCACTGAGCAGCCTTTCGTTAAAGATCCAAGTCTGACAGTTGCTAAGTATCTAGGTGGAGCGAAGCTGGAAAGTTTCGTGCGCCTGAATCTAGGTGAAGGTATAGAACGTAAAGAATCTAACTTCGCTGAAGAAGTAGCAGCTATGGCTGCTGGAAAAGTCTAAGCTCCGCTTAGAGCGCGCTACGCCTTGGGATAATGCCGCAGTGGTGAAATTGGTAGACGCGCTAGACTCAAAATCTTGTTCTCGTTAAGGGAGTGTCGGTTCGAGTCCGACCTGCGGCACCATTTTAACTAGTTCTTAACCTAGCAGCTGTATGCTGGGGTATGGATATATCACAACTGCTATCTAATCGCAGTGGGCAAGCGCGTGTTGCTAGTCCAAGTGTTACTCATACATCTAATAATTCCGAGACTGAAGATACTCAAGCACTCTCGGCTGAAGTAAGTCAACTAAAATACAGTCTATTAAATCAGAAGAACCAATTTTACAACGGTGAATTGCAAGAGATTGATCAGAAATTGCAAGTTGCCAATCAGCAATGCAATAATACGGCTCAAGTTAGTGCTTTGCAAGCTGAACGCAAAAGTATTGAAACTGAACTTGCTGCCGCCGCTAAAGAATTAGCTGACTTTAATAAAGCAGGTGCAACAACTGATAGGCGTTCAGCGACTACTCTTGAAGCTGCAATTAGAGAGACGGAAGCTGATTTTGCTAAATTAAATAAATTAAAAAAAATAGATTCACTTGATGATATCAATAATCTTCTAAGTCAGGAATTGGCTAAGCCTGAGACTGGGCGCTGGACGGCACCAGCATACTATCAAGGAGGAAGAGCTGTAGGTTCCACTTGGCAGCCAGCAAGAAATCTACAATTGGTTGCAAATTTAAGTAGTGAGAAAACTTTGCAAGAACTTGAACTAAAGAATATGGTTAATCAGTGCTCCAGTGAGCAAAAGCTTGCAGCCGCAAAAACTGGTTATAGTTCTAGTACTGATAAATCACGTAAAAGTGCTGATAAGCTAGTTGCTGAATTGCAAGCGCTCAGTTCGCGCGGCACAGAGCTTTCAATAGTAGAACTCGCCAAACTACAAAATACTTTGGGAGATGCTTTGCCAGCACTTAAAAGTGTAGTTGGCAAAAAAGCTCTTAATGGGCTTAAACAAGCTACTAGTTCTTTAACACCAGCTCTATATGAGCAATTAAATAAAAGCTTAGGCTTGCAAGAAATCTTAGAAGCAGCAGGTAATAGTCGTAACAAATCATTCCAAAGAGCAGGTGCTTATGAGTGAAATCCTTAAACTCTACGCTAACAACAGTAAAATCATGAAAGCTTTAGACCTCGCTTGCTTGCAAGAACAAGAGCTTGCTGATGGTTTGCAAATGTCAGAAGATATATTATTGCAAGGACTAATAGATCAGAACAATGGTTTTTGGAGAATATCTTTTAATGTGCCACACGGAGAAGTCTTGTTTTGTGCTTTAGACCAAGAGTTTACCCAGATACGTATCGTGTCTACACCAAGTCCGATCGCAGTGCTTGGGCATGAGATTTTAGATCCTGAGCAGGTTGAAAGTATACGCTGCAAGCATGCAAGGGTTATGGATGTAGATATGCGTGATGTTGTTAGCCTTAGACTAGCTAAAGAGTATTTTGCTGATGACTATGTGATGAGTAATATTCCGCTAGCTGACCCCAAGGCAGGGAATGTAGCTAAAATGCTAATTTACTATTTGCGCAGCTACCGTAAAATTTATACTGATTATTATAAGACTTTTGCTTTTCTTTGGAAGAATACACCTTATACTAGTGCACTAGCCTTGCGCAGAGCAATTGATCTTAATTAATTCCCATAAAGTGAAGGAAGGCTTCGCTACGTACTGGATTTAATCTTACTGAACTAGCTTTGATGCTTATCCGCTTATTGCTTAGATGCTGACCTTTGCTACTTAAGAATCGATTATAATCGCTGGCATCAAAGACTAAGCTATTATTGCTCTTATCAACTTCAATCAATTTTGCTGTAAATGGCCTAATATTAGTTACACGGTTATCCGGACTTACATAATAAATAAGATCAAGCATAAAATCTTTTATTTCAACAGTAGAATTAA
>CAYUFH010000060.1:3656-9443 GCA_964444015.1 uncultured Gammaproteobacteria bacterium | reverse complement strand
AATGAAAGGGGTCATTTTTCCCCTGTAAAAACTCAAGAATATTAAGACTCTAACGAAAAATAGCCAAAGTAACTTAAAGTTATGCTCAATCAAGGCTTTTATGAAACGTATTACCCATAAGCTATCATAAGAACTGCATGATCTATTGTGACAATGCCGCAACTACTCAACTTGACCCGCGTCTAGCTGATATAGTCACGCGTGACTACGCTAATCCTAGTAGTTTGCATTCTGCTGGCAGAGCCGCACGTGCAGCGCTGGATGCCGCTCGCACAGAAATCGCAGCTAGCATTAATGCTCAAGCCGAAGAAATAATTTTTACTAGCGGTGCTACTGAATCTAATAACACTATTCTTGCTGCACTTGATTACGATATCCTCATTACTAGTCCTAGTGAGCATGCCAGCTTACTTGAACCAGCGAAGGCTCACGCTAAAGAAATCGTTTGGTTGAATCTCAATCAAGAAGGATTTATAGATCTTTGGGAACTAGAAAAAGAATTAAAAAAAGCTAGCAGCAAAAAAATCTTAGTAAGCATCATGCATGGCAATAATGAGATCGCTAGCGTGCAAGACGTCACACGCATTGGCGCACTCTGCAAAACACATGGGGCTCTCTTTCATACTGATGCTACGCAAACTTGGCTGAAGCTGCCTATCGATTTGCGAGCGATGAACATAGATGCGCTCTCAGCATCTGCCCACAAAGTCCATGGACCGCGCGGCGTGGGGTTTCTTTATCTCAGTAATGGCAACACAAGAGAAGTGAAACAATCCTTACTCGCAAAAGCACTAATTCTAGGTGGCGGACAAGAACAGGGGTTTAGAGCTGGTACCGAGAACCTTGCAAGCATAGTCGCAATGGCAGAGCTAACTAAAATATATAATCCCGAGAAACTTCGCGAGCTCGAAACTAAATTAATCACAGAACTTAAAAATATCCCAGGCTTAGTTATTAATGGAACACAAGATCGCGCGCATGCAGTTCCAGGTATTGTTAATATGGCTCTCAGCCAAGCTAAGTGGCTTAGCGAGCAGCTAGTTCTGCAAATGGATCTTAAAGGTATTTGTATAAGTGCTGGGTCAGCTTGCTCAGCTAATAAAGCCGCCACTGAAATTCAGAGTTCATATGTACTGCGTGCCTGCAGGCTTCCAGAAGAGATTGCAAGTAAATCCGTACGAGTGTCGCTATCAATAATGAATACTATTGAAGAAATAACAACTATAGTGAAAGCATTAAGTAAACTTAGTTAACTAAAATTAGCTTCCTTGTGATGAATCCACCATTGGGTACCACCTCTGCGAATATCTATAGTTAGTTGATTTCTTAAACCAGAATCATCAAGGGCTTTATTCAAAGCTTGCAAAGCTTTGTCTTTTTTGGCGGCGTCGGCTTTTACTCTATTTTGCCAAAATGAAGCGTGCTTGCCCTCTGGCGGTACAGAAAACGAAAAACTCGATTCTGGTAAAAAAACATGTATTCCGCCTAAGGCATGCACATGTTCGTAAAGAACATTAAGCCCTTCGATTTTACTTAAACTAGAAAATAAGCTTCTAGTCCAGCTATCTGATGGAATACTTTTCGGCATGTGTTTTGATAAGACGTGGTCGGGTATTGGTTTATCTTCCGTAGCCCTAAATGGAACCGAAGGCGCGGGAGGGACAGAGAAAGTCAGGGCTGGTGTAAGAGAAATCACACTCTAAATAATATCACGGCAATATTAGTTCTTGCTTCAAAAAGCCCAGTAGTGGAATATTGTTATTAGGTGGCTGAAAACGAACTTGAAGCGCTAAACACTGAAATACCCGAGGCCTTAGAAGCTGAGATACCTAGTGAAGTGGAGCTGCACGAAGCAGAAACACTTGAGCGCGAAATAGCCGAAGAAGAAGTAAAACCAGAAAGCGAAGATAGGTCGCTTATAAATGATGGCGTCTATTTATACCTCAAAGAAATCGGTAAGATACCACCACTAGCTCCTGGTGAAGAAATTATTCTCTCTCGCTTAATTGAGAAGGGCGGCATAGAAGCCGAGAAAGCTAAACGTAAACTAGTGTCAGCAAACTTAAAGCTGGTTATTAATGTCGCCAAACGCTACGCACAAGATAGCTGGAATCTGCTTGATTTAATTCAAGAAGGCAATCTTGGTTTAATTCGTGCGGCAGATAAGTTTGATCGTATTAAAGGTTACAAATTTAGTACTTGTGCCACTTGGTGGATACGCCAAGCCATCTCTAGATCTATCGCGGAGAAATCACGCTCCATCAGGATTCCAGCACACATGATAGAACAAGCAAGTCGCCTGCGCAAAATCAAATTCGAGCTTAGTCAAGGATTAGGTCGCAGCCCTTCTGAGCATGAGCTTGCTGCTGCTCTTGAAATAGATATCGAGAGACTAAGAGAAATAGAAGGCTTACATACTCAGACTATTTCAATGTCAACACGTGTCGGCAAAGATCAAGAAAGTGATTTAAGTGAGTTTATAGAATCAGATGGGACTTTTGCTTCACCAGATTCAGCACTAGTTAGCAAAATGCTGAAAGCTCAACTAAAAAAAACCATAGAGTTTCTTTCAGAAGAAGAACAGAATGTACTGATACTCCGTTATGGCCTAATTGAACAAGAGGGTGAGCGCATGTACACTCTAGATGAAGTTTCAGATATTCTTGATATCACTAAAGCCAATATTAAAAAAATTGAAGCTAAAGCCTTACGCAAGCTTAAGGGGAAAATCCTTGAAGAAGGCAGCTTTGAAGACTATATCTAGATATTGCTAGAATAGAGGCGATGCGTTTTTTCTCACTCGCCTTATTTTGTTTAATTTCACTAAGCCAAGTTGGCGCAGAAGTGGTTAAACGTAACGGCACAGGACATGCCCTAACTAAGGCAACTAGCCTTGATGAAAGTATTAATCAAGCTGGAATAATTTTCAAAGGCAAGTTTATTGAAAGTAAAATAGTAGCCAACGGTAAGATCAACGCAAGACTACTTAAATTCAAGGTCTTAGATCCAATCCGCGGTGTCAGCAGCCAAGAAATCATCCTTAAAGAATGGGCACAAGTAGCGAGCCCTTTTACCACTAATGAAATAGAAGCTGGCAAACCTTATGTATTTTTCTTCTACAGCCCTTCTAGCAAAGGTTTCACATCATTAATTGGTGAGGAGCAAGGCTACGTAGATATTAGCGATGAATCAAACCCTGTTTTTGCACAGCGTATGATTAACTATGAGCGTCGCCGTTACTCTGGAGCGTCTGGACTATTACAACGCATTAAATCACTAGGACGCAAACCTGCTAGAGCTAATGAAATCAAGTCCTACAAAGATTTACGTGGATTATTAAGCAAATGAACATAGATACAGTCAAAACTCAAGCCAAAGCCATTAGAATAAATGCTCTCAAGATGACTCATGCTGCAAGCTCAGGTCACCCGGGCGGCTCACTTTCTATCGCTGATATTCTTGCAACACTTTATTTCGGCGGACATCTCAACTATGACTCTAAAAATCCTGAGTGGGCAGAACGTGACATCCTAGTAGTAAGTAAAGGTCACGCATCGCCTGCAGTATATTCAGCGCTGGCTTTAGCTGGTTTTGTGAAGCTTGTCGATACTCTAAGTTTCCGTCAATTGGGTTCAGCATTCCAAGGGCATATAGATCGCATGAAAGTACCTGGCGTAGAGATGTCTACTGGATCTCTAGGGCATGGTCTTCCTAACGCATTAGGTTGCGCGCTTGCCATCAAACTAGATCAAGGCTCTAAACCTAAGCGTAAAGTTTTCGCGATACTTAGTGATGGCGAGCTGCAAGAAGGTTCTAATTGGGAAGCAATTATGGCTGCAGCCCACTACAAAGTTGGTCACCTCGTAGCTTTCGTTGATCGTAATCGCATACAGTTAGATGGCTGGACAGAAACTACTATGTCCGTAGATCCACTGGCTGATAAATTCAAAGCCTTCGGGTGGAATGTATTAGAGATAGACGGTCATGATGTGGCTGCCATTGATCAAGCACTTCATCAAGCCTATAAATTAAGCGCTGTAACTGTAAGCATTAAAGCTGATGCTAAATATGGTACTAACGCTGCTGAACCGCGCGCGCAGTATTTCGAAGGCGGCAAACCTACTGTGATTATCGCTAATACTGTTAAAGGTAAAGGCGTAAGCTTTATGGAAGATCAAGTCAAATGGCATGGTGTTGCACCGAAGACTGACGAACTAGAAAAGGCATTAGTAGAACTAAATTAAAATGGCAAGTCAAACAACAGAACTAGCAAGCAACTATAAACTAGGCGACATGGTCGCCACTAGGGAAGCTTACGGTGCGACACTGGTAGCTCTTGGTAAAGAAAACCCTCGAGTGGTAGTACTAGACGCAGATCTTAGTGGTAGTACTATGACTAAGTTTTTCGCCAAAGAGTTTCCTGAAAGATTCTTTAATATGGGTATTGCCGAAGCTAATATGATCGGCACAGCTGCTGGACTTGCGCGCATGGGTAAGATACCCTTTGCTAGTAGTTTTGCGATGTTTGCGACTGGTAGAGCTTGGGAATTCGTGCGCAATTCAGTAGCACATAATCATCTTGGTGTTAAAGTCTGTGCCAGCCATGCTGGACTTACTGTCGGTGAGGATGGTGCTAGTCACCAAATCATCGAAGATCTAGCCATCATGCGCGTAATACCTGAAATGGTAGTAATAGTACCTGCTGATGCTGTAGAGACTGAACTAGTTATTAGAGCTGTAGCTGCTGACCCGCGTCCAACCTACGTACGTCTAGGTAGATCTAAAGTACCTGTGGCTTTCGATAGTAGTTATAAGTTCGAAATTGGCAAAGCTAATATTATTCGCAGTGGCAGTGATATTACTCTAGTAGCTTGCGGCGTTATGGTAAGCACCGCTCTTAAAGCGGCTGAAGAACTAGCCGCAGCGGGTATTAGTGCTGAAGTTATTAACTCTGCCTCAATTAAACCTTTCGATGCTGCAACCATAAGCAAATCTATTGCTAAAACTAAGCGAGTTATTTCTATTGAAGAGCATAATATCCTAGGTGGTCTTGGTGACCTAGTCGCTAGTGCTATCGCTGAGCAAGTTTGCGAGCCAGTACGCTTCGCTAAGATGGGTGTGGCTGATAAATTTGGGCAATCTGGCAAAGCTGAAGAGCTGCTTGAACACTACGGACTTGGAGTAAGTCACATCGTTGCTAAAGCATTGTCATTACGAGCGTAGCGGCTCGCGATGATGACAGGACATAGACAAATTCCCTAATCACTAGCAAACTTATATTGTGGCTGATGTATTAGTTAAAGTAGCGTTTTGTTTTAGCATGCTGACGCTTACCGCTTTTATGCAAGTACCCATAATGGGCTATGACTATCCTTTATTATTTGTTACTTGTTTTTTATTAACTCAAATATTCCGTCGCAATTATGCATTAATCGCAACTATGATTTATTTAGTGGTTGGGCTTAGTGGCTTACCTGTTTTTACTTATGGTGGTGGTTTTGGCTACGTGCATGAACCTAGTTTTGGTTATCTACTTAGCTTGATTCCCTTAGCGCTCTTAGCGTTTTTCTGGAAGCATATCCCTCTGTCTATGTTTGGGTTTCGCTATGTGAAAAACTTCTCACTAGCAGCGATACCAGTTGCTCATTTTTGTGGTTTTAGCTATCTGTTTATAACAGGGCAGCTTAACTTCAACAATTTTATGGGTTTAAGTTTCTATCCTTTCCTCTATGACATGGTTATAGGGACTATCTTCGTTATAGTACTTCCAGAAAGTGAAAGTTATGA
>CAYUFH010000060.1:1580-3556 GCA_964444015.1 uncultured Gammaproteobacteria bacterium | reverse complement strand
GAAAGCGCTGGCGCTGCTGGTTTCGACATTAGAGCTTATTTCTGGAATCAAGATGAATGGGGTGCTGGTTCTTTGAATGATAGTTTTAGTTTTACTCTTAAAGCTGGTGAGCGCGCTAAGATCCCAACCGGACTCAAGATGGTGATCGCTCCTGGTTATGAATTACAAGTAAGACCTAGATCAGGACTTGCTTTTAAAAATGGCATATCACTAACTAATACTCCAGGCACTATTGATAGTGATTATCGCGGTGAATTGCAGATTCTAATTATCAATCATGGCACTGAAGATTTCGTGATTCGCAATGGTGATCGTATCGCTCAAGGCGTACTTGCTCCAGTGATTCAGGCTGATTTTGAGCTGATCACTGAGATGCCTAATGAAGCCAATAACCTACGTGGTGTTGGTGGTTTCGGTAGTACTGGTGTTAAATAATTAATTCAAAGCATCAAGCTTAGCTTTAAGCGTTGCTTTGTCTTGCCCGCCTATCACTTGATCTACAGGCTTGCCGCCTTTGAAAAATATAAGGTTAGGGATGCTGTTAATACGGAACTTAACCGCTGACTCAGGATTATCATCGGTATTGAGTTTAAAGATTTTTACTTTACCAGCGTATTCTTCCGATAGCTGATCAATTACTGGCGATAAAGCTCTACAAGGACCGCACCAAGGTGCCCAAAAATCTACCAAAACAGGGATATCTGATTGCAGTACCTCTGCTTCAAATGTTGAATCCGTTACTTCTTTAGTCATGAGCACTATTCTAGCAAAGATACTCTTGCTAAAGCCCCAGAGCCAATTCTTAAACAAAAATATCGATAAGCAAGCCGTTGAGCTCACCCAGGGATTGAGCTAGCTCTAATCCATCTTTCTCATCACTGAGGACTTTATCAGCAAGCTTGTCTAACTTATCGTTCACCACGTCTATTTTTTGAAATAAACCATCTCGCTTATTAGCGGAGTAGGCTTGGTCACTAATATCAGCAAGCAAATCTCGAACTTGAGTTATATAGTCTTTAACCATTGCTGGCATTGGATGCTTCTGCAGAAAAGCTCCCATACGTCTAATATCAGCAGCACGCTGCTCTAACTGCTCAGGACTAGCTTTAGTATCGGTTGTTTGACGTATACCAAGTTTGAATTGCTCAAAAAAATTAAGTTTAGTTTCTGTACTTTCTGCTGTAACAGCTTTTGCAACTGAGCCCTTAAGAGCAGCAGCAGTCTCTGCTGCAGCCTCAGAACTAGAGTTCTGCAACGCCATCATGGCATTAACAGGATTTAAGTTGTGTACTGGAGCAAGAGCCATATAAGACACAAGACCAAATTAAGGTCTTAGGAATATCTTGCCCTGGCTTTTAAGATTCAATACTAGACTAATAACTTAGCGACTAGACTATAAGAACTAGGTCTTGAAGGGGCTAGGAGCCTAGGATCTACGTCTTTACAGTTTTTAACTATATCATCATAATGATCTAATTTTCGAGCCAGAAAGCCTATGCTAGAATTGTCGACTGCAAAATAAGAGGTCAAGACATGGCAGTTACTATTGAAATTGAAACTAGAGACGATAAAACTAAACCAGGAGCGCTAAGACGCGAAGGTTTTATTCCCGCTACTATATACGGGCCAAACTTTAAGAGTCGCAATATCCGCTTGAATGCAAGAACTTTCCGCCGCATCGCAGCGCGTGACTATACGCACTTGGTGCGCCTAGAAGAAGCTGGCGCCGAGAGCATGGATGCGCTAATCAAAAACGTTCAGAAGAACTTCCTAAATGGCGAAGTACAGAATATTGAGTTCCTGAGAATCGACAAAAACCGCAAGCTTAACACTCGCGTGGCATTTGAGTTCACTGGAGTATCTGAAGCTGTACGTGCTGGAGCTGACCTAGTAGTTGCTCATAAAGAAGCACATATCAGATGTTTGCCTTCTCAAATCCCAGAATCTATACAGATCGATATCAGTGCGCTTAAGAC
>CAYUFH010000060.1:0-1480 GCA_964444015.1 uncultured Gammaproteobacteria bacterium | reverse complement strand
AAATCGCCCATAACTGCGTTACGCTCGTCTATTGCTAAACTTTATTCATGTCGACTGAGCAAATAGCACAAAAAATGGACCAATTCCATAGCCTATTTGCGCGCCTAAACTCAGAGCAACAAGAGGCTGTAACTAATACTGAAGGACCAGTACTAGTAATAGCTGGACCAGGCACAGGCAAAACTCAAATCCTAGCGATGCGCATCGCAAATATATTGCAGAGCCCCGAGCTGCAGATGAGCCCTACTAATATACTCTGCCTAACTTTTACCGAGAGCGGTGTTACCGCCATGCGCGAAAGACTACTCGAGATAGTAGGCACAGCAGCTTATCAAGTGCAAGTACATACCTTCCATTCATTCTGTAATGAAATTATTCAAAGACATCCAGAGCTATTCATGAGCCGCACTGCACTTTCTGACATAGAGAAAGTAGAACTATTCAACCAACTTATTGATGAACTTGAAGCAACCAGTCCTCTGAAACCCTTCGGTGATCCATATATTTATCGTCGCGACATTATGAGCCTAGTGCGCGAGATGAAGCAAGAATATATTAGCGTTAGTGATCTGCTTGAAGCTAACTCTCAGTTAGATACTTTTATTAGTGAAGCTGCTTCTATCTTAGAGAATTTCAGCAGCATCGATCTACGCCGCAAACCTAAACCGGAACTAGCTGATATGGAAATTCACCTAGAACAGCTGGCGGCTCTCTGCTCTAGACTGGGTGAGAGCGGTAGAATCTATTATCAACATATCTACGGTATCTATGCCCGCGCCGAAAAAATCATCGAGCTAAGAGATGAGGTAAAACGTTTCGTCGAAGCCGCGCGCAAGAATAGCCCGCGCATCAAAGAACTAGCTCACATTTATCAGCGCTACAACGAAGAGCTAGTCAACCGGAGACTTTATGACTACGAGGACATGATTCTAAGGGTGATTACTGAGCTTAATGCGCGCCCTGATCTACTTGCCGAGTATCAAGAGCAATTCCAGTACATCTTAGTAGACGAGTACCAAGACACCAATGGTGCACAAAACCAAATTATCAAACTACTAAGTTCTTACTATCAAGAAAACCCAAATTTATTCGTTGTAGGTGATGATGATCAATCTATCTATAGGTTTCAGGGCGCATCTATTGAAAATATTTTTGATTTTAGAGCCCGTTACCAAAATCATCTAAGTGAAATAGTACTTAAGGACAATTATCGCAGTCAGCAAGCTATACTCGACTCGGCGTTATCGACGATACGCAACAATTCTAATCGCCTTGCTGAGGATAAAGTCTTAATAAGTCACTCTAATCATGAAGTCAGCCCTGTTATAGTCTCTGCCTATAATAGTGTTTACGAAGAAGCCTACGCTATCGCTAAGCAAATCCAAGACTTGACCAGCTCAGGCGTAGACCCTAGCGAGATAGCTGTTCTTTATCGTGAACACAGACACTCTGAGACTATAGCAACTGCACTTTATAAGCT
>CAYUFH010000059.1:1357-9675 GCA_964444015.1 uncultured Gammaproteobacteria bacterium | reverse complement strand
CCCCACCTTTTGGGTGGGGCTTTTGTTTTTTAAACTTTCTTCAAAACTCTATAGAGGCTTTGAAAAAAGAAAAATGACCTAGCATCGGACTATCTTTCCGGGCGGTTACCCACCAGGTATTGTCGTTGCTGACTGCCTTAACTGTCGTGTTCGGGATGGGAACGAGTGTGTTTCAGTCGCGATGGCACTAAGACAAGGACTAATAATAGCAAAACCTGGCTCAAAAAAGCAAGATTTCCCTTAAGAAAAGCTTAGGGTTGGGGGCTCTCAAGGGCAGCTAATTCTTGGCGAAGATCAGGGTTTAATGCCCTCAGGAAGACTTCAGTACAGATATAAGTGAATCTGTTCTTGACAAGTTCACTAAGTTCTTGACCCTTAGGGGGATCTAACAGTAATGGTAGAGCTACCCCACCAGTTTTAGACTCAATTTTATATCCATCAAGACCATGGGTTACTCTAAGTTCTATGTTTGTGCCAGGAATCTTCTCATAAGCACTTTCTTCGCTACTAGCCTTGCCTGCATGGTGTGATTGCATAAATGCAAATAACTTAGTTACAGCTTTTTCAATTAGTTTAGTTGGAGCTTCATCAAGTTGGGTCAAACCTGGTTCATGCCATGGTTTCTTAGCTGCAGCTAAGCTCCTAGTCTTAGCTTGACTGTAAGCATTGGTAATAGCATCATTAATGCTAGGTCTAGTTATAGGTTCTGCTACCTGGACTATTGCTTTGTTTGCATGTACAACAAGACCCTTAACATAATCAGAAACCAATCGTAGTTGTATGCCTCTAATACTGCGGTGATTTTTCGTCCAATTAGGATTTGTATTTTTACCTTGTTGTGATAGCCAGAACTCATGGAAAACTTCTGCCATTCTAGCGATTAGATCTCTCTCTTCAGCATCTATTGCAAGGGCTGGACTATTACTGGTTTCAGCGCTTGCTTGTGTAGTAGTAGCTGCGGGGCTAGTACTAGCCTGCTGAGTCGGCGGCGGATTCGCTGCTGCTGTTAATTGATCTCTGTTAAGAAATCGAGTAGGCTCACTACCAAGTGTTCCTAGTTCCTTCGCTCTCGCTAGTGCTTTAGCTCCATATTTAGCGGCTTGCTTGCAAGCATTTAGAATATTTGCTTCGCCTACGAGGCTTCCTTTGTTGACTTGGATTTGTATTCCTGTTCCCTGGACACTGATGAAGAGCCCGGAATGGTTTGATTCTAATCTAAGGGCTAATCCATCAGATTCTGGAATTACTCTATACTCTGATGTCCAGCGAGGATCGTAAGCCTTGTCATCAGCTGCTCTAGTTGAGAGGTTTTTACTAGTATAAAGATCGAAAAAAGACTTAGCAGTTGCTGCAAATCTCGCATTTTCATCACTTGGTCTAAATTGTGGAGTTAGTGAGTCGCAGCTAATTGTAGGAGCATAATAATATGACATATTGACATAAAATAATACCATATTCTCTTGAGCAAAAGAATACGCGATTTTGCCATTATAACAATATTATAATTCTTATCTCTTAGAGAACTGGAATCTTTTACGAGCTTTCTTACGACCGTATTTCTTAGATTCTTTGATACGTGGGTCACGAGTCATTAGACCAGCAGCTTTAAGGTTAGTGCGGTTAGTTGCACTAGCTACGGCTAGTACCTTGGCTATAGCGTACATAAGAGCGTCTGCTTGACCTATACGTCCGCCGCCACTAATAGTTGCAATAGCATCGAATTTACCGATAGTACCAGTTAGTTCGAAAGGCTTTCTCAGTTTGTCAGCGATAGCTTCTTGAATACCGAAATAAGCAAGTACATCCTTGCCGTTAACAGTGATTTTGCCAGTACCATCGACAAGCTTAACGCGAGCGATAGCGCATTTACGTTTACCAGTTTTGCCTAATGCTAATTTCTTTTTGCTCATTATAATTCCTATTTGATTTGTGCTGCGTGTGGATGCTCTGCACCTTCGTAGATTTTAAGTTTGGTGATAAGGCGCTCACTGAGACGATTGTGTGGAAGCATGCCTTTCACTGCTCTACGGATAACTTCATTAGGTCTACGCTTACGTAGTTGATCTATAGTTTCAGATCTAAAACCACCAGGAGTACCGCTGTGACGGTAGTATTTTTTCTGTTCTGGTTTATTACGGCCGGTAATTTTAAATTTACCAGAGTTAAGAACCACTACGAAATCGCCACAATCTTGGTTTGGCGTGAATATAGCTTTATCTTTGCCGCGTAGTGCGTTAGCTACCTCTGTAGCTAAGCGGCCTAGAGTACGACCCTCTGCATCGATTACGCGCCACTTGTGATTGGCTTCGTTAGAGGTATAGAATTTACTGCGCTGTTTTGACATGCGGATAGTGATTTTAGCAGATTTGGGGCGGGATTGAAGCGTTTATATTTAATTAATATTGACAGGGTCTTGGGCGCTATAATCATGGTCATCTTGGCGAATTTCCACATCATCGTTGATTTCTATGGCGCTAATCCGCGCACTCTTGCAAAAACAGACGAACTTAAAACCGCTTTAGTACGTGCTTGTGAGAGTCTTGATATTCCAGTTGAAACAGAGTCTTTTTACCAGTTTGAGCCAGAGGGTGTAACTGCCACTATGACTGCAGCTGACATGCATTTTAATATTCATACTTGGCCTGAGTTTGGCTCTTGTGCGATTGATTTGTATTCACGTCGTGAACATGATTTCACTACGCAAATCTCAGAAGCCTTCAAACGTGAATTACAAGCATCTGAGTACGATATGAAAATACTTTCGCGAATCTAGCTAGCTTGCAGCTTTTTCTTTACTTAGTTCTGGGATAGTTTTGATGAACTCTTCGTGGCGTTTTAGTAGTTCAGCGTTGCGCAAGTCTTCAGCTTTATTCATGCGCATTATCATTTTGAGTTGATACTCCTGGATGCGCTTAAGCTCTTCTTCTGTATTAGGGCTAGCGACATTAGGAGTTTCTGCTGGGCTTGCAGCAGCAGTTGCTTCTACTGGGGCTTCAGCTTGGACGGCACTAAAGTTGCAAATTAATATGAGAGCTAATATTAGGCGCAGATAAGACATTAAGCCTAGATTATAGCTGATTTAACGCCCTTGAGTATAATTAGTGGAGCATGTTGAAAAAAGTCCTTGTTGCAAATCGCGGAGAAATCGCACTCAGAGTAATAAGAGCCTGCAAAGAGCTCGGTATACAAACGGTAGCTATTTATTCTGAGGCTGATGAAGATAGTATGCACGTAACTATGGCTGATGAAGCTTATTGCATCGGACCCGCCCCATCTCCTAAGAGTTATCTCAATATCCCTTCGGTAATTAGTGCTGCCTTAGTCTCTGGTGCTGATGCAATACATCCTGGTTATGGTTTCTTGGCTGAGAATGCTCACTTCGCAGATGTCTGCAAAGAACATGGGATTAAGTTTATAGGTCCTAGCTCCGATGCTATTCGTAATATGGGCGATAAAGCGACTGCGCGCGAAACTGTAACTCGTGCTGGAGTACCTTGCGTGCCTGGATCTGACGGCTTGGTTGATTCTTTGGATGCAGCAGTGGAACTAGTAGAAAAAACTATTGGCTACCCAGTAATTATCAAAGCTACTGCTGGTGGTGGTGGTCGCGGTATGCGTGTTTGTAATAACCGCGCTGAGCTTGAGAAGAATTTTACTGCAGCACAGCAGGAAGCTAAAAATGCTTTCGGTAATGCTGGAGTATATATAGAGAAATTTATCACGCGTATGAAGCATATAGAAGTGCAAGTACTTGCTGATGCTTACGGACATTGTATACATTTAGGTGAGCGCGATTGTTCAGTGCAGCGCCGTCACCAGAAGCTTATCGAAGAAGCACCATCTCCAGTTATAGGCCCAGAGCTGCGCGCGCGCATGGGTGCTGATGCTGTCAAAGCTGCTCAAGCAGTGGATTATGAAGGTGCTGGTACTATTGAGTATATTTTCCTGCCAGATACTGAAGAATATTATTTCATCGAAATGAACACTCGCATTCAAGTCGAGCATTGTGTAACTGAGATGATTACTGGTATAGATTTGGTGCAGTGGCAATTACGTATCGCTTCTGGTGAGAAACTCAGTATCAAACAAGAAGACGTGAAAATTCATGGTCATTCGATTGAATGTCGTATTAATGCTGAAGATCCTGATTTGGATTTCATGCCATGCCCAGGGCACATCACCGGTTTTATGCCCCCTGGTGGACTTGGAGTAAGAGTAGACACTCACTGTTACACAGATTATTTCGTGCCGCCTAACTATGATTCACTGTTAGCGAAGCTAGTAGTTTGGGCTCCAGATAGGATGCAAGCCATACGTCGCATGAGTCGTTGTTTGGATGAATTTACTATTACTGGCATCAAATCTACAGTGCCTTTCCATTCTCGAGTGATGGATCACCCTGTGTTTCAATCTGGTAAGGTTTGTACTGATTTTATTCAAACTGAGATGGCGCCGGTATTAGCTAAGTAGTTTTACTGTCATTGCTTGCAATGACAGTAAAACTATTGTGGACTAGCAGCTTCTTCTTGAGCTGGTCTCTGCGTTTCAGTTGAGAGCACTGTGCCCTTAGGTTTCGGCTCAGGCTTGTCGCGTCTACCAAATATTCTTGCACCCTTCTTCTCTTCTTCAGCAGGTTCTACTTTTTCGGCAGTTTCATTGTTGATGTCGCTAACCATTACGCGCGCACGGCCGTTACCGAGCTGAGCGCTTTCTGATATGTGCTCTACTGATTTATTGTAGTTGCCAGTATTACGGTAAGCCATGCCCAGGCTGTAATGTAGCTCAGATTTGAGCGGAGAGTTTTTACTGACGCTTAGATTGTTGGCTTTCTGCAGAAACTCAAGAGCATCTTTGTATTGTTGATTACCCAGATAAATATTACCTATCTCTAAGTAGCGTTTTAGCAGATAGTTCTCAAGCTTGGTGACATTGCTGTCATTGTCTGGTGAGTGCTTGCGCGACTTCATGTATTTGTAGCCTGCTTCTAGTACGCCTAGCTCAGAGTCAATGCTATCGCGGCTTTTGCTGGTTTTGATAAAGAAAGCAGGATCAAGTTCTAGCTTGCTGGCTTTATCAATTAATCTAGTGATAAGTTTGGTGCGGTCGTGATAGCAAGCCGTCTCCATAACTTTGATAAAGCGTTCTCTATATTTCTTAGGAATACTACCAAGGTCTGCGGCTAGTTTTTCTGCTTCAGTATAACGATCAGAATTGACGTAAGCATAGATAAGCATGAAATCTAATTCGTCATGCTGACGTCGATATTTTTGTTTGGCGGATTGTAAGATCTCTAGAGCTTTAGCATTACGGTACTCAGAAAAATATTTATCTGCTTCATTAATTTTGCTACCTACATAGGTGAACTGCAAATATGCCATTGCTATAGAGGTAGCAAATAAAGCAAAAGCAACTAAAATCATAATTCTGCGAGTGCGTGCTTGGCGCTCGGCATCATCAATAATTGGTGTTTGGAGGTGGCGGTTCACTAATACTAGTTTAACCGTTTTTGCCTATTTATTCATTAGGCGCAGTAAACCAGCGGTGCTGAAATATAACCCTAATAGTGCCCCAGCTACTATGCTCATGGTGAGCGGGTCTGGAGTTGGTGTCAGTACAGCAGCAGCAATAAAGGCTATTAGGATAACATGGCGCCAAAGAGAGAATAATGCTCTGCTCGTTACTAGATTTAGTAGCCCTAATATCAGCATGATTACTGGTAGCTGGAATACTACTCCACAAATAATGAGCATTGAAGTTGCCAAATCCAAATAGTGCTCTAGACCATAGCGACTTTCTACTATTCCAGAATTGAAGCCAAATAAAAAAGCTAATAATGGTGGCAATACTAGGTAGTAAGCGAAAACTATTCCCAAGTAAAAGAAAAATGGACTAAGCCAAAACAAAGGTAATATTGCTCGTGATTCTTTGTCTTCTAGCCCAGGCTTAATAAAGCCCCGGATTTGCCACAGTATTATTGGTAGTGAAATTATTATTGCACTGATAACTGAAATCTTCAGTGAGCAAAGAAATACTTCGCCAGGTTTTAGTTGTATAAAGCTAGAACCTGCTGGAGCTAGCGCTTGCAAAAATCTAATCAAAGTCTCTGAGTAATTAAAAGTCACTAAGCAAGAGAGTCCTAGGGCTATGGTGCTAATAATGATTCTGTAACGTAGTTCTCCGAGGTGAGACTCAAGGTCGCTAAGCCAAGCACCACTTTCGCCTGAGCGTAGCTTGATATGATCTTCGCGATTATATTTAGGCTCCCCCATTAGCGTTTGCGTGCGTGGCGAATAGTCATTAAGTTATCACCATACATTAGGGTGATAGAGCTAGCATCACTACTATAGGCTTCTGTCTCCATTGGATCAAAGAAAATTGAAACATCGCCATTGCTGCTAACGAAACTATAATTGTCACTATTAGCATGCACGGTTACAGCGAAGGATAGTCGCATCGCAATATTAATACGTGAACTAATTTCTACTCTTACTTCTTTGCCTTGCAGGCGATGTAAGAAATGTCTAATTTCGCTGATTTGAGTTTGACTTAGCATGGCTAATGGGTTTGACGCCTTGGACGTATAAACCATATTCTATACTATCTACGATGGCGTCCCAAGATGCTTTTATTATATTCGGATTAACCCCAATCGTATCCCATCCAGACAAGCGTAATTGGCTTATCTCTGCGTTGTTTGCTCGCTCGGCATCCTCATTGACGCGTATGTCAACTCCGGTGCCTTGCTCGCAAACGCCTTGACCTAAGCCAATTCCACTTGTCTGGTGATTTGACTTTTCAGATTTGAATATTACTTTCGGGTCAAACCCAGTGCTAACTTGTACTTTAGTGGTGGCAGCAGTCCCTAGATGACTATCAAGTATGCGCACTTTATAATCCTTGAGATGGAAATTATGAATCTCAGGATAATCATTGCTCAGTGCTCTCCTCAGAGCCGTATCTAAAGCATGCGCCGGACCTTCAGTGGTGCTGGTGGTCATGGTGATCTCTTCGCCGCCGACTTTAATTATGATCTTAGCAGCGGTGTTCTCTATATGATGAATGATGATATCGCTATCAATAAGCTCGAAATAACTTGGATAGGGCTCGAAAGGTAGAGCTTCATGAGCATAGAGTTCAGTTAAATATTTGCGCACCATGATCTCTAGGCTAGCGCTAGCGTTCTCGTAGCTGTAGCCAGCATGCTCTTGCTCTTTGATACGAGCAAGTATTTCTTTGGCTGTTTCTTTTTGAGTTTCAGTGTCGCCGAGCAGTTCAATGCCGCGGGTAGACATCCAGTCCATAATATTACTGATCCCTGATTGCTCAGAGACTATGATTTTAGTGATGTTGCCGACATCGCGTGGGTTAATATGTTCGTAGCTACTCTGATCGCGCTGCATAGCGCTTGCGTGCAAACCGCCCTTATGGGTGAAAGCCGAAGCCCCAGTAAAAGGCTGATAATTACTAGGATTCATGTTAGCAATCTCAGCGACACGTTTAGAAACATCGGTGAGTTTAGCTAAACCTTCTTTAGGTACACAGTTATAACCCTGGTATTTAAGTTGCAGGTTGGCGATTACTGAGATGAGATTAGCGTTACCGCAGCGCTCACCGTAACCATTAATAGTGCCTTGTACTTGAGTCGCACCAGCGAGCACCGCTTCTAGGCTATTAGCGACAGCTAAATCACTATCATTATGCACGTGAATACCGAACTTAATCTCTGAGCCATATTGCTTAGTTAGTTTCTCAGTTACTTCATGCACGAATTGCGGCAGTGAACCGCCATTAGTATCACAGAGCACCATGTATTCTGCTTTAGCTTTAATTGCAGCTTCAATAAACTGATGCGAGTATTCAGGATTATCAAGGTAGCCATCGAAGAAATGCTCAGCATCGACGAATACGCGTTTACCTTGGGCGCGCAGATACTCAACGCTATCACTAAGCATCAATAAAT
Source organism: uncultured Gammaproteobacteria bacterium (assembly GCA_964444015.1). Classification (GTDB taxonomy): domain Bacteria; phylum Cyanobacteriota; class Vampirovibrionia; order LMEP-6097; family LMEP-6097; genus CAYUFH01. Next base: position 1,715 of record CAYUFH010000059.1, on the reverse strand, counting down.
TATTCTCAAGACTAGTATTAAGGGTGCGCTCGATTTGCCGCGCGCTACTTTTGGATACTATGCAGATCACCTCAGTACCAGCACGCAGTAGGGCAGCTAGTATAGTATCGTCCTCAGCTTTAGCATTAGCTCTGCGGGTGCTACCGAAGGCAGTTAGTATAGTGTTCTTGAGTTTGAGTTTCTTCGCTTCTTCGAAAAAATCCACGTCCTTGGGATTGGCACCAGGCCAGCCACCCTCGACATAAGCGACGCCCAACTCATCTAGGGTTTCTAGAATTTTAAGTTTATCGGCGACACTGAACGATATGCCACGCATTTGGGCACCATCGCGCAAGGTAGTGTCGTAGATTTCTATTTG
>CAYUFH010000059.1:0-1257 GCA_964444015.1 uncultured Gammaproteobacteria bacterium | reverse complement strand
AAAAAAAGACCCCAACTCAGCATTGAGTCAGGGTCTTGGGGTTGCACTCAGGCTACCGAGATTATCAAAACGAAATTAGTTGAAATCGTAAGGATCGTAGTCGATGAAATCGCCAGTGATGCTCATACTCTCTTTAGAGAATGGATCAGACATACCGCTACGAATACCAGTGAGAAGTCCGTTGAGCGTACCAGTGACACCACCAGTGACTATTCCAGTTAGAAAACCAGTCGGAGTACCAAGTACAGTACCGATAGTACCGCCACCTAATTCATCTGGGAAGCTTTTCGCGTAATCCACCCCCTTAGATGTACCGCCGCGAAGCAGTCCTGACACTGCACCAATTGGTGCACCGATAGCCATACCAAGTATGCTTTTAACAGGTTTGATTACGGGGTCTAGTTTGCAAGCTGATGCTGGCGCCATTGACACCATCAGAGCCATCAGCAATATCGCTGTTGCTTTTTTCATATTATCTCCTTTGCCTTATGCCTTCGCGCTACTGTGCGCAAACAGCATTTAGCCTATGAACTAGGAGATGCTTTATATTGGCTTAATGTTCCGGATTATAATAAAGTTGCAATCGTATTATCTGTGTTAAGATTCGAACCTTATGAAGTTACATCGACACAATCGTCTTGCCGCTAGTACAAGAAGGCAATTTGCTACTCCTAAGAAAACGGTGGCCAATACTACTAAGCCTGCTGAAGTCGCCGCTCCTGTTAATAGAAAGCTTGCGGCTCAAACAACTGGTTTTGTTCAATCTCAAGTAAATATGTTAATTTCTGAGCTAAAGATACTAGAAGCTTGGAAGCTAAAAGAGCGTGCAAATAAATTAGGCTATAAAGTAGAATTACCAGAATTTGATTTAGATAAAGCTTTGGAGTCTTTTGGCGCAATTAAATCCAAAGAAGATCTTACTAGTTTCGTAATGCTTGCGCTATTTAGAACCAATGATCTTGTGAATTTAGGCAACTATCATCCACGGGCGAGCCTAGTGAATGCTTGGTTTGATTTTGACCAGGCTATGGATATGGAACGAACAATAAGTAGAAAATTAGGTATCCTCAACAAGGGGCAGGAGCCATTTGAGTTAAGTTTAAAAGATGGTTTTGATTCTAGTTGCGCAGAATCTATAGTCAACAGCATTATTAAGCTATTCCCTAAGTATTTGAAGTTTAAAGTCTAATTACTCTACCGCTGCCCCAGTCTTAACGAAGCCCTCAGCGATTAACTGATAGCCGCCGCCATAGACGG
>CAYUFH010000058.1:0-9897 GCA_964444015.1 uncultured Gammaproteobacteria bacterium | reverse complement strand
GAATTGCATATTGGGCATTCAATTATAGCTAATGCTCTATATTATGGTTTGCAAAAAGAAGTGCGCAGATATTTGGATTTGATGCTTAGTAACTCTTAATTACCTCTAGCATTTCATCAGTAGCTAAATGTTCAGGATAGATGCTGATACCGGCATTGACATTCAATTTGCGAGCAACAGCTAGACTGGTAGCTATTTGTTCAGGGGTGGTACGTTCACCATCTGTGATTAAATGAATGCTGACATCATCTCTGCCAGTATATTTGCGAATATTTTCTACAGTATCAGTAACAAAATTCTCAACTACACCAGGTTGGTGTTTGTTCTTCATGCCATGCCAATATGTCATTGGCATTAATACGTCCCAATTAGCACCAATATATTTCCATGGGTAATTAGGCTTGATGCGTGGTGAGAAAACAATTGCAAGTAATGGATAATCGTTAGGCATTTGCTCTTTAATGGCGTTAGTGTATCTCTCTACGGCGCGCACACTGATATTTTCTTCTATATCAGCTGCCATACCATCGAATCTATGTCCATCACTGGTTTGATATAAAGCAGGTTTTACATATCTTTCTACATCAGCACTAATATTATTGAGGTAACAGTATGACCAGCCAATAACCTTGATATCGTTTTGGTGAGCTTTGCGTAGTATCTCATCTATCTGCGCTGCATTTCTAAACACAGGGGTGTTTGAACGATTAACTTGTAAGTAGATAGTATTGATGTCAAAACGTCTCAACCTCATCATGAAGTCATCAACATTAGCTGGATAATTCCAAACATTAACCCAAGTACCTTTACCTTTGGTAATGGTTTCTATGTTGGCGATACCTCTGATTTTTTTTAGTTTAGTAATTTTAAGTTCAATTTCTTCGCGGCTAGGTATACGCTCTTCGAGTGCTGCTTCTGCAAACTTTTTGCATTCTTCAAATCTATTAGGTTCGCCTGGTTTAGATTCTATGATTCCTTGGCAAGATACAGGTATTTTGTCGCGCTGAATCTCACCAATAACTAAAGCTTGCGCTGGGCTTAGGGCCAAAACAGAAAAAATTGCAGCGTGAAAAAACTTAGTCATAAATTAGACTCTATTCTAATTTTATTCCACATTTACTGGCTTTTAAACCAACATCGCAACAAATTTGCTAATCAAGGTTAAATAGACTGTAAACGAGAGAATATCGATAGTAGTAGTAATTAGAGGTCCGCTGGCTACAGCAGGATCTATGTCTAATTGTTTAAATATCATAGGAGTAACGGTGCCGAGACTTACGGCAAGAGCCATTGATAGTACCAGTGAAAAAGCTATTAAGAAAGATAAAGTCAAATTATGATAAACGAAATAAGACATAAGTCCAGTAAGAGTAGCGCAGGTAGAACCAATGGCTATACTTACTAGTAATTCGTGAAAGAAAATACTAAAGGCATCTTTAAGATCTATTTCGCCTGTTGAAATACCGCGAACAATAATTGTTGTAGATTGATTGCCGACGTTACCAGAGAGTCCAGAAAGCAGAGGCATAAATGATATGGCAATAGGCACAGCCGCAACAGTAGTATCAAAACTGGCAATTATGGTCGCTGCAAGATATTGTCCTAATAAAGTAATAATCAACCAGGGGCTGCGGGTTTTATATGCACCGAAATATGATCTCCAAGTTAATGATGGAGCTGTGATATCTGATTCAGCCTCGACGTTAATACCGCTTGATTGATAAATATCAGCGGTAGCCTCTTCTTCTATTACTTCAACGGCATCATCAATAGTAATAATACCTACAAGCTGATTGTTTTCGTTAACTGTAGGTAAAGCGAGGAAGTGATATTTGGAAATTAATTCAGCAGCTTCTTCCCTGTCACTGTCTACGTTTACAGAGACCACATCTGTGGTCATATGATCAGCAACAGTATCGTTGTCAGCAGCTAAGAATAATTCTCGCAAGCTAATAACACCAGAGAGTTCGCCAAATTTTTGGGTTACATAGACATAAACAATTTGACTGCGTATTTCTTTGGCTTTAAGTCTTACGTAGCGTACAGCCGCGTTACATTTAAGATCAGATCTGACACTAATAAAATGCGGACTCATAATGCCACCGCAAGTATGAGGCTCATATTCTAGTAAAGCTTTGAGCTCGTAAGGTCTTTGGATGCGCTCTAGGATATAAGCCATGCGCTCATCTTCAAGCCTTCCTATAATATCGGCAGCATCATCAAGTTCCATTTCATTAGCGAACCTAGCGATTTGTTCATCAGATAAATCTTTGAATAATCTAAGAATTTCATCAGCCTCTAATTCAACTAATACTCTTGCGCCTTGGTTATAACTTAATATATCGAAGAGCTTCTTTTGCTCATCTTTTTCCAAATGGCGGTACTCTTCTGCTATATCTTGAGGTAAATAATCGTCTAGGCTCGCCCTAAGCTCTGAGATGCGGCTTTCATCAACGCTTTCTAGTATATTTTTTAGATCAAGCGTGTTCATAAAATACCCAAATCCCTAGTACAATAATACAATCTGGCAGTGATAAAAATCTCCCAAAATCGAATATTAGTAGGCTTCGCACTTTTTTTCTTAGTCTTAATTGCTAATTCTATAAGTGCCTATACCTGGGCGTTATTTGTCTTGGCTGTTGCTTTACTTGGGTTTAATGAGTTTGAGAAGCTCTGTAGCTATAGAGACATTCAATCCTCGCAAGTTTGGACTAGGGTTTCAATAGCAATGTTTATGATTATTCCCTTTTTTGTGAATAATGATCCTCGCACTTTTACGATTTTTCTTGTGCAAGGTGTTACGGTTGCTATAACTTTTTTATTGTTGATCTTGAGGATGTTACTTAAGAACAGCACTAAGTTTGAAGATATAGCAGCTTCAATGTGGGGAGTTATCTATTTAGGTTTGTTACCTTCCTATTTAGTTTGGATTCGTAATTTAGAGCAAGGTCTTGCTTTGATAGTGATACTAGTGGTTACTATAGGCTTAAATGATGTTGCTGCTATGTATGTAGGTCGTAGCTGGGGGCAGACACCATTATCACCAGAAATAAGCCCTAAGAAAACTGTTGAAGGTAGTATTGGTGGTTTAATAGTAGCTTCTTTGAGTTTTTATCTTCTAGTTAGTGCTTATGGTTTCCAGGGCTCCATTAGTACTATATTATTATTGCTTTTGGGCTTGACGCTTGGTTTAATGGGACAAATTGGTGATCTACTTGAGAGTCTTTTTAAACGTGGAGTCGGGGTTAAAGATTCAGGATCACTATTTTTGTCTCATGGTGGAGTTTTAGATCGCACTGATAGCCATTTCGCTACAGCGTGGCTAGCTTATTTGATTTTTGCTTTTCTGCTTATCTAATACTTAAGGTAAATATTGAACTCGAATACGCTTGGCTGTATATGATGAACCAGTTAAAGCTGGTAGTGGATCTACGTTGGTAAATTTCAGATAGTAGTCAGAGCCCGTGATAGCGTACTTAACACTATAATCAAGTCCATCAACAGTTAAATCAGTATTAACTCCTGGGAATGATGCTGTTGCACCATGAACAGAATAGGTTAAAGGCTTACCATTACTGGTATCTACAGTTAGAGTAACTATAGGTCCACCACGGCTATGAGAAATGATTACATTTTCAGCAATGGTTCCAGCACCATCAATATCACTGGTTGGCAAAGAAGCGGTTACAACAGTAGCGTTTGCACCAAGGATTAATTGCTCTTCTTGATCTTTTTGTGCGCTAGTGAAGAGAGCCACTCCATTAAAGTTTAAAGTACCAGAATCGTTGACTAATTCTGCTCCATTCATATTTAGTGAACTTACTAATTTTGAACCGTTGATTACATCTTCAATATTGCCGTCTAGTTTTTGTACAGCTTGTGCTACCGTATCACTGGCTGTGACAGTTTGGTAGCTAGTGCCTCTAGTGTAAGAGCCAGCACTTAGTATGATGGCAGTAGAACCGTTTTGCAGGTCATGGGTTTTACCCTCGACTTTTTGGATAGCAGCTTTAACGGTGTCACCAGAAGCGACGTCAGTCCAAGTGGTGTCGCGAGTATAAGAAAGAATAGCAACACTAGTAGAGCCATTAGCGATATCAACTATATTGCCTTGAACTTTTTGCATAGCGCCAAGAATAGTATCTGAGCTACTTGGTGCAGAGTAAGTAGTTCCAGCGCTAAAACCATTCATCGTTGAAGCAATAATTGCAGCAGATGAAATTGCTGTAGAACCGTTTTGCAGGTCATGAATCTTGCCCTCGACTTTGGCAAAAGCACTTGGCAAGCTGTCTCCGCCAGCAATATTAGTCCAAGTGGTTCCGCGACTATATGGTGAAGCTATAGATATAGTTGTAGAACCATTGATAAGGTCAGTTAAGTTACCTTGCACCTTGTTGAAGCCTTGTAGGATGGTATCCGTGCCTGCTACAGCTGAGTAGCTAGTCCCTGCGCTAAAGCCAGTTAAGACAGCGTTGGTTACTGAACCTGAAGCAAGTGCGGTAGAACCATTTTGCAGGTCGTGAATTTTACCTTCAACTTTTTGGATAGCAGCTTTAATAGTGTCACCGGAAGCGACATCAGTCCAATCAGTATTGCGAGTGTAAGAAAGAACAGAAATGCTAGTAGAACCATTAGTTACATCGACAATGTTACCTTGTAATTTTTCTAAACTTTGTAGTAGGGTATCTGAGCTACCTGGGGAAGAATAAGTAGTTCCTGCAGTAAAGCTACTTATAGGTTCACTCATTAAAGTAGATCTAAGAATAATATTTGACATATCGCCACCATTGTCATAGACTTGCAGCGTTCCACCATTGTTAGTTATACCTTTGAATATTTGAGAGCCTGAGTCATAGAGCATGATACCGCCACCCCATCTACCACTAGATGATTGGGTTGGTTCACCTTCAAGGATCATAAAACCATGCTCAGCATTAGATAAATCTACAGTAACACCATCACCAGCATGCTCGCTGCTATTAAGTATGCTAACACCGTGGCTGACCTCTGCTTGAGCAGCTATAGTTGTAAGGCAGAATAGCGCGCTAGCTAAAATTAGCGCTTTATTTGTTTTGCTATATATCGAAGCAAAGATACTATCCCGCATCATACCGGCTATATCGGTTAGCCCTTAGTTTAGAGAGATAGGCTATTTGTTAGATCTTACTAGGTTAAAGAGGGGATATTAATAACTTCTGCTCCTTGATCAAAATTAGCTTGGAGTGCAGCGAGCGCTCTTGTTGCTAGAACTTCATTACGTAATTTTTTGTTTCTAGCCAGCTTAGGATCTAGTCCAAAATTAATTAAACCCCAATTAGAGTTAATAGGTTGAAAGTCTTGCTTGGAGCTAGCAATGTCTGTTGACGAAACATAATGGGTAAGAGCACCTAGCATAGTTTCATTAGGTAGTTTGAACGCTTTGCTATGTACTATTTTTTCGATAATTGCTCGAGCGACGACGATGCCTGTTGCTGCTGATTCTGTATAACCTTCTACTCCAGTAATTTGTCCTGCAAAAAAAATATTAGCCATATTTTTAAGACTTAGGTCAGGGTTTAAACATCGAGGGCTATTAAGGTAAATATTTTGGTGCATTACCCCATAGCGCACTATCTCTGCATTCTCTAAGCCTGGTATCATTGAGAACACACGTTTTTGCTCGCCCCATTTAAGATTAGTCTGGAAGCCGACTATATTGTATAGGCTTGCAGCTCCATTATCTTGGCGTAACTGCACTACAGCTATAGGTCTTCTATCTGGGTAGCGAAGATCCCTTAGCCCTACAGGTTTAAGTGGACCAAAACATAATGTTTTTTTGCCGCGTCTTGCGATTTCCTCTATGGGTAAGCAAGATTCAAAAAACTTAGCTTTTTTCTCGAAATCTTTTTGAGGAGCCTGCTCGGCAGAAATTAGTGCCTGATAAAAATTTTCAAATTCTTCTTCGCAGTAAAATGGACAATTGATATAGTCCCCATCATCACTAGAGTTGGCTTTATCGTAGCGAGAAGCCTTAAAAGCTATATCCATATTGATGGTATCAGCGCTAATTATGGGACTAGCAGCATCAAAGAACTTAAGAAAATTAGTTTCGCCCTCTTTAGCCATTAAGCTCTTAATATTTTCAGCGAATGCTTCGCTGGTTAATGGTCCGGTGGCAATAATAATGTAATCACTATTTGGAAGTTCTGTAATTTCCTCGCGAATAATATTTACATTGGCTAGCTTACTAATTTTCTCTGTGATTAGTTCAGCAAAAACTTCTCTATCAACTGCTAGAGCCTGTCCAGCGGGCACCTTTGAAGCTTTAGCGCAGCTAATAATTAGACTATCTAGCGCTTCCATTTCAGCAATTAATAAACCGCGTGCGGTACTTAATAATTCAGAGCCTAGACTATTACTACAAACCAACTCGGCAAAATTACTAGTATGATGCGCAGGAGTTTTAACTACTGGTCGCATCTCATATAAATCAATATTGATATCAATATTATTTTTTGCAGCTTGAGTTGCTAGTTGGTGGGCGGCTTCTGAGCCGGCGAGACCGGCGCCTATGATAATTATACGTGTTTGCACTTGTACAATGTTAGCAACAGTTTATCTCGTCATTGCGAGCATAGCAAAGCAATCCATTGAGTGAGGTTGAGATTGTGCACTCGCTGTGACAGCGCAAAAACGAGCCCGATGGCTCATTTTTGCTAGGAATGTGGTGGGTACGACCTTTAGTGTAAAATTAATATATATGACTACTACAACAGAAGAAACTAGCGTAAACATAGAAATCCCTAAAGTACTTAAAGGCAAAAAAGCCTTAGTATCTGGTGTGGCGAATAAACGCAGTATCGCTTGGGCTATCGCTAAGGCTCTTGCTCAAGCTGGAGCAGAAATAGTATTTAGCTACCAAGGTGAGCGCCTTAAACCAGAACTTGAAAAATTAGTTCTAGAAGGCGAGGATGCGGCGCTATTCAATAAACCTCTTTTAGTAGATTTAGATGTTACTAAAGATGATCAGATCGAATCTGCTTTCAAAGCTACTGGCGAGAAGTTCAACGGTAAGCTTGATATTCTGGTGCATTGCCTAGCTTACGCGCCGCGTGAGACCCTGCAAGGTGGTTATGTCGATACTATTCGCGAGCACTACGCGATGGCTCAGGATATTTCTAGTTATTCACTTGCGGCTATGGCGCGTGCTGCTAGACCTTTGATGCAGAATGCTGGTGGTGGTTCTATTATTACTCTTACTTATTTGGGAGCAGAGAAAGTAGTACCTAACTACAATATGATGGGCATAGCCAAAGCGGCTCTTGAAGCTGGTCTTAAATATTTAGCTTATGATCTTGGTCCAAACAATATTCGCGTTAATGGTATTTCAGCTGGTCCTGTGAAGACACTAGCTGCACGTGGTATTAGTGATTTTACTAAGATGCTTAATCATCATGCTGACGTCGCGCCATTGAAGCGCAATGTGGAGCTTGAAGAAGTGGCTGGAACGGCAGTGTTTCTAGCAAGTCCACTTAGTGGTGGTATTACAGGAGAGGTTATACACGTGGATTGCGGCTACAGCATCGTCGCAATGTGAGGCTGCACCCCGCCCCATCTGCGTCGTTGTACTTCGGGCTCCGTGTCCTCATGTACGTTTTAGTACACTCCGGCACGTCGCCCTTGTACGCCTAGCATCTGAGGCAGGTTGCTAGCCTCACATAAAAATTTGAGAGTTTAATTACTCCCAGTCGTCAATAATCGAACCCTTAGAATACTCAGTTGCACGAGTCTCAAAGAAGTTAGCATGCTCTTTACCATTGATCATTAGGTTTAACCAAGGTAGTGGATTTTGTTTAGCTTCCTCGTAGGCAGGTTCAAGATTCAGATCAGCAAGTCTACGATTAGCGATATAGCGAATATATTTTTTAACTTCATCAGGTTTCAATCCTTCAACTGGACCTAGGGCGAAACAAGTATCGATGAAATTATCCTCAAGCAGTATCATGTCGCGGCAAGCCTGATAGATCTCGTCCTTGAAGTCTTGAGTCCAAAGCTGAGGGTTTTCTTTGATGAATTCTCTAAATAGGGCAGAAATACCTTCAGAGTGCAAGGACTCATCACGAATAGACCAAGTGATAATCTGACCAACGTTCTTAAGCAAACCACGACGCGGGAAATTCATTAGAATAGCGAAGCTTGCAAATAAGCAAACACCTTCCATGAAGCCACCGAATATCGCTAAGTTCTTAGCTAGGTCACGACGAGATTCAACTTTGAATTGTTGCAAGTACTCGTACTTGTTCTTCATCGCCTCGTATTCTAGGAATGCCTTATATTCGACTTCAGGTAAGCCCAGTGTGTCATTGAGGTGTGAATAAGCCCAGACGTGTACGGTCTCCATAGCCGCAAACGCAGTGAGCATCATAGTCACCTCAGGTTTCGGGAAAAGATGGATGAGCTTAGAATTGTAATTATTCTGAACCTCAATGTCACCTTGGGTAAAAAATCTCAAGACTTGAATAATTAAGTTCGATTCTTGAGCGGTAAGTTTGCTCTTAAAGTCCACTAAATCATCAGCCATCGGCACTTCAGTTGGTAACCAATGTGCTTGTTGTTGTAGTTTGAAGTATTCAAAAAATTGCGGATACTCGAAAGGCTTATAGTGTGCGCGCGGACCTAATAAGTCGCGGTTATGCTGAGAGCTCTGTACGGCTTTTTTCTGGGCGAGACCTTCTTTGAGCTCAACAAGGTCTGGGCTTAGTTGATTAATCGGCTCAGCTTGCATCGGGGTGTTTATTGCAGTGGTTTTAGCATTCATCGTTGTATTACCTCGCGCCTATATCAAGGCAGAACTCTTAACTTTGGCCCCCCAGCCTAAGTTTGGGCTTTCTACCTGACGATTGTTTTTGGTCTTTGATAATCTCTTAGACGCAGAAATGTCCCGTAGGTTTCTATAATATAGAACTTTTGTTCTGGCTCTTCAATGGTATTACTATCTATTACTGATGATATTAATCTAATATAGGCTTTAGCCTGCAGCCATGCGGGTTTTAGCTAAATTAAATATATTTCTTGAAACCCTACCTTGACTTGTAAGGGGGTTGACAGATCAATGCTCTTCGCAACTATGACAAGTCTGGCAAAGTTTCATATTAATGAAATGCGAAGCTGCTAGCGTAAGCCCACCCAGCCCCATTAGAACTGGCTCTGTGACTATGCTTGAGAATGATTCAACGCGTGAGAGCGCGAAGAAAACCACGGCTAGTAAAAAAATAAATAATGGTTTGAGCTGACGGTGTTTCTGGCTAAAGCCCCAAATCAAACTTAATGAAGCCAAACCGACACTACCCATAATCGCTATATTTTCGAAACTCTCCTCGAAAAGAAAACCGAGGCCGATAAGCGGAGCTAGGGTAATCAGCACGGGCGCAGCGAAACAATGCACAGCACAGGTCGTAGAGGCGACCATGCCGCATTTATCCATAAAGCTGTGAGTTTTACCGTTCATCTGTGTGGCCCAGCTGGGCAAACGAAAACACAGGGCTTTTAAGGTCCTGTATTTATCTATTATAGCAATAACCGCTACCGGATGGCATGATATTATGTTGAGGTGGCTTTTACTGCTAATCAGCCCTTAAATCTAGCTGCAGTTGCGATCGCAATTCATGGCAAGCCCATGCGTATCACAAGTACAGTGATTTCTGGTACAGCCAAGGATCAGCTCACAGTTGGACAGTCTTTAATTGGACAAGCGTCCCAGCCTGAAGATATAAAAGTGAGTGTTAAACAATTAATTCGACTGGTTGTTAGTACTGCTAAGCAAATACAAGAGCAAACCCCCAAAAACCTTAGAAGAAAAGTAAAAATACCAATTGTTATTGGATCTCAGCGAGATGAGAATGTTGATGCAATTACTAA
>CAYUFH010000057.1:0-10027 GCA_964444015.1 uncultured Gammaproteobacteria bacterium | reverse complement strand
TATTGATTGGTGATGAGGCTCTAGTTGCTGCGCGTGATGCTTATAGAGTGGTTTTGGATTTAGGTAAAGAATGGAATGAGTTCACTAGCGGTTTACCGATGGTATTTGGGGTTTGGGCTTATCGTAAGGATTTCGAGATGCAAGCAAGTTTGCGCAGAATGTTTAGCCAACTTAAAGTTGATGGCTTGGGTTTATATTTTAATGAAGTAGTGACGGAAGCAGCTCGCATAACAGGGCTAAGTGACTCACGAGTGCGTGAATATTTTAATCATCTAGATTATGATTTTAGTAGCCAGCATGAGCAGAGTCTGGCGCTGTTCGAGAAGTACTTAGCAGCAGTAGAGTCATGAATATTGGCAAATTATTTATAGTAGGTTTCCCAGGGCTTAGTCTTAGCCCTGAGATTGCCGCGCAACTCACTGAACTTAAACCAGCTGGAGTGATATTCTTCGATCAGAATATAGAATCGCGCAAGCAAGTAATCAAGCTAGTTAGTGACCTTAAAGATTTACTTGGTGAAGATTTGCTTATAAGTGTAGATCAAGAAGGTGGACGGGTACAGCGTTTGCGCAAGGTGACTACGCCTTTAGCAAGCCTTAGAGATTTGGGCAAACAAAACGATGCCGCGATTAGAGAACATGCGCGCGTGATGTGCACTGAACTTAAGGATCTGGGTTTTAATTATAACTATGCGCCTTGCGTAGACCTGGATACTAATCCAGCGAATCCTGTTATTGGTGAGCGCAGCCTAGGAGCTGATCCTAAACTTGTCTCCTCTCAAGCACAAATATTAATAGAAGAATACAGACGTTATGGTATTAAGAGCTGTGCTAAACATTTCCCAGGGCATGGGGATACTGATCTGGATTCGCATTTGGCTTTACCGATACTAGATTATCCTAAGAAGTTTGGTTTTCATTGGATACTTGACTATGAAAAACATTTAGAACCTTTTCAAGCGGCAATAGAAGCTGGCGTAGATTCGGTGATGATTGCGCATTTACTTTTGCCGCATCTCGACGAGAAGCTGCCAGCAAGTCTCTCACCTACTATTATTCAAGAAGAGCTTAGAGCTGAACTTGGCTATCAGGGCTTGGTGATTTCTGATGAACTTACTATGAAGGCGCTGACGCGTTTCGGCGACTATACGGCGATTTGCAAGCAAGCTTTAGTGGCTGGTAATAATTTAGTTATATGGAACGTTAATCTTGGTGATGCGGTGACCGTGGCTCGCAAGCTTAATAGCGATACTGATCTAATGAAGGCATATAATAGTTCTTTGATTTATCTTGAACAGTTCAGATAGGTATCCCACGTTATAATTTTATTATAATGTGGGGTGCCCGTCCCGTGATATATTATGTTGAAGAGGTGTTTCTTGATAGATAACGGCAGACGTATATTATTACTATCAGCACTAGGTTTACCGTTCTCCTTGTTTAATACAGCTATGACTACAGCTGCTGCACGAAAGTATCGTGCTGAGGAACTAAAGAAGAGTCCAGTTCCTAGTACTAAAGCTGATGAAGATAAGGCCATTAAATCAATATCGCGGTCACTGGCGTTCATGGATTTTCCTGGTAATTTTGCTTTTTATAATATTCTGTTTAACCATGTTTTTGCAAGTATAAAGGACACTGGTACTATTCGAGATAATGATGGTAAAAATGACCCATGGAATAATTTGTACAATGTCCAGCTTACAGATGCTGAAATTGAAGATCTTGAGCTTCCACTTAGGGAGACAGCGCTCTATGATAAACGCAGCTGGTTCAAAAAACTCTCCTTACTAGTGTCTGGCACGGCTATGATGTCGCCATTATTTGCAAAGTCGGCTCACGGATACTACCGCACAGAAGCTAGTCGTTTAGCGAAAGAACATAATTTAAATCAAGCAGAGCAATTGTGCTTAGAGGACAGCTTACTTTTAGGAACATGGATTTTCCCTTCAATACCAGTATCTGCTTTGATTAATTACGGTTTGATGGAAGCTGTATCTAAGAAGGCCTATCAGAGGCTGATTACAGAGTGCAGGACTATTATTCAAGAAGGACAAAAACTAGGACAAGAACTTGGTAAGAATATCGGCAGTGAAATGCTTGAATGGAGTAATAGTACTGGAAGAATAGTTAGGGCTGGTGCTTTCGTGCCGCCGAATCTACGCTCGGATACTTTTCTAGTTAGTATTTATGAGGGCAATAAAAATTTATATAGAGGTCTTGCTAAATACTTCGACCGCAGTCCAGCGTCTGGCTTGTTAGTTCCTGGTCTTTATCCAGTAGAAGAGACTAGCGATACTCATCCTACAACTAAGATTTCTGCTTATGTTACAAGAGGAAAATTAGGACGACTAGAGTATAAATCCCTATTGGTTTATCCAGGTTGCGATATTCAAATTCAACGTAAATAACTAACTATGGGTAATATGCTTGTATCTTTCCATCGCAAAATAAGTCTGACCTGCTTGAATAATACTGCTCACCACCATATACAGTAGTGCTCCTGCTGGTAATGGAATGAAGAACATCATACCTGTCATCATGATTGGCATCATAGTTGCCATTGAGCGTTGCATGGCAGCTTGCGCATCTTCAACTTCACCTGGTTTTAGTTTAGGTAGTGCTGGCATGCTGACCTTAGATGCGAACCAAATACTAAGACCAAATAGACAAGCAAGTATAAATATATCGAGATTGAATTTACCCGTGTGTTTATCGATAACTCCAGAGTCACTGAAATCATGTATAAAGAAGAAACAATCACCAGTTACAGTAGCTGGAAGTAGAGCTTCAATGCGTGCTGAACCTGTTTTCAGGGCACTAACTAAGACATTGCCATTAGCTTGAGCATCTAGGCTGGCAACTTCACTAGTGCTCTTGCCACCTTGGAAACCCCACTTGATAGCATCAGCAGCTAGCTCTGCGTCACCAGTGATTTTGCTGGTGCTGAGTTTGTAAGATTCACCTTCTACTAAAGTTATACCTTTGGTATTTATTGCGATGCGTGCACGTCTACCCTCTGCATCTACATAGATCTCACCTTTGGTAGCTGGTTTAACTTCTTTGCGAGTAGCTTCTGCTGCTGGGACTACTTTAAGATCTACATATATGGGTTTCTCTTGGAATGGTGGTCCAGAGAAAGTCCAGAATAAGCCTAGCAGTATCGGCATCTGTATCAGTAGCGGCAAACAACCACCAAGCGGGTTAACATCGTGCTCTTTGTAGAAGCCCATCATTCTTTGCTGAAACTCTAAGCGCACTTTGTTGAGTTTTTCTGGCTGATCTTTGTGCTGAGTTTCTTTTGAGCGAAAATCCTCTTGCAGTGCCTTGAGTTTAGGCTGAATTTTCTGCATTTTTTTGGTGCTTTTGATCTGCTTAAAAGTTAGTGGAGTAAGTATAAGTTTGATAATGCCAGTTAGCAGTACTATAGACCAGCCGAAGCTATCTAAACCTATGCTTTTACAAGCGGCATGTATGTAGTTAAGTAAGGGAATGAAAATTGAGTAAGTTATTGCAGAAATATCCATAAAATTTGTTTGACCTAACTATTATAATGCTTGTGTGATTTTTACATTGTGCACTCATTGTTGAAAGCGCAAAAATGAGCCGTTGGGCTCATTTTTGCTACGCTCGCAATGACGGAGCCTGCTTGGAATGATAAATTAGGGTATTGGATCAAAACCATAACTAGAACATAGTGGATGACATTTACATAGTCTTGTAAGAGTGAGCCAGCTACCTTTAATAAGTCCATGCCTGCTGATTGCTTGATGAGAATATTCCGAGCAAGAAGGCACAAAGCGACATACGTGTTGACGAGAAGCGCTTAAAGCTTGATAAAATTTTACTAAAGTTAACGCTAGTTTTTTGAGCATGAAAGCATATGTTAGACTGGTGCTGACTCTCTTTATATTATGTCAGCTACTTGTAACTTTTTGCTTGAAATTGGTGTTGAAGAACTGCCGGCGCGGGTGCTGCAGCCTATTTCTGAGCATATAAAAACCAGCTTAGAGAACTTATTTATAAGTAATAGCTTGAGTTTTAGTGATTTTAATATTGCTTATACGCCGCGTAGATTATTTTTTGAAGTAAAGGATTTAGTTGCAGCTTCTAGTGATAAACAATTAGAGATTAAGGGTCCGCCAGCCAATGTTGCTTTCGTTGATGGTAAATATACTCAAGCAGCTTTGGGTTTCGCGGCGAAGAACGGAGTCAAAGAAGCAGATTTATATATAGATAATGCTTATGTCTATGCGCGCGTATCGCAGCAAGGAGTCTCTACTGCTGCATTGTTAGAAGCAAATATTGCTCGAATTATTACTGAAACTCCAGGTGAGCGTTTTATGCGCAGCGCTGATGGTTCACTGAAATTCTCTCGTCCGCTACGTTGGATTATGGCTTTAATGGTGGGTGCCAAACCTGAAATTCTAAAAATAGAACTTGATGGCTTGGGTGCTGGAGATATTAGTTATGGTCATAGATTCCTTTCGCCAGAAGCTTTTAGGGTTACGAGTGCTGAACAGTATCGCAGCGAACTTACTAAACGTGGTGTGATACTTGAGTTAGCTGAGCGCAAACAATTAGTGCGCGACAAATCTATTGCGCTAGCTGCGACTCTTAAGGCAGAGGTGCAGATCGATGAAAGTTTATTAGAAGAGGTTATTAACTTAGTTGAGAATCCTGAGCCTATACTTTGTGAATTCAACGAGCAGTTCATGAAGATTCCTCAGCAGGTTTTAATCACTGTGATGGCTAAACATCAAAGATATTTTCCTCTTTTGCGTGATGGTAAATTAATTCCTTATTTCATTGCCGTGAGTAATAATCCTTTGGCTGCAGCGCGAGCCAATATTAAGTCAGGTAATGAGAAGGTTATAATCCCGCGTTTTAAAGATGCTGAGTTCTTCGTAGAAGAGGACTCAAAAACCACTCTTAGTCAGCGTTTGCCTAAACTGGAGAAAATTAATTTCCAAGCAGGCAATATGCTACAGAAAGCTCATCGCATACAAACAATAACTAAGTATATGCTTGAAGAACTGGCTCCTAATTATCCAACCAATCCTACTAGAGCAGAAGCAGAGAATCTTAATGATAAGAATCAAAGCAAAGCAATTTTAGAAGCAGCATTATTAGCTAAAGCAGATTTAACTAGTCATCTTGTCTTTGAGTTTACTGAGCTTCAAGGAGAGATTGGTGGGGTCTATGCTGCTCGTGAAGGTTTAGATAAAGTGCTCGCTTGCTCGATAGGCGAACATTATATGCCGCGTTTCGCTGGTGATAATTTACCTAGTTCTATTGGTGGCAAAATTATTTCAGTTGCTGATCGTTTAGATACTTTAGTATGTTTCTTTGCTGCTGGTAAAATCCCTAAAGGTTCAGCAGATCCTTTTGCGCTGCGCAGGCAAGCAAATGGTTTATTGGAGATAGTTCTACATTCTCATTGGATTATTAATTTAGATAAGCTAGTAGACTATGTAGTTGATCTTGCTGCTGCTGAGTTCGGTACTGGTAGGCTATTTAGTAAATCACGCGGCTCTGGTGAATCTAAAAAGACCATAGAAGTACCTGAGTTCGACTGGAATCTAGCACGCACTAGCGTAAAAGAGTTTTTGATACAGAGATTACCGTTTGTTTTTGAGATCTCACATAAGAACACTGAAATCAACAAGGCGGTACTGGAAGCGGCGAATCCTTTGGTGGATTTAAATCGTAGACATATGATGGTACATCTAATGTACAATTTGCGTGCTAGACCAGAGTTCCCAAGTCTAGTCGAAGCGATTACGAGGGTGGTTAATATTGGTGATAGATCCATAGGAGCTAAAGTTAGCGAGGGATCGCTTAATAATGAACATGAACAATCTGTTTATGCCTGCTTTAAACATTTAGATGTCTTGCTGGCTAAGCCTACTTATTATGAGCCTCTCGCAGAAGCGGAGTTTTTGAAGGCTGTAGAGCCAGTGAATAAGTTTTTTGATAATGTGCTGGTTAACGACAAGGACGACAAAGTCAAGATAAACAGGCATGCTCTAGTGAATTATGGTGCTTCTGTTTTCGAGCAGGTCTGCGCCTTTAAATTATTATCTGTATAAGTATCTTGTCATTGTAAGCGGGCTCCGTCATTGCGAGGAGCATCGCGACGAAGCAATCCATTCACGAGTCTAGGTTCTATAGCTGAGTATAGCGCTCTTGCTGACTTGGGGATAAGAGCATAAGTGGGTATGGAACTAGCATTCTCAGCTGAACCTAGTTTATTGAATCTGGCTTTAGGAATTTTTATTCTTGCCGGCCTGCTGGTCTATGTTTATTTTCAAGCGCCAGGAATTTTTGATTTTTTTGAAGAGAAGACTGCAGGTGAGTATATTTCTGAAGATGATGTTGATGAAATAAAACAAAAGCGTAGACCTAATTATGAAGTCTTCTTGGATTATGACCATTCTGATGTAGATGAGTGGGCACGCTGGATTATCACTCAAGATCATCATAGGCAAGAATTAGCTTTTAATAAACTAGCTGAATATTTACAAAGACCAATTCGAGAGTTAGGTGTTATCACTACAGAAGTTATTAGAGCATTGGTTTTATTGAAGCATCCATTTGCTTTTAATTTAATAGTGGATTTCGTTAATATACTTAGACCATCTTGGATCTCTAATAGTTCGGCAGAGTTTTTCTATGATTCTGCGCTGCGTGCGCTGGTAGCCTTAAGCCCAGACCAAGCCCAGCCAATATTGCTTAGAGAATTGCAAGAATTAGCCTCAATGGAAGATGTCGAGGTCCAAAAAGAAATCGTTATTCGAGCAATGACCGGACTAATAATGAATGATGAGCTTGCAGATATATTAGGTACTATGCTGCTAGAGCAAAAGCATAAGCTTGAGACTCGTAAAATTATTGTTGCTCAATTAGATTTAAGAACACCCGCTGAAAGAAAAATCTTCTTGACTAAATCTTTTACTAAGTTTGTTGATGAATTCTCGATTAATCAGATTTGTTTTGATCAGTCTCAGATTTTAAGATCACTTTTTGATAGGGCTTATCCGTTTGTTGCTGCTGGTGATAAAGATGTTTGGCTATCCTTAATCTCAGCTTTAAAAGTACGACACCTGCAAATGGACATGATAGAACTGATGACTAATTTAGTCTCTGATATAGGTGTTGGGCTAAAGCCTTGGCAGTTATTAGGACTGATTCGCCTGCCTGGTGAAATTCGTAAACGTTTTAGCGAATCTATCTGTAAACGTTTTTATATGTCAGATTTCGAGAAAGTAGTGATCGAAGAGCCGATACTCGCTGATGAGTATCCTTTCGAGTCTAATGTTATTCTGGTTGAAAAAATGAAGCGTCATATGTTCATTCCAGAGTTTATGGATTATTGGGCTGCAGCATTTAGTACTATACTCATCCGTAAACGTAACCCTAGATCCCCAAGTGGCGGCGCTATTATGGGTATGGCAATTATTTCTGGCAATGGTGAGTCTGAGAAGATTTACCTAGCAAGAGCAACAGCAGCCAATACTAATAGATCTTTTGTTTATATTGATGCACAGCGCATAGTATCATTCCCAGAGAAATTATCAGAGCTGCAGAAAGTTATACTCAACGCAAGACCATGCATAGTATATATTGGTCAAGTAGAAGAAGTGTTGCAAACACTGGCTAGCGGCAAAGAGAGTCAGCGAGTGAAAGAGCTGATTTATACTCTCAAGAAGTTAAGTTCTAATCCTAATGTCTCTATTATTGCTTCAGTTAGTTATGGTGAGGTTGAAGCTAAGCGTAGGCACGGTACTATGTTCAGCATCGCTTATGAGCTTAATGAAGCAGATCCACTTATTAGAGAAGATATGTTCCGTAATTATCAAATGCGACTACTGGAGCGTAGGGCGGCTAAGTCTATTGATGTTCCTAAACTGCTTGAATTGTTTACTAAATACACTACTATTCAGTTCGCTTCTGCTTTGCATAAATACGTTAAAACCTCTCTGTTGTGTTTCGGACAAATAGTGCCGTTCCAGGACTACGAGAAGCTAATGCAAGAGCTACCTTCAGATGAAGTGGAAGCTGAAGAAATTAATGTTAATGAGGACGAAGCAGCTAGAACAGGATTAAATATTCTTCAGGATAATATCGAAGATGCCTTGATAGTAGAGCGTTCTAGCCTATCTTAAGTGTTCAGTTAAATCACCTAGACTAAATGGTGTAGTAAGTCTCAACTGTTCAGTTTAATCATCTTATCTCACAACTGTGACTAATGTAATTAGGGCGTAAAAGCCTCTAATATCATTGTTTAAACAGTTACTACTGCGTATATTCTTATCGCTATTGGCCCTGTCATGGACTCCAGCCATGGCCGTTGCTCCCGCTTTGCAGTCGGCAACTATTAAAAATGATACTGAAATAATTGAAAAAGGTTTTTACAAACTAGATTTTATTAAAGGCACAAACCCTAAGTTGATTTTAACTAGTCCGAACAACGACAAGAAAATTAATTTAGCAGAGCGTAAAGGTATAAGACTTAATTTTCAACCGGAAAGCCTTTATATGCATAAGTTTGATAAGCAGTCTAGCGTAAGGCTTGATGCTTTCGAGGTTATAGCTGGTAAGCGTAAATATATTGGTAGTCAGACTGTTACTTTAGGACGTGCTCGCAAAAAAGTTTCTATTGGTATGGAGCTTGGTTATTTCGCTAAATCATCTAAAGATATTGAGATTGATTTATATGATACCGAAAATCGTTTAGTGAATACTTATGGTACTAAAGTTACAGCAGAGTTTCTTGGTGCTCAGCCAGCCATAGCTAGTGCGGATGTTGCTAGTAACCCTAAGGCTGAATGTAGTCCTGGTGCTTTCGATGATTGCTATATCGAGCACATACTGAAACGTATAGTTTTCGAGGCGAGACCTCAAGATCAAATCACGACTAGGATTATTAAAGCTCCTGTTGGCAAATATATAGTAACCCTGCCCGTTCCAACAGAATCATTCCGTCCGCTTAGAGAAAGTAAATTCAAAGCCAAAATTACCAATCCTGATGGAACACAAGGGATTATCACCACCCCTACTGTAAGCATTGGTGATACCGATGCTGAGTTTGCTGAGTTTGCTTATGATGATTCTAAGCATCAACTAGAATTATTTTTTAATGGTAATGAGGCTAGTTCTTTTAGTTTTAATCGAGAAGGTCGCATAGGGATCGGTGTAGATCCGACTGCTTTCTTGGATATACAAGGTGGTACATCAAGTACTCCGCAAATCAAACTGCGTCCAGGTACTTTAACTACAGCACCACAAAATGGTTCTATAGAATATGATGGTAATAATTTTTATTTCACGAATAATAATGCTAGAACCCCAATGTTTGGTCCTGGTGGCTTGGGTGGAAGTACCACTACTAGTCTTTTAGCTTCGCAGATAGTTGGTGTGTTAGGTCCTAGTCAGCTACCAGCCTCAGTAGTTTATACCAATACTTTGCAAACGCTGACACTCAAAACACTGCAGGATCCGACAGTAATTCTTAATAGCGCTAATGGTGCTTCACTTAAAATTGTTCAAGGTGCTGCTGCTGGTAAGGTTCTTACCTCGGATGCTTTTGGTTTTGCTACTTGGGCTCCTCCTACTGGTTCTGGTGGCGGTGGTGAATATACTAATAATGGTGATACGGCAGGAGCAGATAGATTATTAGGTAACCTTGATGATCAAGGTTTAAGTTTGATTACTAATGGTGTTGCAGCAATTGCTATTAATGATAATGGTAGTGTTGGTATAGGTACTCTTAGTCCAAATACAATTTTGAGCACTAATGGTTCCTTGGCACTTAAGGAGATGGCTAGTATTCCTGGTCCTACTCTTGACTGGGGTAAGCTTTACGTTAAACCTGACTCAAAACTCTACTATATGAATGGTAGCGGTATTGAATTTAGTCTAACTAATAGTCCAAGCCTTGGTGATCCAGGTGGCAATACTACTATTGCAGGTACTAATACCACCATAAATGGTGCACTAGCAACAACACCTACTAATGGCATGGT
>CAYUFH010000056.1:0-10113 GCA_964444015.1 uncultured Gammaproteobacteria bacterium | reverse complement strand
CACATAATCTCCGCGGCTATCACCACCAGGATCAGGACCGACACCAATACGCAAACGACAAAAATTCTTAGCACCACCAAGTTTCTCAATAATATCTTCTACTCCGTGCTGACCGCCAGCACCTCTGTCTACAGAGATACGTACTTTACCTAAATCTATAGAAACATCGTCATGCACCACCAGTAAATCTTGATTAGTAATTTTATAAAACTGCATAAGCTTCTGAACTGCCGTCCCAGAGTGATTCATATAAGTATTAGGGCAAGCAAAAATAACTTTATCCTCTGCGCCTTCAGCAAAAACTGCAATCTCCGTAGCTAGGCAATTCGCTTCGAACTTAGATTCTTTGCGCAGCTTCAATCCATGCTCTTTAAGCAAATATTCTATTGCTGCAAAACCGATATTATGCCTAGTACCGTCGTACTTGGAGCCTGGATTTCCTAGTGCTACTACTAATTTCATAAATTTATTAATAAATGTGAAATCGGCATTTTGCTCCAGATGCTAGGCACACGAGCCCGAGGCAGCGGAGTGTATACGAGACATACATGAGCATGCCGAGGGCGAAGTGTAACAAAGCAGATGGACAAAAGTGCCATTTCACAATCATCTGTCTACGTCTGGAAGGATAACGTCGAGAGATGAAAATATCGCAACTACATCAGCAATCATCTCTCCAGCAACTAGTTCAGTAATAGCACTAGTAGGGAACCAGCTTGGTGAACGCCATTTGAGTCTATAAGGAACCGTAGTACCATCACTAAACAAATGCACACCTAGCTCACCGCGCGGAGATTCTACTGCAGTATAAGTTTCACCAGCTGTTGCTTTAAAACCAGGCATTAGTTTTTTGGCTTGCAATTCAGTAGCTGCTGTCGCATGCTCTCCACCCGGTAGCTCACGGATCTTAGCTATAGCCTGCAATATAATCTTAGAGCTTTCACGAATTTCTTCGATACGACACTTGTAGCGAGCGAAAACATCTCCTTCACTGCGAGTTACAACATTAAAATCAAACTCACTATACAAAGAATATGGTTTGGAGCGACGCACATCATAGTTAACGCCAGAAGCTCTTAGATTAGGACCAGTAATTCCATAATCAATAGCTCTTTTAGGATCGATAACACCTAAACCTTGAGTACGGCTCTTCACGATTGGGTTTCCAGTAACTATGTCTTCATACTCATCTACATAATTAAGTATTTTGTCGCGAATTAAAACTTCGCATTTATCAAGCCAGCCCTTAGGTACATCTTTGTGGACTCCGCCTATACGCATATAGTTAAACATCATGCGTTGACCTGAAACTTCTTCTAATAGTGAGAGTATCGATTCTCTATCTCTAAATGTATAGAAAGGAAATCCCATCATCGCACCAAGATCGAGCATAAATATACCCAAAGACAATTGGTGTGAAGTAATACGATTAAGCTCTGCCATTAGGATACGTAGCAAATCTGCTCGGCGAGGAACCTGGATTGCAGAGACCTGCTCAACAGCAGCAACATAAGCATGACTATCACTCATACCAGCCAAATAATCAACTCTATCTACTAAAGCTTGGTATTGAACGTAATTACGATTCTGCGCCAACCACTCCATACCTCTGTGCAAGTAACCTATTACTGGCTGACACTCAGTGATAATTTCACCACGAGTTTTAATTTTGAGACGTAGAACTCCATGAGTCGAAGGGTGCTGAGGACCCATATTAATGACTAATTCTTCTGTTTTAAGTCCGGTACTGGTATCTTTGTCTTTTACAACCATAAAACTCATTCTAACATCGCTTTGGGCATTCGCCCATCGCCATTAATATAGGCAATTGCTAACATATATTTTGTGCCAGCCAATCAGAACCTATCATCACGCCAGCGCCGAGAATTTCACCCTAGTCCAGAGGTCGATTTAATACTTGCGCCTTGGGGTTTCGGGGGTACGGACAATCTTGCACAAGAAGGTGCACATAGTTTTATTGAGAATGATATGGTCGCCAAACTTGAAGCCGTCGGTTGCAAGGTTAGTAGCTGCGAGCCACCGGCCTTGGGTCCGTTTCAGATACAAGAAGATGCCAAGCATATTCGCAATCTTGAAGCTATTATTCAAGTGAACACTTGGTTAAGCCAACGAATAGAACAATCTATAGTTGCCGAACACCTACCTATATTACTAGGCGGAGATGCCAGCTTAAGTATCGCAAGCGTAGCAGCTCTCTCTAGGCAAATACCCAAGCTTGGAATAATTTGGTTAAGCAACCACTTACATAACAGCTCTCCAGATGTAACCAAAAGCTGGAACGCTAATCGCATGTCCTTTACAGCAATTAGCTTTGATGGCGACTCGCGCAAACAACATCCAGATTTTCAAGCTTTGCTTAAAGCTCATGGTGACAAGGCTCCACTAGTAGCCAGTGAAAACATTGTGCATCTCGGTGTAAGTCACAAATCAGCTGAAGACAATTGCAATCATTTATATTTCACGATGGAAGATATTGATGAACTTGGTTTGCGTAGAACAGTGAGCATGGCGATCTCCAAACTACAGAACTGTGACAAAATTCATGTGATTTGGGATATGAATATTTTGGATTTAAGTGGTGTAAGCAATCATTCACCAGGACAACTTAGTTACCGTGAAGCCATGCTGATTGCTCGTGAGCTTGATATGCAGGTGCGTAGGCAGAATCGCCTGGCTGCAATTGACATAGTTGAACATTGCCCTAGCCGTGAAGCCTGGGATAAACGTGGTGAAGCCGCCAGTTGGGCTACTGATATGGTGGCTAACGTCTTTGGTGAGACTATATTTAATGCTCTTAGGAAGTACTAGCCTTAACCAGTCCTTAACCTAGGCTTGATTAAATGACCCTGTGAGCAACATCTACACTAATCAAAGCTCCTCGGTAACTCAGAACCCTAATAAAGTTCTTAGCGATTTAACTAATCTTGAAAAAGAGTTAATGCAACGCCGCGGTTCGGTTACTGAAGCTGGCGAAATTATGATGATAGAGGAGGCTCTATCACAGGTAAAAGCCGCTCAGACAGCGACTTTAGAGATTAGCAACTCACGCATTAGTGCCGGTTTAGAGCGCGACCCTAGCCCTACAATACAAGGTATGGCCCTTAATCGCGGTGAAAAATTTACTTCATACAATGGTCATGGAAACAGCTATATTGGCTATATGAAGGCTAATATCGATGGTCTTGGCGACCTAATTCGCAAGAATTAAGGATTTTCAGCCCCAATAGACTAATTTTATTTAATCATCTTGACAATATGTATTTACTTTTGCTAGTATTTACAAATAGCTCCACAAAGAGCTAAAATATGGTTACTAGCAAAGAAATGCCCATATATCACCCTAGCAGCCAAGATGAGCTTAGCGCCAGCAGCGCTCAGAATCGTATTGGACAGTCAAACCAGACAGATAACAGCTCTGTCATGGACGATACTGGGGCTTATGAAAAACTACCAGATAGTGTAGTGCCTAAGTTTGACTACTTAGACAAATTTCAAAGCGCGGATGCTCGCCGCGACCGCGACCAAGATCAACAAGAGCAAGGTGGCTTTAATGGTGCTAATGACGGCCGTAAGAAACGTAAACGCGTCAGCAAAGATGAAGCTGCAGACTATTATCGCGCAACACCAAGAACATTAAGCGCAGGACTGTTTCCTGTTATCGACAAGATGGCAAGCTTAGTTGCAGCTGAGACAGATACTGAACTTGAAGAGCTGGAACTTAGTCTTGATGATGCTTTTCAGCAATGGAATGATAGCCTCAACAGCAAAAAAACTGGACATACTAAACGCAAACCCCCAGCAAAAAGTCCAATTAAAACAAGTTATCTGCGCAGCGCCTTCCAAACTCCTCGCAGTCCGCATGCTTGGAAATCTGACCCTAAAGAACCAGCCATACTAACCTACGGACCATTCAAGAACCCAAATAACCATATCGTCGCCAATCTTTACAAATACCAAAATGCCACTGTAGAGGCTAAGGCCTAGCAAAAATGTGCCCGATGGAACGTTTTTGCGCTCTAAACTACGAGTGCAACACCTAAACCAAAATTATTTTTAAACTTAATGTCAATTAGATTATCAAGCCCCCTTTGTCTACTTGATATGGCTAGTAATCTACTTTCTAACTTACATGGCAAGCTCCCTGAGGGCTTCCGCCAGAACAATTTAATGCAGAATATTGGCGAAAAAATCGGTGATATCGGCACTAAAATTGGTAATTGGCAAGCATTATTAGCTGCAATACCCCAAAGCGTAGAAGGCAGTTATTTCTCACTGCGTAAAAAAGTCGGCACTGAATTAGTGCGCTCACGCAAAAAATACCGTCTAGCTCTAGAGTCACTAGGCTGGGGCACTCTTGCTGATCTTTTAGATTCAGCTTTTTGTGGCAAAATTCTCAATATTATCGCCTAAATTAGGCTATTCAATGCTAAGATTCTCATTTTGAACATAAGATAAGAAACTTGTCTGAATCAAATTCATCTAGTATCGCAACCCACAATCTTGGGCAAATTGCCTGCGCTTTAACGCGCCATAGAGTGCTGCATCCTAATAAAGGTCCCTGGGGAGATGGCGACCCGGAGAGTTTAGAGCAAATGCTTACTAAACTACACCAAATATATCAAGCTCTTGATAGAGGTGCTGATAATAACCCTCATCCCGATTTGAGTCCATTTCACATACCACCACTACTATTAGAAATTATCCCAAAATCTCTAGAGCTTCTTAAGCTTGAGACTTCAACCAGCTTTACAGAAGCTCAAAGAAAACAACTCGAGGCTGATTGTGCAATTCTTAGAGAGTTTTTTGAATCAACAAATGCAGAAATGGATAACCATGATACTGAACTCAAGATTCTGTTACGCTCCAATGATTTATTGACCTATGCCGCATCTTTAACAAGAGTTCTCAGTTACTATAATTACAAAACTCACCTCAATAAACAGCAAACAAATACAACTAGCTCAAGCTTCTCTTATGCTCCCAGAGATCAATATGGTTTCGAACTAGCTATTTGTAATAATCTAGATACCAAAACTCTAATTGATGAATCAAGAGCTGCTTTAACTGATGGAAGCATCTGCCCTAGATGGAATCCCAATGATTCTGACACACCAGCACTGCTCTTAAACCCTCTACTCATTGAACACATGACCGAATCGTTTGATCCACAGCAACGTCAAAGACACCTAATCACTGATAGTATCAAAGATTATTTAACTTTAGAACAAGCTTTATTACCCCAATACCACCATCAAGCAACTAAAGCTGCTGAATGCTTGAAAGCCAATCTCCCACTTAGTCCCCAAGCGATTATAACTACTGCTGTGCACGAGAGTGAGGTTAATCTCCCGCGTTTTCTTGATGAGCTAAGTAAACAGGACTATGATTTCAAAGATAGCCCTGTTTGGCTTTTTGTTAACGGGAAAGACCCTGAAAAAATCAAAGCTCGATTAGAAGAAATAGACTTATTTAAGCGCAAACACGGAAAGAAAATCGACCTAAGAGTTATTGCAGCCCAAATCAATCAATGGCAATTTGGTTTAAAGTTTTTTCCTGCAGCGGTTGCAACCCATGCTTTTGAAATAGCTGGCATTGATGATAGATGCCATGATATCCCTTGGATATCTTTAGATACTGATATCACTAAGATCTCTGATCCACATTTCATCAATAATTTGGTGACTGCTCACCGCAATGGCTACGTACTGCAAGGGGTAGAGTATCAAGAATACGCAGCAGACCTTGAGCTTCTATATCAAATCAACCCTACTTTTATGATAGTAATAGAGTTGCTTAAGACTTTAGACCATTATCTCAGAGCCAATCTTTCCGAATCACCTCAAACCAATGACCCTAGTAAACAACCAGTTAATATTCATGCTTGCGGCTTGGCAACAGTTATCTCCCTTGAAGTCATGCTGAAACTTTTCGGCATCCCAGCACATATGACATCAATAAACACTTACCAATCACAAATAGTACAAACTTTTTCTACCTTCTGCTGCAAACTAAAAAACATGCAAGATGTTGTCGATAAAAAAATATTCAAAGCACATCCCACCAGAATAGAAACTGATCTTGGGCATATACTAAGAGCTCTAACTTTAGGTAGACCTATTGAAGACATGTGGACTAGCCACGACGGGTTGACAGGCACCTGGTCTATACTGGATCCCAGCAAAAGAACTATAAATTTTAAAATCATTGGCGAAAGAGTAGAAGCAATCATCCAACAGTACTCCAGATTATTCTCTCAAGATGAAATTACGACTGAAGTTGCAAAACTAAGTACCAGCCTTAGAAACACTTTTATGAATGCAGTAAGATTCTGCACTCAACGTGGCTCAAGCAAAGAACCAGGTGAGCAAGCCGTACACGAGCTACTCCTAAAACATATGCATAGCCAAGAAGAAGCAAAAGCTTAGACTATGACTTTTGCATCGACTTAGTTTCTTGACGTGGTCTTGCTATCGCCAGACTATCTGCCGGCACATCATCAGTAATCACTGAACCTGCTGCCACCATTGCATTTTCGCCAAGTTCAATCGGCGCAACCAGAACAGAATTAGCACCAGTACTAGCACGCGCACGTATTATGGTTTGATGCTTCTCACCAGTGCGCGAATCGTAGTTAGCCGTGATAGTACCAGCTCCGATATTAACGTGAGATTTGATTTTACTATCACCGAGATAACTCAAATGCGAAGCCATAACATTGTCCGAGATCTCACAATTCTTCACCTCAACGAAACTACCTAACTTCACATTATTACCAATATCATTACCATCACGAATATGTGCGAAAGGACCGATAGTGCAATTCTCACCGATAGTACTTCTAAACACGTGTGAGTGCATCACCGTAGTACCTGCACCAATTTCAGCTGGACCATAAATCGAAGTGAAAGGACCAATATTACACGCTTCACCAATGGTGACTCTGCGATGGATATAAGTTCCAGGGAAAACTATAGTATCTCTACCGATCT
The DNA here is from genome assembly GCA_964444015.1 of uncultured Gammaproteobacteria bacterium. GTDB lineage: Bacteria > Cyanobacteriota > Vampirovibrionia > LMEP-6097 > LMEP-6097 > CAYUFH01. The sequence continues at coordinate 3,103 of CAYUFH010000056.1, read as the reverse complement.
CTACATCAGGGCTAATAAAAGTACTAATCGGATCTACTATAGTCACGCCTGCTTTCATCAGCGCATGTAGATGTTTTTGATTTTTCTTTTGGATTACTAGCGCAAGATCAGCGCGGGTATTAATACCGATAATCTCATCATTATTATCAAGCTCATAGCTAGATATCTGCAATCCTTGCTTGTAAGCCCAAGCGACAAGGTCTGTTAGATAGTATTCTTCTTGAGCATTATCATTGCGCAAAGACTTAAGCCCTTCACGCATTACTTGCCATTTAAAACAATAAACCCCTGAGTTGATTTCTTTAATCGCTCGCTCAGCTTCAGAGCAATCTTTCTCCTCCATGATGCCGATTACATTTTCGCCGCGACGAATAATGCGCCCGTAACCTTTAGGCTTCTTAACTTCAGCTGTAAGCAAAGTCAGATCAGCATTAACGCTCTGATGAAAATCCACCAACTCATTAATAGTCTCAGACCTAATCAATGGCGAATCACCACTTAGTATCAGCACCGTGCCATTAAAATCACGCAGCGATTGCACTTGCTCAGCAACACATTGCATCGCATGCCCTGTACCTAGTTGCGGCTCTTGTATAACAGATGTAACTGGATAGGCATGAAGGAAGCTCTCTACTTCGCGCGCCTTGTGACCAGCGACCACCACGATCTCATCTTGCTCCACTTCCGCTAAGCTATCTAAAACCCAAGCAAGTATAGGCTTATCGTAGATACGTTGCAAAACTTTAGGGATTTTAGATTTAAGACGAGTACCTTTACCTGCGGCTAGTACTATGGTTTTGAGCATTTAGGAAATCATAGCAGAGCAAAAACGTGCCTGACGGCACGTTTTTGCGCTTTCAACGATGAGTGCAAAACTCCTGCCGTTACGAACACAGCGAAGCAATCCATGGATCGCCACGCTGCTACGCCGCTAGCGATAACGATATGATTATATCTGAATTATTAAGATTCTAAAAGCTTTACGTATTGTCATATAGACACGCCTATTGACAGTTGCTATTATAAGAAAACCTCAAAAAAAGGTCGCATAAAAATCCTCGTAAAGAGCTGGGCTTGGCAATCGCAGTCCCCGTCAAACTCAGCTCCTGAGAGGTTCTAACCAAGGAGAAGGTCTTATGACTGGTATAGCTGGTCTTAATCAGGCTGCCGCAATGGCAGGCTCACAAGAAATACAAAAGCCACAAGGCGAAGCTACTATTATTGGTACTATACACCGCCTATTTGGGGAGCCCTTCGCTGAACACCGTCATAACGGAGTTCTACTAGCTCAGGCGCCGGTAGAAGCCTAAGTAATTTTATACAAAATGGATTTTTAAAAGCCGCCCACAAGGCGGCTTTTTATTTATGCAGCTGCAAGTACCGGTAACTCAGCAGGAACTACTAGCTCTTGCTTCTTAACAGCTTCTTCCTTCTTTTGCGCTAAGACTTGTCCAGGCTCAAGCTTAGGACGACCAGACATCCACGCCTCTGAAGCTTCAGAATCTCCATTAGCTTTAGCACTATGGCATTCTGCTCGCACTTGCTCGCCATATTTATGTGACTCAACAAATGCATTTTTAATATGAGGAATTATTTTCCAAGGCATCAAGGCAGTTGCTAGAAGTTTTATATCATCGAAAACATTATTATTTTTGAAGCGGCAGAGCTGATCATCACCAGCTGATTCCTTATCGTAGTCTTTGTATTTAATGCCGAACTCAGCAAGCTTCTTATCAGTCGGCAACATACCGAAGACATGACGATAGACTAAATTAAAGGTGTTATTAAAGAGTGGGATCGAAACCTTCTCAATCAGCTTGGCAACTGGCTTCCAGTACTTAGAACCCAAGTAAGCCCATTCAGCAGGAACTCTGTGCGCGGCTGCAAGTCCAGTCAAACTAGACGACGCTAATGTCGCAATAGTCTCAGCTGGTATGCGCAACAATGTTGCGATGAAAGCACCGTTAAGCGGTATGAATTTGGTAGTGAATCGAGTAATTAGAGCACTAATAGCATCGACCCCTGCTTGCACTATAGGCACTAGCATCTTCTCGCGCACGGCGGTCTTAATACAAGCATCTCCGCTGTAACCATTAGGGTTCATACCAAGCACATTGCGGAATGCCTGACCCTCAAGACGTCCAATCAATGGGAATATCATCGAAGAAGCTACCCGGAAAATACTACGCCAACCACCCTTAGCGTTATAGATGCCGCTATATCCAAACTGCTGGGTATCTTTCGGTAGTAACGCCGTTAATCCAAGTGAAGCGAAGCCGACAGACAGTAAATGTTTCCAGTTAACGACTGCCGGCTCTTTAACGTCTTTGCCATTAGCGTCTTTAAAGACCTTACCTTCACGCACACCAAAGACCAAGCCAGAAACCTTTTCTAGAATGGGTTTGATGTATTTCTTAAATCGCAAGTTTTGGTTCTTAACGAACTTAACCCACGGCATCTGATCGAAATACTCTCGATATTTTTCCATCTCCGGACTTTTATCAGCTTCAGTTGTACGTCGGTTTTGATTAAATGCATTCGATACTAAACGCCAACCTTTGACCCACAAATTAGTTAGAAGCTGCGAAGAAAGTTCCGCTGGAATCTTAGGTAAACGTAAACCGAGGATACTAGTTTCACCATTAAACATTCTCTCTGAAAGTGCACCCACCAAATCTGCTCCCAGCCTACTTCCGAAGCCCTCCATAAAGTTAGAATGCACTGCACCTGCTAAGTGAGCATTGGCATCCTTGAGTACAGTATTAAGACTGTCATTAAGCATGCCACCCCAAATGACACGCGACATGGTTTTAATAAGATCTTGAACTGCACCGACGAAGAAAGACTTTTTCTTGGGAACAACTATATTTCTCTGATTATCTGATTGTGAAAAATTAGCTTGTGCTGGTTCGTTGGAGCGATTATATGTTCCTATACTGGAAGGCCCCCTGGTCGCATAGGCAGCCCCCATATTATTTACCAGTCCAAGTGGTGTCCCGGTCGCAATCCCCATCGCAGTCACAGATAATTATAGCGAGAAATAGGTATAGATATAAAAGCTTTTATTATTTAGTTTATTCTTATTATTAATTATAATATTATT
>CAYUFH010000055.1:6467-10184 GCA_964444015.1 uncultured Gammaproteobacteria bacterium | reverse complement strand
GTTGACTACAACAAATGCTCAGAAGAATTCCAAAACCTTATTAAAGCTGATCTCAGGTTATTATAAGTCCGCCTATTATAATAAAATTATAACTTGACACAATGCGTAATATATTGATATATTATGTAGAATGGGTATAAGAGAACCATATGGTGTTGGAAAACGTGAATTCATTAGAACTTTTGCAGGGCTTGCATTTGGCATAGGAACAGGAGCAACAAGTGGTCAATCACTAGGAGCTAAACTAGAAAAATCTTCGGGCGCAGTACCAGCAAGTCGAAAACATAGAAACACTGGAATAGCTTTAGGTGGAGCAGTTGGTACTATGGCCGGTGGAGCCATAGGTTTACATTTTGATAATGCTGATCACATGAAAAAAGTAGCTAAAGCTTTTCTAAGTTCAGCTTACAATGGAAACAAACCGAACCTAGTGCCTTATGACCCTAAGCGGGCGAAGCTTGATGAACTTTCACTAAAAAACTTCTTAGATTTTTTCCATCATAAAGCTGCAAGTGAAAATATACCTGAAGCACTAAAAGCTATTATCAATGAGGTCTTTGCAGCAGCAGCTATAAGTGGCAACGTAGATGCTGTCTATGATTTAGCTAGCCCAGAAACTGAAGGTGGACACGGACATTTTTGGAATATAAGCACTAAAGTTGGACAAGAAACTTTAACTGTAGTTAAATTAATGGCTGACCTTATCAAGGATTACCAATCAGCATATTTATTACAAGAAGCATATAATACAGATGCTCAAAATCCAGAACTACGATTACAGTTAGCCAGAGTCAAAGCTACTATAAGTGATTTAGCTAACACTCCTGTGGATGACATTCCAGCTAGTTATGCAGCTTACATACTAAAAAAACACGGCAGTCAACATGTCACAGTAAGCAAAAGAGATACTGGTGGCAAAATTTTAGAAGCAACTATTACTCGCAAAAATCTATATACCGGTAAAGGTGATATGACCTATAACGTCAATGTTAGAGGGCTTGCACAGGTACTTGATTCGTTAAGCCAATGTATGAAAACTGGTGGCGAAGGTGGTACTATAGCCATGCCTCCTAGAGGAACCTTAGTGCAACGTTAAATATGAAAAAGCTGTATAAAATCTTGCAATATTAATAGAGATGTGTAATACTTATATAAGTATTTAAGTTAAGACGAGGGAAGCTCATTGCAGATATTGCACACTCATAATCTTACGGACGGACAAGCTCCAGCTAAGCCTGAATTGAGTACAGAACTAGAAACTCAAAACGACGGTAGTCCAACAACATTACCACAGTCTCCTCCTCCAGCACAATTCGAGATTGGACTTACAGCAGCACTGGCAAGAGCCGTTGCAGATGATGATGGTCGCGCTGCAAATGATGATGAAACACAAGCTCCAAGTAATAGCAAGCATACCTTCACTGCAGCATATTACCCTAGTAAGTTAGGAACAGCTAACACAATAGCAGCGATAAGAGCAAATAGTCTAGAGTCATCTACAGCAACTTTTTTTCTCGACGAGCTTGAAAAAACAGAGCTTGAAAAATTAAAAGCACTACTTAAAGAAATCAAAAAACAAGATCCTAATTTAAGTGATCTCAAAAAAAACTTAGCTAAGTCAGAAACGGCTCCTAGAGGAGTACTTAAACCTAGAGCACTAGGTATAGGTACAGTAGAGGAAACTCAAGAGGAGATAGCCGCACGCCTACTTAAAGCACTTAGCGAAAATCCACTAATCCAATCTAAATTAACGACACAATACCAAAACACAAATATTGGTATGCGTTTAGCAGAAATAGCCAAATCTATCGCAAATGATAAATACAAAGCAGACCTAGGACAATATGATATTGAACATTTCAGGAAATTAAGCCCAAGATATTTAGGTCTAGTATTATTGGCTTTAGAAGCAAGATTAACAGGAGATAAAGAGCAAAGACTACGCCGCAAAGACGCTTTAATCAAAGCTGCTATGAAGGCAAGTCCTTGGTTAGCTAGTGTTGGACTGGGAGTCTTATTATGGTGGCAAGTAGATGGTAGAAACAACAATGAAAAACCAGGAGATACTACAGGCACCAACAACCCAGCAATCAACACCAACAATCCAAGCAGCGTTCCAATCCCCCACCAAAGACCAGAAGAATTTAAGTTTAAAATTGTAAACAAAATCGCTAATCAGCTAATCAACACAGAATTAGGGCTTGATGCTCCAGGCAGTATCGCAAATCAAGTAGTCTTCAGAGGAGAGCGTTTCGATAAAGCATACTTGCTTGTAGATAGAAGTGGTACCTTTCAAAATTCTTTAGCTGGGCGCTCGGGGACAGACGATGTCAGTAAATTTATTATCAAGCTAGGTGAACTACTAAATAAACACTATATATCTTCAGTTAAAGCAGCAGATATTTTGGTGGCATTTACAGATCCACTAACTCCAGATTTAGCCAGAAAACCTGCAATGATAGTTAAAAGAAATTACAATTACAACGGAGTCAACAAGGAATACACAGTACTAGTCTTAAGCCGCGAACTGGTTGCAACAAACAGCAGTATGTCAAAAGAGCAGCTCGCAAAAGTTACAGACATTGTAGAAGCGTATATGCGCGCCGATAAACTTGGAGCACTAGACACCTACAGGCAAGATTCTGATGGTAATCTAGATCCAGCAATCTTAACTGATTTAAAGAAGCTAAACTAATTAGACATCACCTTCAGTATCAGAAGGTGGCTCATAGACACCAGCATAGCCAAATGAAGCACCTTCATCATAGTAGAAATAAGTAAATGATGATGTACCACCTTCACCGACAGAGCTATCCCCATCAGTAATCTCATCAGTAGAAGCAGAGCTGTCTCCATCAGTGATTTCATCAACGATAGGAGAGCTTACACCATCAGTGATCTCATCAATGACAGGAGAGCTTACACCATCAGTAACTTCATCACTAGAACTTAATGATGAAGCAGGAGCATAGGTATCAGAGCTAGAATCAGAATATGACTCAGCACTTACTTCTTCAGTAAAAGCAGTCTCAGAATACGATTCAGTACTTACTTCTTCAGTAGAAGCAGTCTCAGAATACGATTCAGCACTCACTTCTTCAGTAGAACTAGTCTCAGAATACGATTCAGAGCTCACTTCTTCAGTAGGGCTAGTTTCAGAATACGATTCGGTGCTTACTTCTTCAGTAGATTCATCAGAATATGATTCTTCAGAACTTGCTGCTTCTTCAGAAGAAGATGTTTCTTCAGAGCTTGTAGATTCTTCAGAAGAGCTACCAGGTTCATAGGTAGCACCATCAACGACATAACCATCACTACTATCTTCAGATCCACCACAACTAGTAGAATCAGATTCGCCAGTTGTTAGAGCTGAAAGTGAGTTAGTAGATAATTTAGAAAATTTGCCTTGATATGCAGCAGATAGTTTTCTTAAACTTCTAACCGCTGTTCTTAAAGCCGCTTCACTTACAGCGACCCTGCCAGCTTGACCGCCAACACAGACTATAATTTCAGGTTTACTAGTACTAATTTTACGACAAAGTTTAATACCACTTGGAGCCTTGCTCATATATGGCTTGTTGCGAGCCGGTGCAGCACCAGCAATACCTTCTACAGCATAAAGCGTAGCTAGACCAAGAACGAGAACTTGATTACGTGTAAGCATTTTATATAATTCCTTTTTGCGGGGGGACCTTATATAAGTTCGGCAACTAAATC
>CAYUFH010000055.1:0-6367 GCA_964444015.1 uncultured Gammaproteobacteria bacterium | reverse complement strand
ACATGCATAAATCTACCCAAAGCATCAAAACCACGCTTATGCATAAATGAATCAGCACTCTTCATTGTGTAATTAAAAGCATTAGCAGTCTTAGATAATTTAAGTACGTTATTTTCTAGCCATGTTTGAGCTGAAGCCGGCAAGATATTTTTAAATATGCGCCCGAAAGCTGTAAGCAAATGCATCGCTGAAGCGATACCTGTAGCTATCATCGGTACAGTGTCACGCCATAGAACTGGCACCCCTTTGACTTCTGAAGCTTCAGGTTTTTGAGCTAAAGCTTTATCCAAGTCTTGTTTAGACATGGCTTTAGAGTCCTGCGGCGCGGGGTCAGCTGGAGCTGCAAGTTTAGTCACAGTCTCATTAACTACTCTAGCTTCGATAGGAGCTGGGGTCTGTGCTGGATTCCCCCCAGCACGATTTGATCCCAGCGCCGTTTCAGGCGTGCGACCATTAGGGCCAGTTACAGCTGGTCCAAGGTTTGGCAGTGTTTCAGTGTTTGCTACCAATTTATTATCAGATCGAGTAATACGAATTACTCGGATAGCTATTATACTATGCTGTATAGCGGTATTTCCGGCTTATTATAATATTCAAAACAAGGCTTTAAACAGTAGCCAAATTAGCTAATTTTATTAGAACAAAATTATAATATCCTATTTAATAATATCAAGGAAAAACCTGCTAATTATCCCTAATGGTTATTACATAAATTAAGTAGTATAACTTAAAAATGGGATTGCGCTTATCGGACGGTTGAATTCTAAGTAAAATTAGGCAAAACTAGAAATGGATTGCTTCGCTTCGCTCGCAATGACAGCAGTTTCACGCTAACCTAAAATCAGTGGCTCTTAGTTTCGACACCTTAACCGTCCAACTATTATTAGCATTTTTGCTGATACTGTTTCGCGTTATGGCAATGATGATGACTGCACCAGTTTTATCAAGGACTGAAATCCCGATAATGATTAAGATCGGCTTTGCTGGAGTGATTAGTTTTACTTTGTATGAGTATGCTATAGCTAGCAGCCAAAACCTCATCCCTACTAATCCCTGGCTACTTAGCATAGTAATATTTTTTGAAATCTTATTAGGAGCTATCTTGGGGATGCTAGCTAGTTTACTTTTCGATGGTATTGCAACTTTTGCACATTTAGCTGGAGTACAGATGGGCGGCAGTGCTAGTAATATTTTCGAGCCAAGTTTAAATACTGGAGCCAATCCTATTGCTATCTTCTATCTTTACGCCTCACTTGCTGCTTTCCTCTTACTGGGAGGTTTTTACAATTTATTTGAGATATTATCTAAAAGCTACACTGTAATGCCCATCGGGGCTTTAGATTTTAATTACGCAGGACTAGCCACCAATTATCTAGCAATATTTAGTGGTATTTTCGTGCTCTCGCTTAAGCTAATGATGCCACTTCTAGCAGTAATGACCATAACCGATATTTTTGTTGCCATGGTCGCCAAAGTCTTACCTCAAGCCAATATTTACTTCTTAATCATGCCAAATAAGCTGATTCTGGGAATGATAGTAATGAGTCTGACTCTCAGCGGGCTTGCTGCAAGCGTAGATGACTACGTTAGCGAAGGCCTGCTGGATAATTTCAGTCAGCTCTTTAGTTAATGGCTGGAGAAGATAAAGACCAAAAAACCGAAACAGCCTCGCAGCACAAACTACGTAAAAGTAGAGAGGCAGGTCAGGTCGCGCGCTCACAAGATCTATCAGGCATGAGCGGTCTAATAGCAGCCATAATAGCTACCGCGATATTCCTGCCACAAATCTCACAAGAAGTCAGCATGCTCTTTATACAGCTAATGCACGATGTTTCATTAGACGAGCTTAGTATCGATGGCATACAAGCATTATTTTTTCATGTGGTGATCAGCTTTGCTAGAGCTGCTCTGCCAGTGCTTTTGATTACATGGGTAGCGACCTTTATTGCAACGACTGCACAAGTGGGTCTAAGAGTTTCATTCAAACCGCTAGAACCTAATATAGACAAAATTAATCCTATCAATGGCTTTCAAAGAATATTTTCTATGCGCTCTACTGTTGCAACCATCCTAAGCGTTCTTAAAATGGTTCTGGTTATCGTAGTAGCAGGCTCTGTACTTTGGAATAATCGTGCAATTTTTATCACCATGAACTTCCAAGAGTTGCCAGCGATACTTTCTGAATCAGGCGCGATGATTTGGGAGATCAGCCTTAAAGCCGCAATGACACTACTGGTGCTAGGTCTAATCGATTACCTCTATCAGCGCTGGCAGTTTCTTGAAGATCAAAAAATGTCCAAACAAGAAGTTAAAGACGAGTACAAACAACTAGAAGGTAACCCATTCCTTAAAGGTCAAATCAAGGCACGCCAAAAAAGTTTCGCCCAGAAACGCGGCTTGCGCGAGTCAGTAAAAATGGCTGACGTAGTAGTCACTAACCCTTTTCATATAGCTGTCGCTATTAAATACGATCGCAGTAGTTCTAAGTCAGCTCCCATGGTAGTAGCCAAAGGAGCTCGCTTGCTAGCTGAGCGTATTAAAGAGTTCGCTCGAGAATCTAATATCGATATAATTCAAAACATACCCGTAGCGCGTGCGCTGTATAAGAATGTAGGAGTAGATAGAGAAATCTCACCAGAACTCTATATTGCAGTAGCGGAGATACTTGCAATAGTCTACTCTAAGAAAAACAAGAAACTTTAATAACCCGTCATTGCGAGCGCAGCGAAGCAATCCACTAAGCTTTAATCAGCGAGTAAATATCCATCACTGGCAGCTTAGCTCTGCCATTAAGTTCAGCTAGCTCTATAACGAAAGCCGCGCCAACTAAGTCACCACCAACTTTAGTTATAAGCTGTGCTGCCGCTGAAGCCGTGCCGCCAGTAGCCAAAAGATCATCACAAATTAGTACACGTTTATTTGATTGATCTTTATGATAAGTAAAAGCATCTTCATGTATCTCAAGAGCGTCAGTGCCGTACTCTAGAGTGTATTCATGGCGCGCAGTAGTAGCTGGTAACTTACCAGGCTTGCGCACTAGTATAAGTCCAGCACCGAGGCGCTCAGCCACCGCTGAACCGAATATAAAACCACGGGACTCAAGTCCAGCCACATAACCTATATTAGAATCCTTGTAATGCTCAACTATCATATCGATAGTAGCTCTAAGAGCCTCTGGCTTAGCCAATAGAGTCGTTATATCTCTAAATAAAATACCTGGCTTAGGGAAATCAGGGATTTCTCTAATGGCGGATTCAATAATAGTTAGTCTACTGTCAGTTACGGTCATTGCAAGTCAAGATTGTATCACTCACGCTTGCAACGCAAAAACGTGACCTAAATCACACTTTTGCTATGCTCACGGGCTCAGATTCTAGCATCCTGGGGGCTAAATAGGCTTGATTTCGCAGCACAGCTAATATGTAGTATTATAATGCCAGTGAACGTTCAAACAGCCGAACCCTGCACAAGCCTTGAGACCAAAAAGCAATTTTATGCTGAGCATATTTTTCACGAGCGTCACATGAATTCTTGTCCCATCGGATGCGAGGGCTGCGCAGTATCAGCCAGTACCACTAATAAAGGTGCAATTAAGTTTAGCGAATTAATGAATATCTATAACGAAGCCAAAGAACTAGGTATCAAGATGCGCATCACCAAAGTAGAGGGCTATGACCCTGTTTTTGTTAATTATGAGGACAATAGCGAAGCTAGTTTCGCTGATACAGTGCGAGCTGCTATAGATTTAGGTCATGAGATTATCACACCTATCTGCACTACCGGTAACTGGAAATCAGAGCGCAGCCGCTGGCAAATAGAAGAACTCGGCAAGTTAGAGCCTAAATATCGTCGTTACTACTATCCTTCCGGTAATAGTGGTGAGGGTATAGTGCTCTCTGTACCGCGCGAGATTAGACCTTTTGCTAATGGCAAATATAACTACCAGACCCATATAGAGAAACTCTTAGTTGACCTAGATCTACTAAGCCGCGGCGGACGAGTGGAGGCATTAATCTACTACAACAGTGAAGTTAATGGTGACCAAGAGTTTGCTGAGCGTATCAAGACTGAACTTAGAGCAAGGCTTTCTGAATCTATTAGCCAAAAGCAATTAGCAAATATTGATCTTGTGCTTTCCAACTTTAATAGCGATACTCTTCCCGAGTCTTGCTATCGCTATCCTAATAGTATTTTGCTCTCGGATAAGGGTTTTGAAAATATAGATCCTGTTACTTTAGAGTGGAACAACTAAACTCCAAAGTTTCTCTTGCGACGTGCAAACTCATTAAAAGCTTCTTTAATACTAGAGGGCTCTGCGTCGCAAGCAAAGACCAACTCGGCATAACTCGCTTCTTCTATAATTCTACCAGCAAGCTTATCGCCCACCACAATAATCAAATCTGGTGGAGCAGGTACTAAAGTCTCTATAAAGGTCTCGTAGTCTAGTTTTTGCTCAGCTAAAGTTTTTAGCTTAGCGAGCAGTCTTAAGCGCGCAGGTTCAACACCAGAGTTATCGATAAAATTAACTTGGATCGCTTCGTCGTGTTTCGCAGTCCTCGCAATAACAGTTTCAGACTCTGCAAACTCGCTCAGATAAAAATCAAGCACTTCAAGACCATAATTCTCTGCATACTCTACAATAGCCGCAGCCAGACTATAATCCAGCCTATCAAGAACAATTGCAGCGTGCTTAAGTTTGGTTTCGACTTGCATTTTTGATGACTACTGAAAGTAGTGGCGGACTAATAAAAGTAGTCAAAAACACCACCATCACAGCAATAGCATAAAGTTTATCATCCAGAACCCCAAGAGCAAGCCCAGTACTAGCGAAGATTAGTCCAACTTCACCGCGCGGTATCATACCAAGACCAATCATCAAACGAGAGATGGCTTGCTTAGAGCTAAACGCCCATCCACTAAGGACTTTACCAAGAATTGCAACTATACTGATAGCTAAACCTATTATCAAAATTTCAGAAGAATTAAACACTGTTAAATTAACTTCTATGCCCGTCACCACAAAAAACAAAGGGATCAAAAATGAGCTTAAAGGGCGTATGTAATCCTGAACACTAGTTTTAGTACCTAAACCTTGAAAATGCAGAGGATCAAGCAGTAAACCTGCAGCAAAGGCTCCTACTATGGGGGCTAACCCCGCTATTGAAGCGAAATACGACATCAATGCACAAAACAATAGAGAAACAATAGGAATTAAAGTCGGAATCTTAAAAGTAGCTAGTGCCTTAAAGCTATGATCGACAAGCAGACGCCCTGCAGCAATAGAACTGAGCAGGAAGAATAGAGCTTTAAAACTAATGAAAGCTATTGCCATTAAACTAAGTTCGGCGCCACCAACCAAGGCCGAAACTACAGCAAGAATAATTAAACCCAGGACATCATCTATAACTGCAGCTCCTAGTACTATTTGGGCTTCGATTTGCTGCAGAATATTGAAATCTCTAAAAACCCTAGCCGTAATTCCTACTGAAGTTGCTGTTAAAGTCGCACCAATAAATACTCTGGCTAAATCACTAAGCTCTGGCATTAAATAGCCCGAAACATAATAACCACCAATGAAGGGCAGAATTACTCCGACTAGCGCCACCAAAATCGATTCTGAGCCTAGAGCCCGCATCTCATCGAGGTTAGACTCTAGACCAACTTCAAACAAAAGAATAATCACACCAATTCCAGCAAGCAAAGCAAGCATATGATGGCTTTCTTTGAAGTTGAAAAGATAAGTATTACCTAAGGCAACACCCATAAGCAGCTCAACTAAGACTGCTGGCTGCTTAAATTTAAGCGCAATCCAAGCAGCAAGTTTAATTGCAAGAAAAATTATCAAAAGGGCTAGTAATACATTTAGCAATAGTTCTATTTTAAGGTATTTTAATTATTAAATATCACTTTATATCCTGTATCTGATAGTATTTTTGATGTTGCTTGGAGCTATGTATGTTCTTACGTGTATAGCAGCGACACTAATAGACTTGAAGCAAAATCGCCCATACAGGTCTAAATTACAAAAACAAGCAAAAGGATAAAAAATGGCAAGAGCAAAATACGAAAGAAATAAACCAAACGTAAACGTAGGAACTATCGGTCACGTTGACCACGGTAAAACTACATTAACAGCAGCACTATGTTCTGTACTAGCAGCAGTTGGTCAATCAACAGCTAAAAAATATGAAGATATCGATGCAGCTCCAGAAGAAAAAGCACGCGGTATTACGATTAACACTGCACACGTAGAGTATGAGTCAGCAACTCGTCACTACGCTCACGTAGACTGTCCAGGTCACGCTGACTATGTTAAGAACATGATTACTGGTGCAGCGCAGATGGATGGAGCGATACTTGTAGTATC
>CAYUFH010000054.1:8372-10184 GCA_964444015.1 uncultured Gammaproteobacteria bacterium | reverse complement strand
CTTCGACCTCCTCGGTGCAAGCGAGGCGCTCTACCAACTAAGCTACGGGCCCATATAATTTGAACGGTAAAGCAAGCCGTAAACCATCAGCAATATTAGCACAAAAAAAACGCCGCGCATAACGCGGCGTTCCAACTAAGAATTGCAATTTTGAATTATTTGCAATTACATGATTTGCAGCATGAGCAATTCTCAGCACAAGCGCAGTTAGCAGCTTCTGTATCATTGATAAACAAAGCTCCTAAAACTAAAGCTAAGCCGAGTGCTGATACGATTTTGTTTTTCATTTGTTTCCTTTTAATAAAGTACTTGCTATTTCCTTAGTACTTTCTTTACAATGTATTATGCACTCTCAAGTGTACTTGAGAGTCAACCTATTAAATCTTAAATTCAATAATCATGTCTATAAATAGCCGTAAACAAGCCAAAACTCAATTATTAAGAATCGGCGAGCTCGCTAAAGAAACAGGCATAGCTGTTAGTGCACTGAGATATTACGAGGAAATTGGTTTAGTCTACCCAAGCGTCAAATCTGAATCTAAATATCGATATTACAACCCAAGTGATGTCATCCTAGTTAATTTCGTCAAAAAATCGCAGAACCTTGGTTTTAGTTTAGAAGAAATTGCCGAGATATTGGCTGAGCGCAACAAGGGTAAATCTCCTTGTCCGAAGGTACGCAAAATTGCTGAGAAAAAAATTACAGAACTCAAAGGCAAAATTAAAGAGCTAGAAAATTTAGAGAAGGCAATTAACGACTATATTGTTGAGTGCTCAAACGAACTTGATTGTCATCCTCAGGATCAAAGGGTTTGTCATATGATCGACAAAGTTAAGTTATAGAGCTTCGCTGCTTGCAATGGCTTAGAGAAACGACTTAATGTAATCCTGCCTAGCTTTAGCATCTTTCACGTAAACACCTGTAGGAGCCACCGCCATGTATTTGCCATACATGTCGATTGCATCAGTTAACTTGCGTTGCTCTTCAAGAATAGTAGCTGAGAAGAACAGTGCTTCACTCTGTCCAGATGGATCTAACTGGAAAGCACGCTGGTAAGCATCCAGAGCCTCTTTCTCGCGCATTGCAGCTTGGTAAGCTGTCGCTAGGTTATACCAAGCGCTTGCATTGTTCTCAACCATCGCTATAACTTTTTTATAGCCAGCAATCGCAGCATCATTGTTACCGGCAGTCTGCTCGCGAATTGCTGCGTCTAGCTGTTGATTAGCATAATCTGCGCGAACACCACGAATCAATTCAGCATAAGTAGAATCTGGTTTAATGTTATTAGCTTTAGTGTAGAACTCTATAGCTTTTTCGTAGTTAGCTAATGCTTGATATGCTGTTGCGATATTGTAGAACACCGCATCATCATTAGGTCTATCAGTAGCGATCTTAGTATAGATTTCTATTGCTTGAGGGTAGTTACCAGCTTCTTGAAGTTTGATAGCCTGCTTGAAGGCTTCAGTAAGATCCTGTTCTTGGCGGGAAGTCTTGACCATCGCAAGAGCTGCTTTTGCTTCAGCGTGATCTGGTTTTAGCTCTAGAGTCTTACTGTAAGCACGCTCAGCTCTTTGCATATCATTCTTAGACTGAAATACTGTACCAATGTTGTAGTGAATATCAGGATTCTCAGGCTCGACATTAAGTGCTTTGATGTAATAGCCAAGACTTTCATCGTAGCGAGCTTCTTTTTGGAGCTCGACTGCACGCTGCAAGAAATTACCAGTTTGTGCTTTCATCATGCTTTGATGCAGAGCATTAAGTGATGATTGAGCAATCTGACTATTAGGATCTATCTGCAGTGCTCTACG
>CAYUFH010000054.1:1781-8272 GCA_964444015.1 uncultured Gammaproteobacteria bacterium | reverse complement strand
CATTAAGTGATGATTGAGCAATCTGACTATTAGGATCTATCTGCAGTGCTCTACGGAAACTACGCTCAGCTTGAGTGAAGTCACCTTGAATCTGGTAAGCAGTACCTAACCCAATATGATTATTCGGTAGATGTGGCGCCACACGAATCGCTGCTAGCCAACCACTAATAAGAGCCGCTTGGGCTTTAGAGTTCATTGGTTCTTTGGCGATACCTGCTTCGTAGAAATCTATACCTTTAGAGATAGCGTTCTGAGCGATATAAACATCACCCCGACCGATATAGCTACGCACATCATTAGCGTCCATTGATTCTGCTTTCTCGAAGGCGAGTATCGCTTGCTGTGCGAAATCTTTTTTGTTGAGATTGCGCAAATAAAGCACATGATAAATCTGACCAATCTCAATATAGGCATCAGCACTTTGATTAATGCGATTAGCTTCATTAAGCTCAGCAATCGCAGCTAGATGATTCCCTGCTTCTCTCTCTGTACGTGCTTGACGAACACGCTTGGCAGGATCATCAACTGAATAACCATCTGATTTGAGTTTGAACTCAAGATTCGCACGCGCAATTTGATTATCGATATTGTAGTAAAGTGCTGTGCGAAACTCTCTCATCGCACCGATTGCATCTGTGCGTTCTGCTAAATATTTTCCGTAATTATTATGCGCTGTACTTAAATGATTTTTGATTTCAGCACTATCTGGCTGCAAATCATTCGCTTGCATAAAGGATTTGATCGCTAGTAAATAATTTCTATTATTGTGGTAAGTAATACCTTCATTAACTAATCGCTCTGGCTCTGGAATTGCAGAGATCACTGGCGCTGCAAAGATCAGCGCGAAAAGTATATTAAGTAAAATTAATGGAACGGATTTGAACATATGGGCGTCAACCTAAGTCGTGCTACAGCTTATTCTAGCCTCAATTTTGCCTTATTACGAGTTGCTATCTTTAAGCGCTGAAGCTTATCTTAAGTCTATTCGCTGATAATTATTCTCAGCTTTTAATTATTCCTTAAGGTTATCGTAGAATAATAGTAATGACTGATGCTAGAAAAGTATTTACATTTTGAAAGTGAGTTTTATAGCGCAGCTAAGGCCCTAATTTACGCATTAGAAATCAAAGACCCTTATACTTCAGGCCACAGTTATAGGGTTTATAAAATTGCTAAAGAATTAGGAACGATGTTTGAGCTAAGTGAAGCAGATCAATTCTCGCTTGAGGGCGGAGCTTTACTGCACGATATCGGCAAAATTGGTATTCGTGATGATGTTTTATTTAAGCCGGCATCTTTAAGTGCTGATGAATTTAAAGTAATGAAAAGCCACGTAATACTTGGAGCAAATATAGTTAGCCAAGTAGATTGTCTTAAGGCTTGCTTAGAGCCTGTTTTATTTCACCATGAACGTATCGACGGTAAAGGTTATCCGCATGGCATAGCTGGCAGCGAGATACCTTTTATCGCCAAGATTTGCACTGTCGCTGATTCTTATGACGCCATGACTACTAATCGCGTCTATATGCCAGCACGTACACCAGAAGATGGTCTAGAAGAAGTACTTAGACATTCAGGCACTCAGTTCGAACCTGTAATTGTCGAAGCTTTCGCTGAATGGTGGCACAAAAAATATCGTGATAATGATTCTATAATCCAAGCTCAACTAGGACCCGAGCAGAATCCAGCTATCGAGGGACATGAAGAACTTAAAGCTAAGTTCCTCGGAAGGTAAATCTAAAAATACTCTGCGTTGTACTCGTTGCTCTTGCTCGCGCTCACGTCTCATCTTAAGGTCATTAAGCAGACGATTACGGATTTGCATGCGAATATCTTTTTGCATACCTAGATCTATCGGCATTTTTTAGTTAGGGCGCATACGTCAAATAACCTAGTTGTGGATTGCTTCGCTTCGCTCGCAATGACGGTGATGAAACAATCCACATCTCTTGTCATTGCGAGGAGCGTAGCGACGAAGCAATCCATAAGGTGACACAAGTGAGGTTCGAGCATATAATCAAGTCATATGCCTAAACTCTGGCTACTCGGTTTACTTATTGTTTTTACGGCAACTGATGTTACCGCCAAAAAAGTAGATATTATCGGCTCACTCATTTCCGGCAGAGCAACTATAGTCTCTCGCACCAAAAAAGGTGCTATCAGTACTGTTCATATCAAGCTTGATAGAACTGACTCCGAGCTTGATGACGATATCGGTCGCGGTGATACTATCGAAGCTTGGTTAGTTGATGAAGGCACAGGCACAGATGACAGTCGTAGCAGTGCTGAGACTGGCGACAATGATAGTTCTTTCGATGATGAAGAAGTTGATGGTGCTCTAGTTATAGACACTCTAGAAACCCTACCTTACGCAGTATCTCTAGGAACTTTCGTCAAGAACAAAGGCAATTATATATTGAATTTCCGCACGCGCAACTCGCTTGCACCTTATGACTACATCATGATCACTCAAGAAGCTAGAGGTAATCGTGGTGATTACGATCCTAGACCAGGATCTCAGCTATCTAGAACTGAAATAGAACTTAATTAAACCATCATTGCAACTAGAACAAAGTAATCCACTCTAGCTACTGGCTTGCGCAATGAGATCAATAATCTCTGCAATTGCCACCTTCAAGGCTTCAGTACCTATCTCCACTGTCGATAAGCTGTAGTCTGCGCGCATCACTCCATCTGGATATAAATCACGGAATTTAGCTGGCATCACCCAAGTGCAATTAGAATCTATAACTTCTTTTTGCGGGCAGGTATAAGAGTCTGGCAAAGTCATAGAACCTGGTATTAATGACATCGTTACTGATATCTCGGTTGGGGTTGCGTGATAACCTTCTTTAGCACCAAAATATTTTTTGATGATGTCTTTCTCTAGTTTCGGCATCACCCACCAGTTAATGAAACGAACTTCTAGTTCAGCGAACTCATCTATGCACTCTTGCATCGCATTGAGGAAGGGCCCTTTATTGCCGCCATGACCGTTAATAACATAGATGGTTTTGAAACCTGCTTTCTTCAAACTACGCAACAAATCTATAACGATATTGATGTAGGTAGTCGGGCGCAGCGCCATAGTACCCGGAAAACCTAGGTGATGCACAGCCATGCCATAGTTCAGTGGTGGCGCACAAAGTATGCCAGTCAGATCAGAAACCGCATAAGCAATGCCAGTAGCAGTGATGTGATCGACACCGAGTATTCCATCTGGACCATGCTGCTCAGTACTACCGATAGGCAGTATGATGCGCTGATCACTCTTGAGGTATTCCTGCACTTGAGGCCAAGTAGTATTCGCCAAGAGATGCTTACGCTTAGCGGGGTTCATTAATTCAGCAGGGTTTTCTAGTAAAGTGTTGAGAACGTTCATCTATTTGCCAGTATAGCCGAAAACCCATAAGATAAAACTCGGGTCTCTGCTTATTAGAAAAAATGGGAATAATGTTATTAGTGGGACAAATATTATGCTGCGAAAAATACTTATCTCCACTTTTGTAACTCAGAGCTTGATTGTTAGTGCTGCTATCACTAACGACAAAAGTCTATTATTCGAAGCCACTCCAACTAGCAAAATTATCAAATCACCAACAGCTGAAGCAATCAACAAAGCAGAAAAAATATTGAGTAATGGTTCTGAACTCAAAACAATACCGCGCACTGCTATTCTTGATGCTAACGCTAGTCAACTGATTCGTGCCGCGATGGAAATTGAGTCTGGTAAAAGTTCTAAATACTTAGATGCTAGTATCCCTGCTGCAAGTATTAGCCCCAACCCAAATCCAGCAGCAGAGAAGCCTGGTACCAAGTATTTCGATGTATTAGAAAAAAGTTTTAGTAGTATAGAGAACGACTCTTGGGCTGATTCAGCAGCGAATATAACTGAAGTAGTAAATTATTTCCAAAACGAAAGAAATCTACATGGCAAAGACAATGCTGTGCTCGATGACTATTATGATCTTGCCGTAGCTTTTGCAAACTACGTCGCTGCCGGAACTGAGCTTGATGAATCTGAGCAACCTAATTTCGAAGAAGCTTGCAAACTAATGCAAACTGCTCGCAACTCAGCACTGAAAATCCAAGGACGCCTAGGCTCTAGCGCTGAAGCTAGTGGCATTAGCGCCATCATTAATGATTTCAGCAAAAATCTTGATACCGAGATTCGTTATATACAGGATATAGCAAAAACGAGCCCATAATGGGGTAGAATATGTATCGTGGTATCTCAAACCGAACAAGAAGGTCGCCGCGCAAGAATAGTGCGCAACACCAAAGAAACCCAAATAGAGGTTGAAATTAACCTGGATGGTAGTGGCCAGGGCAGTATTTCTACTGGTGTGCCTTTTTTTGATCATATGTTAGAGCAATTACGCAAACATGCTTTTATTGATTTATCTGTTAAGACTATAGGCGATCATGAGATCGACGATCACCATAGTGTTGAAGACACTGGTATCGCCATAGGGCAAGCCATCAAGGAGGCTCTAGGCAGTCGTGCTGGCATACGCCGCTACGGTTCTGGGCGCGTACCTATGGATGAAGCTCTAATCACTTGTGATGTTGATTTAGGTACTAGACCTTATTTAGTCTATGACTTAGATGTTCTTAAAGAACGTATCAATACTTTCGAGACTGAACTCTGCATAGAGTTTTGGCGCGCCCTTAGTAACAATTCTGGTATTTGCATACATATTCACAAATTAACTGGCAAAAATTCTCACCATATTATTGAAGGTAGTTTTAAAGCTTTTGCTTTAGCCTTCGATGTTGCCAAAAGTCTAGATGATCGCGTCGATGGTTTGCGCACCACTAAGGGACTGTTATAATTAACTAAGTAAACTGGTTAATCATAAAAGGAATTTCTCAAATGAATACGAACTCTAAAAAGCTCATGGGAGCTGCTTTAGCATTAGGTTTAGCTGCTAATAGCGCACAAGCAATTCAAGCCCCTGATGCTAGCAATATCGGTGCTGCTGCATTTATTGCCATTAGCGAAATCTCTTCTGCTACTGATGTTCTTGCTCATGGTGGCGAACATAAATGTGGTGAAGGTAAGTGTGGTAAAGAGCACAAGTGCGGCGAAGGCAAGTGCGGTAAAGAACACAAATGTGGCGAAGGTAAGTGTGGCGCAGCTAAACCAGCAGCTAAAACTACTACTAAAGCTAAAACCACAAAAGATGCTGAGCACAAATGTGGCGAAGGTAAATGTGGTGGACACAAGCACTAGTTGTCATTGCAAGCGCAGCGAAGCAATTCACCTAATTGCAATATAGACTTTGCACCCAAAGTTAAAAGCGCAAAAAGGAGCCTTAAGGCTCCTTTTTGCTATTCTTAGATTTATGAACAAAGCTAGCTTAGCTAAATATGGTCTAGGACTAGGTCTCAGGCGTGACTTAGTGGATCAGACTCTAGGGTTTTATCAGAGTCAGGGGAATCAAAAACTAATTGAATGGTTGGAGTTAGTGCCTGAGAATTATATTCTGCGGGGCGGGGTACTAGAGGCTCGCTACCAGCGGCTGCGTGCAAGTGGTATTCCACTAATACCCCACGGCGTTAATCTTAGTATCGGCAGCGCTAACTGGCGAGATATGGATTTACTAGCCGAGCTGCGTGACTTGTTTAGAGAAATTAAAGCACCTTGGTTCTCTGATCATCTTAGCTGCACTTATATAGATGGCGCTTACACTCAGGATCTAATCCCTGTACCGTTCACAGCTGAAGCCGTTAATATCATCAGTGACAATATTAAATACCTGCAAGATTATTTCCAATTACCTTTCCTTATAGAAAACCCAAGTTATTACACTAAACTAATTCCGCCTGAAATGACTGAAGCTGAGTTTATTAATAGAGTACTAGAACAAGCTGATTGCGGCATGCTACTTGATGTTAATAATGTCTATGTTAATTCTGTGAATCATGGTTATAACGCCCGCGAATTTATATCTCAGTTAGATTTAGAGCGCGTAGTACAAGTACATATAGCTGGACACCTCGAGGGTTATAAATCATCACTAACTGGACATAAAATCGCCATACTTGATACCCATGGAGAAGGCATCAAGACTGAGGTCTATGACCTACTACGCTATTTACTAGAGCGCACTGAAGTGAATGCAATATTACTAGAGCGTGATAGTAATTTCCCTGATTTTAGTGAGCTAGTCGCTGAGCTAGGAGAGTTGCGCAAGATTATGGATGATAGCAATGGATTGCTTCGTCGCGATGCTCCTCGCAATGACAACAGATCTTTGCAAGCTCGTCATTTCGAGCACAATTTGTCATTGCGAGCCGATCGTCATTGCGAGCGCAGCGAAGCAATCCATCCCAATTCGCCATTGCCAGCCGCAACAATCCATACTCTTGCTGATATACAACTAGAAATCAAAAATTATCTCTGCGCCAAACCCCTAAGCGGCATACTTAACCCTAGTGCTATTAATGAACTTAGTATCTATAAAAGCCTGATTATAAGTGCGATT
>CAYUFH010000054.1:0-1681 GCA_964444015.1 uncultured Gammaproteobacteria bacterium | reverse complement strand
TGGGATAATATTGTTATCCAATATACAGAAACTTATCCTAGTCAGTCGCCTGTTTTCAATAGAGCCGCTGAGAGTTTCCCCGAATTCCTACGCGCAAGCAAACAACCTGACTGGCTTTGTGAGCTGGCTCAGTATGAATGGGCGGAACTCGCTGTTGAGATAGAACCAGTTAATGCTGCTAATAATTTTAAGATACTTAGTTTTAAATACCCTATAAGCCAAATCGTTAATGACCGTCATTGCGAGCGAAGCGAAGCAATCCATCAACCCAACCCAGAACAAATCCTAATCTACTGCGATCCTGACACTCACCATTCCAAGAAATTCAAACTAAATACTATAACTACTCTAGCTTTAACTGCTATTCTCGAAGGCTTTAGCGATGAAGATGGAATAGATTCACTAGCAGAAATACTTAACATCACAGCGAAGCCAGAACTAGAAAAACTTAAAGAAGAATATTTTAAGTTCAAAACCTTTATTATCAGTAATAATATAATTCAGGCGATTAATTATAAATCCGCCGCAACAGCATGAAACATAGTCTAAGCTTCAAAAGTAAATTCACAATAGATCCAAAAGCAATCTGGAACTGGCATGCTGCCCCAGGAGCTTTCGAGCGTCTCTGCCCTTACTGGGAATCAGTATTAGTACGCAAGCGTTTTCCTGGTATCGACAATCCTAGTAATATCGCTGAAGGAGCAGTAGTTGAACTTGATATGTACCCGCTAGCTCCGCTAACTATACCTAAACTACATTGGACTATTAGACATCATGGCTATATTGAGGGTTGTAAATTCGAGGATCAACAACTACAAGGACCCTTTAGTTATTGGAATCACCAACATATCATTCACGCGGATGGCAGTTTGGAGGATATTATCGACTATGAATTACCTTTCTCACCTTTGAGTGATATAGTAGCGAAAGCCTTTACTGAAGCCAAACTCAAACGGCTATTCAAATATCGGCACGCTGTTACAGCTAGCGATCTTAGAACCCAAACACAATACCAAGGAAAACCCATGAAAATATTAGTAAGCGGAGCTACTGGACTTGTCGGCAAACAACTCTGTGCTTATCTCAGCACAGCAGGACATAGCGTCTATAAACTAGTACGCCATAAAAACAATAATACTCATGATATCTACTGGAACCCTGAAACTGCTGATACAGACATAACTGCTCTGGAAGCCGCTCAGTTAGACGCAGTCATACATCTAGCTGGCGAAAATATCGCAGCTAAACGCTGGAGTTCTAAACAAAAATCTCTCATCAAAAATAGTCGCATTAATGGTACTACGCTGCTATCTGTGACTCTCGCCAAACTCAATCACAAACCTAAAACCCTGATTTCAGCTTCAGCAATCGGTTACTACGGCGACAGGGGCGACGAGCTACTTAATGAGAATAGTAGTTCTGGTGGCGGCAACGCAGCTTGCCAGTTCCTCGCTGAGACTTGCAAGCTTTGGGAAGCTAGCAGCAAAGCTGCTAGTGATGCTGGTATTAGAGTAGTGCACGCGCGTTTCGGAGTTATTCTCGATCCTCGCGGCGGCGCACTAGCCAAATTACTATTACCGTTCAAGCTCGGTGCTGGTGGCATTATCGGTAATGGACGCCAGTATATGAGCTGGATTGCGATAGATGATGTGCTCGGCGCGCTCTATCATTGTTTGATGAC
>CAYUFH010000053.1:0-10357 GCA_964444015.1 uncultured Gammaproteobacteria bacterium | reverse complement strand
ACCAGCAAATGTAGTTACATCCGTCGCCGATGCCGCTGCCATACTAAGTCCTAGAACAAAAACCAAACCTAGAACTATCTGAAATAATTTCTTTTGCATAAATATAGTAATATCTCTTTTATCTTACTATATTTATCCCCTCTTAGCGCTATATCTTCCCGTAGACTAGCTTAGCCGCTTTAGGCTTAGTTTTAGTGATTTTAATAGCTTCTCGAATAGATAATTGAACGGTGTTTAATTTATCAAGATCTGCTGCCATTAGACCAAATAAAATATCACCTATTTTCACCTGATCACCAACATTCTTATGAAGTATCAGACCAGCACTGTTATCGATAATATATCCGCCAGTATCTTTAATACTATAACCCAGCTTATGAACAGCTAATCCTACTAGCTCAGCATCAATTTCTGAAATATATCCTTCTTGCTCTGCTTGAACTTCAACAGTAAATTTAGGTTTATTCACTTTGGCAATGAAGAGATCTAAATCTTGACCAAGAAGGTCTTGAGCCCTGGATTGCTTCGTCGCCTTCGGCTCCTCGCAATGACACTGCTCCACAGCTTCCAACTGCACATCCGCATCACTCTGAGCGCGCACAAACTCAATAAACTTAGCGTAAGCTTCACCAGACTCTAAAGCTGCAATTACTTCTTTGCGGTCGGCGATGGTGGAGGCTAGTTCAACACAAAGCTTATAGAAATCACTCTCGTCATTGCGAGCACCTGCCTCGTCATTGCGAGCGAAGCGAAGCAATCCACTACTAATTGCTTCGTCGTACTCACACACTCCTCGCAATGACAACCTGGCTTTTAAATACGCCTCAAAATTCTTATAACCCTGCAGCACACTAATAGCCTCTAAGACCTCTAGTGAGTTACCAACAGTAGCGCCCAAAGGCTTATCCATATTCGTGAGCAGCACTTGTACATTAAGATTCAAAGCTTTACCGATGTCCTTCATCACTCGCGCCAGCTTCTTAGCATCACGCAAATTTTTCATAAAAGCACCTTTGCCAACTTTTACATCTAAAATAATGTGATCTGCGCCACCAGCGATCTTCTTAGACATCACACTAGCTGCTATTAGTGGTATAGACTCCACCGTGCCAGATTTATCACGCAAAGCGTAGAGTCGTTTATCAGCAGGAGCGAACTCTTCAGTCTGTGCGCCCAGAGCTATTCCTATTTGCTCGATTTGAGTCTCAAATTGTTTCATCGAGATATTAGTTCTAAAACCTGGTATTGCTTCAAGTTTATCTACGGTTCCACCTGTATGTCCCAGCGCACGCCCTGAGAATTTAGATACTTGAAACCCTATCGCTGCAAGCAATGGACTTAGCACTAATGAGGTCTTATCACCGACTCCACCTGTAGAGTGTTTATCCACGAAACCTCTTTTCATGCTGCGTTTAATAGGACCATCCAAAGAACATTCTGCGTGCCTCTGCAGTGTCAGCACTTGCCCGCTGAAAGCCATAGCTCTAGTGAGTTCTACGGTTTCCTTTTGGCTTAAGCCTTGCAAGCAAACCGCCATTAACCAAGAGCTCAATTGATAATCTGGGATTTTATCGATGTAATTAATTAACCAATAAATATCAGCGCTGCTATGCTCTTTGCCAAGACGTTTATTGTTTATGAGCTCTAAAACTTTTGTACTTATCTCCATACCGTCATTGCGAGTCCTCTCCCCGTCATTGCGAGGCGAAGCCGAAGCAATCCACTATTGCGCCGACGCACCGGCTACTATCTCAGAAATTTCCTGGGTGATACTAGCTTGACGAGCCTTGTTGTACTTAAGAACTAGCTTACGAATAACCTCATCAGCGTTACTAGTAGCATTAGCCATCGCCGTCATACGTGCTGCTTGCTCGCTCGCCGAAGCCTCTAAAAGCCAAGCATAGACCGAGTTACGAATATATAGTGGTAGCAGGGTATTAATCAAACCTGTAGTATCTGGATCAAAAATCACCATCGGATCAGACGCTAATCCTGATTCACCCTCTACTTTAGGCTCCAAATATTTATGCTCGAAATAATGAGAAACATCTTCTGGATCCAGAGCATCCGTACTAATCGGCAAGAAATTACGCAGCATAGCTTTGCTGGTAACCATATTAATAAACTTAGTGCTGATAATTTCTACTTTATCTACACGCCCAGATGTATAAAGATCACTAATACAATCGACTATAAGATTGGCATCATGAGGACCTGGCATAGTATCCAAATTAGTGAACGACTCAACCAGCTCAATGCCGCGCTCTGAGAACTCTTTACGCCCAAAAGCTACTGTAGTCTTACGACCAATAGTAATGAGTAACACTCGCTTGCCTTCAGCTTCTAGCTCACCAATACGTTTGCGTGTCGCCTTAATCACACTAGAATTGTAAGCTCCGCAGAGTCCACGATCGGCCGCAATACTCACTAGCAGGATAGTATTCTCACTTTCACGCTTCTTGAGCAATGGATAATGATCTATATCTTCTGGAGCTATCGCCGTTTGCAAACCAGCAAAAATTTCTTTGATTTTTTGAGTGTAAGGTCTTGATCCCAACACAGCTTTTTGCACGCGGTTAACTTTGGCTGCTGCTACCAATTTCATCGCTAAAGTGATTTTTTTGGTCTTGCGGACACTTTTAATTTTGCTACGTATTTCTTTGGAGTTGACCATAATCTGAACCAAACTAATTGTAACAGAGCCTTTTTCGTCATTAAGAAGAGCAACTCTCGTCATTGCAAGGACTAGCTCTCGTCATTGCGAGGAGAGTAGCGACGAAGCAATCCATTATAATAATATTATAATGGGGTAAATGCTAGCTTTGATCTAAAGCGCAAATCGACACGTCAGTGTCGATTTGCTACATCCTCTCCGGCGCCGAGATCCCCAGTAAACTCAAAGCATTATGCAAAACTATTCGAGTCGCAACCACTAAAGAAACCCTCGCTTGCATTAATTTACGATCTTCAACTATCACCCGGTTATGTGTGTAGAACTGATGAAAAAGTCCTGCTAGATCTTTTATATAATGAGCAATTTTATGCGGAGCACGAGCCAAAGCGGCTTGAGCAATTTCTTCAGGGAAATGCAAGAGCTCTAATATTAACGCTCGCGTCGAACGCGCGGCATCGCCTTCAAGTCCACTAAAAACTCCAGACAAAATATCCGTAGTGAACTGCTGACTAAGAGCTTCAAACTCAGCTTTAGTAAGCACTGGCTTCTCTAGACGTGGCTCGGTGACAGCATCTCCGATATTAAGCTGCTCGCCAGTTAGCGTGCGTAATATAGAACAGCAACGCGCATGAGCGTACTGCACATAGTAGACAGGATTGTCTTTATCTTGCTTAGTTGCTAGCTCCAAATCAAAAATCATATGATTAGTAATTTGACTCTCAGCCAAAAAATACCTCATCGCATCAGCACCGACTTCTTTGTATAGCTCACGTACAGTAACGATATTGCCTGCGCGCTTAGACATTTTATATTCGACGCCACCTTTCTGCAGTGAGACCATTTGTATCAGCGGCACTTCTACTTGCTCGCGACTAAAGTTGAAGCCACCAGCCTTAGATAAAGCCAGCAAACCCGCTACCAGACTAGGTACTTGTCCATGGTGGTCAGCACCCCAAATATTAATTAGTCTATCGTAACCGCGCTCAAGTTTATTGTAGTGGTACGCTAAATCACCAGCGAGATAAGTATAGTAACCATCAGCTTTGCGTAGAACCCTATCACGCTCATCGCCTAGATCCGTAGCTCTGAACCAGAGCGCATCATCTGCTTCATAAGTGAAGCCTGCCTTAGTAAGCAAGTCACAGACTTTCGTTACCTCACACTCATGACTAGGCTTCGCTCCCTGTCCGTCATATAATTCTGCATTCTCTGAGAACCAAGTATCGAAACTCACGCCTATCTTATCGAGCATTTCTCGCTGCGCTTCGATAAAAATCTCTCGCCCCAAAGCTGCATAGTCACTTACGCTGACGGTTTCTAACTTTTCTTTGCGTCCACTAGCAGTGAGAGCCAACTTAGAATTATATTTATCAGCAGTTATAAACTCCTGCATTGAATCTAGAGGATAGCCATCTTCAGGAAAATCCTTCTCATGCATCAAACCTTCATTAATAAGAATAGTTGCTTGCACTGATTTTCCCAGCTTCATCATCTGCGCCCCAGCATCATTAATATAGAACTCTGAGCTCACTTCATAGCCAGCCCATTTCATTAAACTCACTAGCGCACTACCATAGACAGCTTGACGCCCGTGACCTATATGCATGTCACCAGTCGGATTGACCGAGACATACTCTACTAGAACTTTAGAACCGTCATTGCCAGCCGCGAAACCGCGCGGCAATCCATAACCATATCTATTCCCTAGCGTATGTATCTCAGCTACCAAGCCCGCTAGCGCTGCCCAATTCAGCTTTAGATTAATAAAACCAGGACCGGCAATATCTACTTGCTCGAAAATTTTACGATCTAATCTAGCTACTATCGCTTCAGCCACTGCGCGTGGTGGAATCTTAGCTTCTTTAGTTAGGCGCATCGCGATACTAATCGCTCTATCACCGTGCTCAGGATTTTTCGGCAGCTCTACAGTTATATTCTCTGGCACCTCAGTAATTGCACCTAGCTCTCCAGCTGCAATCGCAGCACTAATCGCAGCTCTAAAAACATTAGCAATCAGAGCACTGAGCATTAATAATTTCCCACTGGCAATCCAGCCATACCTGGCACGAATGAACGAGCCATACTTGCCGCTCCACCATTGTCTTTCACTGGTGGTACTACTTGTACTCCATTAAAGCCAATATAATTCGCACTCGCACCAAAAATCATCGCCTTGCGCTTATCACCATTAGGGTATTCGATTACCGCTTCTATATAGTAGATATCTGGCTCGGCTTTAACTTTCTTGCTTTTTTCTTTTTTAGATTTTTTCTTTTCTGCTTTAGATTCTTCTTGATTAGTAATTACCACCACTGGCTTCACTGGTATATTAAGAGCCAAACTAGCTCTACCACTAGCATCCAAAGCAGCCGTCGCTAGAGGCAGAGGGTCAGCACCTAACTGCAAACCTAATTCACTCTCCAGACCAGAATTCGCGCGCGAACCCAAAAGCGTAACAGAGCTAGCTCCTGGTGCTAGCACCAATACTTGCATCGGCTCACCTTGAGTTGCTTGCTGCGGCATATATATACGCGCTATTTGTTCGCGCTGACCTAGGTAGCTTTTGAGCTGATCTATACGCTCGCTAGCAGCGGCGGGAAGCATAGTTATTAATAGAGCTAGGAGCAGCTTCATAGTAATAATCCTAATACATAGCCTTTATCCTGCATTTTTGTCTGAAAAACCACCGAAATATCCTATATTTTTGTCTGTTTTGGTGGTGAAAGAGCTCAACCAAAGGACGTTTCGCCAGCATATTATAACTTTATTAGAATTGACATTCACCGTGAGGTATTATCTGATCTCAAGGAACCTAGATATGAATATTGGAAGATTTACGAGAAATGGCGCACCAGTAGGCAGCTATAGAAAAAGAGCTCCAGCAGTTTTAACAGAAGCCAATCACGAAGGCAAAAAAGCAGCAAAATCTCCTAAGACTGAAACAGCAAGATTAACACTTGGCAGACGCTGTCCTTAGACATTCTATATAGAATATAAAGCCCCAATAAAGCACCGTTCTATGGTGTTACAATAGTCAGCCGCAAAGCAAATATGCCTACAATTCAACAGTTAATCAGAAAAAGACGCAAAAGCCAGACAGAGAAGAGCAAAAGTCCGGCCTTGCAAAATAACCCAGCACGTAGAGGTGTCTGCACTAAGGTGAGAACAATGTCACCTAAGAAGCCGAACTCAGCGATGCGTAAAATCGCCAGGGTTAGACTTACTAATGGTTTTGAAGTTACTGCATATATCGGCGGCGAAGGTCACAACCTACAAGAACACAGTGTGGTTCTGATTCGTGGTGGTCGTGTTAAAGATTTACCTGGTGTGCGTTATCACATCGTTCGTGGTTCACTAGATACTCAAGGCGTGAACAATCGCAAGAAATCAAGATCTAAATACGGGACGAAAAGAGAGAAAAAAGGGGCTAAGAAGTAATGGGCCGTAAGAATAGTTTTAGAAAAAGACCAACCGCAGTAGACCCTAAGTTTAAGAGTCCACGCGTAGGTTTGTTCGTTAATCGCATGATGCTTAGCGGCAAGAAATCAGTTGCTGAAGGTTTAGTCTATGATGCCTTCGATATCATCGCGACTAGAATCACTGATAAAGAGCCTTTAGAAGTATTCGTTACCGCTGTTAAGAACGCAATGCCTATCGTTAAAGTGAAAGCTAAGCGTATCGGTGGTGCAACTTATCAAGTTCCAGTAGAAGTAGATCCTCGCGTAAGTGAAGCTTTCGGTCACAGATGGATTATCGAAGCTGCTCGTAGCAGACATGGTAGAAGTTTCGCTGATAAACTGGCTGCTGAGTTATTAGATGCTTACGACAGAAAAGGTCGTGCGGTAGAGACTAAGGAGTCTACTCACCGTATGGCTGAAGCTAATAAAGCATTCGCACATTATAGATAGACCTATCCAGAAAGCCCGATAGCGTTGTTGTGCTCGTACTCAGCATGCTCATTTACGCTTTAGTAAACTTCCGCTGCCTCGAACTCGCACGCCTAGCTCTCAGGCTTTCTGAACAGGTCTATATTGCTAAGATTTAACCTGTAATGCCCCTAATTGCCCCCTCAATTCTATCCGCCGACTTCTCTAGACTAGAGAGCGAGATCGCTCGCGTCGAAGTCGCTGGTGCTGACTGGTTACACTTCGATGTTATGGATGGACTATTCGTTCCGAATATTACCATCGGCGCACCCGTGCTTAAAGCCGTCCGTCCTCGAACCAAATTATTTCTTGATGCGCACTTGATGATTATGAATCCGCATAATCATGTGGCTGATTTTATTAGATCAGGCGCTGATATGGTGACCTTCCATATCGAAGCCTATAGCGATGATACTTACAAACGCTCACTAAGTGATATGAGCATGGACTTCGAGCTCAACACTAATGCTGATAGCGGTTCTGACCCGCGTCCGAAATTCGCGGAAGCCTGCGCCATCAAAACCGAAGCCATCTCTAAAACCTTGAGACTAATTCGCAGCCTTGGTGCGCGTGCTGGACTTTCTATTAATCCTGGTACTGATATTAGCTGTATAGAAGCTTTTATCGCAGATGTCGACATGGTGCTCTTGATGTCAGTGAATCCTGGCTTCGGCGGACAGAAGTTCATGCCAGTAGTCTACGACAAAATCGCCACACTCAAAACTATGGCAGCTAAAGCTAATAGAACTATCGGTACTGATTTTAGTAAGGGTGAACTTGCAATAGAAGTAGATGGCGGGGTAGT
This sequence comes from uncultured Gammaproteobacteria bacterium, assembly GCA_964444015.1. Classification (GTDB taxonomy): domain Bacteria; phylum Cyanobacteriota; class Vampirovibrionia; order LMEP-6097; family LMEP-6097; genus CAYUFH01. The sequence goes on along the minus strand of CAYUFH010000053.1, from coordinate 2,952 downwards.
GCCTGGTGAGATTGCTTCTCAATTAGTTGCAGCTGGAGCCAATGTTCTTGTCGCTGGTTCAGCAATATATAAGGCAGCTGATGTAAAATTAGCTATCGAAGCTCTTAAGAACGCTTAAGTCTATGAGTTCTATTATCACAATGCATAATCCCGAGCAGTTACTCGAAAGTTTTGCCCGCTGTAGTAAGAACGGCTTCGTGGCGATTAGCCCCAAGGGTGAGATTAGTTATTTCAACCCGATCATGACTGAGCTAACTGGCTGGCATGAAGCTGAGATGCTGGGCAAACCTGCTAGCAGTCTTTATACTATTCAAGACAATACTGGTTTTAATAACGATCACGAGATACTGATGCAGAACGCTAGCCTTTTCAGTCGTGATGGCAAGAAGTTTAGTTATCCGATACGCCGCGCCAAGGTTATAGATAATGAAGGCAAAGCCAGCGGTGAATTAATAATATTTATTACTGAGCAATATTCTAAAGATGCTTCCAAGGTGCAAGCCGATTTCGTTAGCACTGTATCCCATGAGCTGCGCACACCGATTACCAGTATTAAGGGCTTCGCCGCGACTCTCCTACATCACAAAAACAATCTAGAACAGGATAAACGTGACCGCTACGTAAAAGTTATTAAAGAACAAGCTGAACGCTTGCAAAGACTTATAGAAGATCTACTTGCTGTTTCTCGCTTAGAGAACCGTAAACTGCAAATCGTAGTACAACCACTAGATATCAAACGTATAGTAGATAGCGTGGTGATTATTGTTGAGTCTAAGCATAATAGTTCGCACACTATTAAAGTTAGCTCGCCTAACAAACTACCAGAAATTTGGGCTGACCCTGATCGAGTAGAGCAGATACTAACTAATATGATCGATAATGCGGTCAAATACTCTCCAGGAGCAGGCAAGGTAGATGTAAAACTATCAGAGATTACTGTAGATCTCTGTAATATTGCTGAAGAAGCTGGCAATAAAGATTTCGGTGGTGCTCCCGCTCTAATTAAATGTCAGCCACATAAAATGGTTTTAGTAGAGGTTACTGATTATGGTATCGGTATTGAAACTAAAGACTTAAGTAAAATCTTCAATAAATTCAGCCGCTTGGATAACGTACTAACACGCAAAACCGAAGGTACTGGTTTAGGTTTGTTTATCAGTAAATCACTAGCAAGGTTGCTCGGCGGTGACCTGCAGGTACGCAGCAAAAAAGGTGAAACCACCTTCAGCCTATATCTACCTACCGAGGAGGCCAACGCTAAACCATGGTGGGCTTAAATCCTAGAACTTACTTAGCTTACATTCATGCTCGCGGCTCGAACAATGCCCTCGACAAAAATAGCGAGGAGTTTGTAACACGCTGCTTCCAGCAACATATAGAACTCCTAGATATCACTCTAGAACCGGGCTCTGAGCCACTAGATATTTTCGATGAGGTGATACTTAAGAATATGCCACCAATAATTTTTATCGACGAAGATATCTATGCTAACCACGAATTTAAGCTCTCATCTTATAAAACCGGCAAGTATGATCCTGTGATTAACATTTTACTTGACTGCGAAGATTCTAATATTGACCACTCCAAAAACATCCTTTATATGCGCAAAGGCGCGGATATTATTCTCAGCACTGATACTACCGCTGAAGAAATATTCCTCAAGTGCCTATCTGCACTAAGACGCAAAAATATACTTGAATTAAACCTACTAACTGAGCTTCCTAGTATTAATAAAACTCACTCTATACTTAAACACTGCATCGAGAATCTTAATAGCTGGTCAGTATTGCATATAGATACCCTGGGCTTCAAAAGCTATAACGCTACCTACGGCATAAGCAAAGGCGATCACGTAATCAAGGAAGTCGCTCAACTACTCAAACGCTCATGTAGAGAGGTTTCTAGTGGCGAGACTTATCTGGGGCACTTAGGTCGTGATAATTTTCTTATCGCCTGTGACACCGTAGCTTTAGCACCTCTACTCAAGAACATCGAAGATAATTTCCCAGAGATACTTTCTAGAATCTATAAAGATCTAGACTACGAGAATGGTTATATAGTCGCTGCGGGACCTCATCGCATCCGCCGCCGCGAAGGCTTACTGCGCCCTAATATCGGCACCTGCAGTAGCCAAGACAGAAGCTATGTTTCTAGCTCAGACATTATCGAGCAAGCCATCCAAAACAAAAAACTACGCACCAGCAAAAACAAAAAAATATTGATACTTGAGGATGATACTGATTTTGCTCACCTAGTTGCTGAAACGTTCGCGCTTGAGGGCTTCGATGCTAGGGTCTCTGATGGTCTAGAATCACTGATCGCTGAAGTTGAGGAGTTCAAGCCAATTATCCTTATCCTAGAAGCTAATAGACTCGGTATCGAGCGCTTCAAAACCCTCTGCACAAGCTTAAATAAATACAAAGAAGAATTTGGACTGAAAATCCTAGTAGCTACAGATATCCCAGGCTATAACAATTTCCTCTCTGCTGGTGCGGATATATATCTGCCTAAGCCTTATGATCTTGAGGTCTTGTTCAAGGAAGCACGTCGCTTACGTTATACCAACCTCTAGACTGTCATGCCGAGCAGCCCTCGTCATTGCGAGGCAGCTCTGTATGGTAAAATCGTCTCTTGTCCTAATAGGACGCAGGGCTTTTGACATAGCTCAAGGCATCTGCGAAGCGAGGCAGCGGAGTTTACTAAAACGTAAATGAGCATGCCAAGCGAGCAGATAACGCAGAGATATGACAAAAGAGCAAGTCCTAGTTATGGCAGGTGTCGCCAAGTGGTTAAGGCGCCGGATTGTGGTTCCGGTATTCGTGGGTTCAAGTCCCATCATCTGCCCCATTTAAGTACACCCCCGTCAGGGGGTATTTTTCATAGGTAAATAATAGGCTGAACTTACGCAATAGCACTAGAGTTCCGGTATGAGTGGACGAGCGGTCGTGGCAA
>CAYUFH010000052.1:5835-10406 GCA_964444015.1 uncultured Gammaproteobacteria bacterium | reverse complement strand
TAGAACTTGCAATGATACGCATGCCTTATAAAGAGCCAGTGTCTTTGCGCAAGCGCACACAGACTGCTACCGCGATGCAATAATCAATTCCGCCAACTGCTTCGCCGCCTCAGGATTAGCAAACGCCTTCAAGCGCTCGCGCTTAGCCGCCAGCTCAGCGGGCTTAGTAATTAAAGTCATTAAAGCCTCTCCAAGAGCGGCTTCCGTAGCAGCTAGCCCTAGTTGTTTTTGATTGAAGCTATAAGCAGCTCCGGCCTGGACTAGGTGATTTGCGTTTTTTGTTTGATGGTCATTAGCTGCCCAAGGCAAAGGCAAGAAAATCGGCACCACTTGAGCTGCTGCCATCTCAGCAATGGTCATAGCGCCAGATCTACAAATCGCTATATCTGCCCAATTGCACAGTTCAGGCATATTATGCGCATAAGGTATAACTTCATAGTGAAAAAATAATTCTTCATATTTATGCGCTTGCCCGTCTAAATGATCAAGAATATATTTTTCGTAATTAGCCTTGCCAGTTACATGTTTAATCTGCAGCTTAAGTGAATCTCCAGTCAATTGCTTAAGGTCCAAAAGCATCATGCCAATTAAATCATTGACTGCTTCAGCGCCTTGACTGCCTCCTGTAATCAAGAGATGTATTTCACGCATGCCAATATTTGACTGCCTATCACTAGGTTTAGCTTTGAAGAATTTAGCTGAAACCGGATTCCCGATTAAGCGCACTCGCTCATTATTAAGCCCAGCTAATGGAAAAGCGAGCCCTATATATTTAGCTTTATCCAAAAACACCTTATTAGCTAATCCTAGATGAGCATCAAGATTATGAATAATATAAGGAATACCCAATTGCTGTGCTGCAGTGAAGACTGGACCAGCTACATAGCCGCCAGTCCCGAAAACTACATTGATTTTTCTTGCTTTAAGCTCAGATTTAACTCTAGATACTTCTTTCATAAAATCCAAAGACCAAGAAAGATATTTCAGGGGATTGTGACCAGCAGGTAAGGAACGACCATAAACAGCAACAAATTCAATATAGTTAGAATAACTAGTACCAGTTTCATCTTTAACTTGACTGTTATTTAATAATTCCGCTTCAAGCTTGTCAGGACGACCGAAATAATAAAAACGAGCTGAGGATTCTAATTGACGTAAAGCTGCTGCCACAGCGAGATTAGGGTAGATATGACCACCTGTGGCTCCGCCGGTAAAAGCAACATTTAATGGCTTATTCACTTATTTCATAGTAGCGTAAGTTTTCAATATACATATTCACGGTATAATGAGCTTATGAGCTTCAATTGGACCAATGCGTTATATCTTATTCTGAGCCCTTTTATTGCAGTTATAGGGCTATATTGGTGGATCAGCAACGGCTACGCCAACAAAGAAACTATTATCCTAGCCTTAATTTACGCAGTATTCTGCGAACTAAGCATTACTGCTGGCTACCATAGACTCTTCTCTCATCAAACTTATCAAGCACACCCAATAGTTAGAGCTTTCTTCTTGTTTTTTGGTGCTTGCGCACTTCAAGGCTCTGCTATCTGCTGGTCTATAGATCACCGTATTCATCACCGCCATGTTGATGATAACGAGCGCGATCCATACAGTATTAATCGTGGGTTCATTTGGGCACATATGGGTTGGTTATTGTATAAAAAAGACGAGCAACTTAAAGAAGACGTAAATCATCAAGATTTGCTTGCAGATCCACTAGTTACCTTTCAATACAAATACTGGACTCTAATCGCCATCGCTGGTGGATTTTTATTACCAGGTCTTATTGCTGGTTTTGGCTGGAACGATTTTATGGGTGGCGTACTAATTGCTGGCGTAGTTCGCAGTGTGGTCAATCACCACTCTACTTTTCTTATCAACTCACTTTCACATATTTCAGGCAGCCAAACCTATAGTGATACTCACAGTGCTCGTGATAATTGGTTCACCGCTTTTCTAACTTTCGGTGAAGGCTTCCATAATTTCCACCATGAATTCCCTTCTGATTACCGTAATGGTGTTAGGTTCTATCACTTCGATCCAACCAAATGGCTTATTAACGGACTTTCTCATCTAGGTCTTACTAGCCACCTATTACGTGTACGTCCAGAAATCATAATCCGTAAACGTATTGCCATGAAAGAGAAACGTTTAAGCAAGAAATTCTCTAAACAATGGACTTTACCTGAATTGAGATTACCTAAACGTGCTTTAGTACGTATGCGCAAACGTATAGAAACCGCCGGTAGACAACTTAGTGAGCTACGCAATCGTCACGAAGAATTCAAGAAAACCAAACTAGATCCTCGCGATGTTCAAGAGAAAATATCTCAAGCTAAGGCTGAATTTGAATATAGTGTCGGCATGTGGAGATCTATGTCTCGTAGATTCCGTAAATTAGCTTACCAATACGCTTAAATTATTTTCAAATCCTGCCAAGTACGCTCATTGCGAATATAAGCACCATCTTTGTAATTATCGAAGAAAAACTCTACCAAAGGATGTTTAATTTCTACTTGGTTTTCACTGAGCTCCAAATGCTCTTGTGCCACATAGGCAATAGTTTTCATGCTATCCACTAGTACGTAGTACCAAGGCTTGTCTTTAGCTGGCTTCCTTGGATCTGCTAGATATAACTTTTCGTCATTAAGGAAATACATATCATAGTCGACGATAACGCCTCGCAGATCCTCATGCTTATGCTTAACAATAGAACCACGCCTGAAGCTATTAGCTTCAAATTGGTTTAGATTATTAGCCATAAAGAATCTAGGTATAGCAACGCTAAATTCATTGCCTTCATCATCAACAAAGAAATACTTACCCTCCATAGTACCAAAATTAGTCTTTAAATTACAAAAACTAAAGTAACTATGGTTCTCATTAGGAGCGAGTCTTGGTTGTTTACCTACAACGCCATCACCAACAACTTCTTCTCGATGAGAGTTGGAGTCAATAATAATCCAATGTCTGGACATCAATTGTACTGGCTTAGAGCTATGATTAGTAATAGAGACTCGATAACAGAAAAGAAATTCGTTTTTTGTCGGCTTAGAGTAATCGCTAAGGAAAACAGAGCCGGCTTCAATCTTAATCTCACTGCTTATTGAACTACTAAGGACCATAACTTAAAATATACACTAGAAGGTGATTAGCGCAACTAAGAGATATATCGGTTCTTATGCACAATTCTTGAGCCAAAAAGCCTCATGGATACTGTGTATTCTATCTGTATTACTCCTGACCTTTAGATTAGGTGATTACTATCTTCTCGACAAAGATGAGCCCAGATACCCTGCTGCTGCACGAGAAATGCTCGATCTAGGTAAGCTCATCGTCCCACAATTTAATTTTGAAGCTCGCTACGAAAAACCTATCCTCTTCTATTGGGTGGAGATGATTTCACTTAAGCTATTTGGTGTAAATGAGTTCGCTGCTCGTATACCATCAGTAGTAGCAGCCCTAGCTCTACTCTTTTTGCTCTACCATGTTGCACGCAATTTTAATGTTCAGCTAATAGCCCCTATGATTTTGCTCACTAGCGTGCAGTTTTTCATAATGTCACGCCTATCTATTATCGATATGCTGCTTAATTTGTTTTTTAGTGGGGTTATATTATTTTTCTATTTATCTTGCCTTAGTCCTCAGCACAAGCACTATCTATACTATGCAGCGGTTTGTGCAGGCTTAGGAACGCTTACCAAGGGTCCGATAGCAGTGCTACTACCAGGACTAATCATAATCATCTTCCTTTTGCTTAAACAAAATTTATTTAATTTTATTCAAGAGTATAGAAAACAAATATTACTTAGCTTAGCTATTATTCTTGCCATCAGCTTACCTTGGTACCTGCTAGTAGATATAGAAAGTGCTGGTGATTTCACTAGGGTGTTTTTTGGCGAGGAGCATCTGGCTCGTTTCAATGGCACTTTGCAAGTACATAAGGCTAGTCCATTTTGGTTCTATCTGCCAGTAGTTGCTATAGGCTTTTTACCATGGACTCTGTTTTTGCCGCGCATAGGCTGGGATATCTTTAGTCCCTTATTTCGCCGTCAACCTATAATCATTGAGAACCCTTTAATTAGCTTGTGCTTAGTTTGGGCAATTACAGTATTAGTGTTTTTCTCTATTGTTGGAGTCAAACTTATCAACTACATATTACCTATTTATTTGCCACTCGCCTTAATAACTGCCATCTGGATCAATAGCCATCAAGCTTTAAGAGCATCACTACCAAAAATATTTACTGTGATTTATTTATTATTATTTGCTGCTGTGCCGCTAATCTTAGAGCCTTACGCAATTAAACGCCAAAGCAATATAGCTTTGTTTGCTAGCACAGTGCCTGAGTACTCTGAACTAATTGCTGTGGATTATTTACCGCCTAGTTTAGTTTTCTATTCTAAACGTTCACGTCATATTGAACAAATTAGCAAAAAACGATTTATCTCACGTAACGACGCCAATAATCCTGTCTATTTTATAGCCAAACGCGAACAATTCAAAGATCTAGCTGAGTTAAATGATTGTTGTGAGATCTTCTCAACTGATGAGAAGTTTATTTACGG
>CAYUFH010000052.1:0-5735 GCA_964444015.1 uncultured Gammaproteobacteria bacterium | reverse complement strand
AAACCTAGTATACATAGCAATCCCGCCACCCAATACCTAAACTGCTGCTGTGGAATACGCCCCACAAGCCACTCCCCAAACTTAACACCCAGTATTGAGACTAAAATATACAAAAGAAGCAATTGAGGACTAGCGATGCTATCTATACGCGCACCTTGCTGGAAATAAGTTATAACTCTAGTTGAATCTATAAGAACCAAAATTAAAGCCGAGTTAGCCAAATAAACAGCCTTAGGAAAATCAAAAGCAGAAAGAAAAGCTGCTCTAATCGCGCCACCAATACCAAATAAACCCGCAAGAAAGCCAGAAACCAAACCTGAACTTAAGCTTGATAGCAGTGTGAATTTGATTTTGAACTGCGGTGAAAATATCAAAAACAATGAATAAGCCAATAAAAAACAAGCAACTATTTTAGTCAAAAGCATTGTATCGATATGAAAAGCAGCTAAAGCTCCATAATAACTAGTAAGCATTCCTGCCAGTCCAAAACTTAGTATTAGTTTGAGATTAAAACCCCCACGAAAAATCAGCAACCTAGTAAAACCTGTAACCCAATGCAAGATTGAAACAAAAAACAAAGCTTCCTGCACAGGAAAAAAAATCATAATAAAAGGCATAATGATAGTAGAAGTACCAAAACCTGTCACCGTACCAGCAGCACTGGCAAGGAAACATAATGCCGTCATTGCGAGCGTAGCGAAGCAATCCATTAACTCAGTGTATCAGCTATGGATTGCTTCGTCGTGCTTACGCACTCCTCGCAATGACAGGTATATAATGATTGGCTCTACACTAAATGCAGACCTTTGCTGCTAGCGCCTCTATTAATAAAGGATTAGCCTTCGGCAAGCGCGTCACTCTAAAACGTTCTACACCTTGCTCCTCTGCGTATTCCTTATATTCAATATTAATCTCACTGAGAGTCTCTATATGATCACCCACAAAACTAATTGGCACCACAATTAAATTGCGCACCCCTTGCTCGCGCGCTAGTCTTCGAATCTCCTTCTCTGTAGCAGGTTGCAACCATTTCACTGGACCCACTCGACTTTGATAAGAGATGCTATGACGATAAAGTGGTAACCTACCCATAACCTTAGCTACAGTAGCTTTGACCTGCTCTTCATAAGGATCACCGGCCTGCACATAACTAATAGGTAAACCATGGGCTGAAAATAAAATATGCACCCTCGAGCTTGGTTGCTCAAAAACTGGCACGCTCTCAAGCTCCAAAGCCTTAAGTTCAGTCATAATACGATTTACAATCAAATCAATATATTGAGTTTGCTCGTACCAAGCTTCCAAGTATTGAATTTTGACCGATTTATCCAAACCACTAGCTGCGAACAATTCTCTACACTCGATAATACTAGAACCAGAGGTAGCTATTGAATATTGCGGATATAAAGGGATAACAAATAATTGATTTATATTATCCTGTTGCATTTGCACTAAAGTCTCACTAAGGCGAGGATTAGAATAACGCATAGCGATATAGGTTCTATAGTCAACACCATCATTACGCTTATTAAGATACTTGGCTAATGCAATAGCTTGTGACTCTGTTTCAAAACGTATCGGAGAGCCACCTCCAATCTCAGCATATAATTTTTGTACTTTAGGAGTTCTACGCTTGGAAACGAAACTAGCAAATTGCTTCTGGAAGGGTTTTAATAAAGCCGGTAATTGAATAATATAAGGATCGCTAAATAAGTTATACAAAAAAGGTTCAACTTCCGCCAAGTTAGCGGGACCGCCCATTTGTAGTAATAGAATTCCGATCCTATTCATAAATTCACCAGATTTAATTTTAAGTGAGATCGGTATTTTGCTCCAGATGCTAGGCGTCCCAGCCCGAGCGACCGGAGTGTATATGAGACATACATGAGGATCGCGAGGGCGCAAGACAACAACGCAGATGGACAAAAGACCATCTCACGATTATAGCTATAATAAGGAAGATGCAAGAACGAGCAATAAGAGGTGCCATAACAGTCAACAGCGACAACGCTGAAGAAATCCGCGCTGCCTGCTCCGAGCTAATGAGTACCATTATCAGAGATAATGATCTTAGCCCTGAAGATATTATTACCGTCTTCATCACTATTACTGAAGATTTACGCTCACTGAACCCTTCAGCTTCTATACGCACTACCTTTGGTTGGAATGATGTGGCTTTCTTTAGCTCTCAAGAACCGAAGATTGAAGCTATGTTACCTCGCTGTATCCGCGTACTGATTCAATGCTACTCTCAGCGCAAAAAATCAGAACTTAGACATACCTACTTGCGTGATGCAGCCAAACTTAGACCTGATCTTACTCAACAAAATTAATGCGCGATTTATTTAATATCCCTAATCTTATTTCTTTCGGGCGCGGACTAATGGTGCCTTGTAGTTTTTGGTTATATTTAGAGAACCATAATGCGGCATTATTTGTAGCTTTAACCATATTGATCATCGCTTTAGATGGGCTTGATGGCATAGTAGCGCGCAAACTCAATCAAGCTACAGTCTTTGGCGCCAAAATAGATATAGCTCTAGATAGAGTAGTAGAACTAGCTTACTGGTATTTCTTCGCTTATCTTGGGGTTTTGCATATTTGGGTATTTTGGTTTTTCTTAGTTCGTGGTGTTACCGTAGATTACCTTACCCGCAACGAGGCAAAACCACTTGGTATGAGCTTTCTGCGCTCCAGTCGCTTTATGCGCGGCGCTTATGGGACTTTGAAGCTACTTAGTTTTGCACTATTAATATTAATCCCTGATTATTTAATCGCTGGGATCAACCTTAGCCAAGCCATCAGTTACCTCACCGTAGTTGTCTGCGCCCTCAGAGCATTACCAGTACTTATGGATTGCTTCGCCTTCGGCTCACAATGACGGAGCGGTCTGTCATCTTGAGCCCCGAAGGGACGCGGCAATCCACTTAAACGATGACAATTAATGATTAAGCCAATAGAATATAGCTATGACTATAGATCCCAAGTTTATCGGCAAGAGCTACCCAGAGCAGCATTATCAGATTGGCTTAGAGAAAGTCCGTGAGTTCACCAAGGCTATCAAGGGTGACGTAGATAAATACACTAAATACGCACCGCCAACTTTCCCTGTGGTTTATAGTGCTGAATTCCTCGCTGCCATACTCTATGATCCTGAGCTCAATCTCAATTTACGCAAACTAGTACATGGTGAGCAGGTTTTCACTTATCACAAAGCAGCCGCTATTGGCGACACCATTACTAGTAGTGGACGCATCGAAAAGATTTTCTCTAAAGGCCCTCATGATTTCGTGGTCTCACAGGTCAGTTCTAAGAACCAAGGTGGTGAATTGGTTTGCGAAAGCACCTGGACTTTTATAGTTCGTGGTGGTAACGATCAAGATTTCACCATGCAAGAGAAACTAGCTATGCAAGTTGCGAGCCTATTACCTAGCGAAGAGTCTAAACGTCTAGCTAAAGCGCGCAAAATTTTAGGACAAGATATTTCTGCAACAGCTGATTCTAAACCTATCTACAAAACTAATCCTGATGGAACTACTCAACTTCTAATCTTTGTTGATAAATATTTACCACAAAAATATGCTGGTGCAAGTGGTGATTTTAATGCTATTCACCTCGATGATGCTCTGGGCAAATCAGTCGGCTTAGGCGGTTATATACTACATGGCATGGCAACTATGGCTATGGGTGCTAACCTTGCGATGCAAGGACGTAGTGCAGAATCTATACGCAAGTATCGCGCTCGCTTCTCTGCTCCAGTAAAACCTTGCGATGTTTTGACTTACAGCGGCAAAGTATCAAACACGGGTAAAGAGTTTGCTTTTAAAGCAATAAACTCAGCAGGTCAAGAAGTACTAAACTCTTGCTTAGTAGAATTCTTGTAATCTAGGTTATTACGCCGCTGGCTCAGTAGATTCTTCAGCAGCTTCTTCACCTTGGACTCCTTGCAAGCGACCATAGTATTTTTGTTTAGCTACTTGCTGCTCTTCTTCAATCAGAGCCTGATCTTGAGCTGTTAACTCACGAGGCAAAAGATTCTGCAAACCACCATCATTCAACAGTAATATAGTTAATCTACGGTTAACTGATGAATAAGGTGTTTCAGGTGCTTTAAGCTGAGTATCGCCGTAACCTTCTACGCGAGCCAAACGTGCTCTATCAACACCACGAGCCATCATTTGTCTTCTTAAAGTTTGTGCGCGATCAGCACTAAGGTTCCAGTTATCATAGTTACCAGTTCCATAGCGAGCAGCATCAGTGAATCCTGAGACTACCATTTTATTATTACTGCCTTGCACTATAGCTGCTATCGCGTCTATTAATGTTTTAGCTTCTTCAGTAAAAGTAGTAGATCCTGATTTGAAGAGCGGCTTACCTTTCTCTTCATGCAACTCAACCAAAATCCCTCTATCAGTGGCTTTGATCTCAACTGATTTAAGCAAGCCTTGGTATTTAGATTGCTCAAGTAAACGCTTAAGATCTTCTTGCATTTTCTTAGCTACTTCATCTTGATTTTGCTGAGTAATTTTGAGTTGACGAAACTTAAAGAAACTAGCACCACCATCCATAGGACCAGGTTCACCAGGTCTAGTGTTACCACCTAGAATAGCGTTGGTACCCTTCATTGGACCAGTTTGTACTGGCTCCTTGAAGAAGTCAGCAATTACACTTTTGGCACTAGGGTCCATATTAACAATCCACAAAAGCATGAATAGCGCCATCATCGCTGTTACGAAATCGGCATAGGCAACTTTCCAAGCACCACCATGGTGTCCATGTCCGGCTACTTTTTTGATAATTTTTTTGACTATTATCGGCTGTTCGTCTTTTTTAGCTTCTGCCATATAAGTATTATTCCGCTAAAGCCAGGGGGTGCTCCACTAGACTATTTGGAGGATCTTCGAGAGAATCGACTTAAGCTAAGACTAATAATGCCGAGAGTTAGCTATAGCATCGGGTGAAAGAGAGGGGACAAAAGCATATGAATAACCCTGATCAAGATAAATCTCCTAGTCTACCACTAGCACGCAACAATAAGTTTATGCGTGACATGATAACTAGCGCCAGCCCCGAGCAGCTAATTATTCTGCTTTATGACGGTGCTATTCAATGGCTGCAAATGGCTAAGCGAGAGATTCAGAGTCAGCAAAACTCAATTGCTGATTGGACTAATTTTAATAAATATATGCACATGAGCACTCGTGTGATTAACCATTTGCAAGAGAGTCTAGACTTCAAAGTACAAGACGAAGTTACTCGTAATCTATTTGGTGTTTATAGTTTTCTCTACAATAAAATCAACAAAGCAACCATCAGTAAAGATGAGGCTGAAGTTGAAGCGATTATCGAATTCCTCAGAGACTTACGTAGCACTTGGTCTCAAGCCGTAAAAATTCATCAACAAAAACTTCCAGTTGCGCAATAATGTGATCAGTGGCAGCACTGATACTACGCAAGATCTCTAAAAACTATTCTAAGCAAGCAGTGCTGGAAGATTTTTCTTTGGAAATTTCTGAAGGAGAGTTCTTGGTTCTAGTCGGTCCTAGTGGCTGCGGCAAAAGCACTCTCATCCGTTCTATCGCTGGCTTAGAAACAATAGACTCTGGGGAAATATTTTTTCGTGATCAGCGCATAGACACTCTAGCGCCAAAAGAACGGCACTTGAGTATGGTATTCCAGAACTATGCTCTCTACCCACATAAAACTGTCTACGATAACATTGCGTTTCCATTGAC
>CAYUFH010000051.1:0-10492 GCA_964444015.1 uncultured Gammaproteobacteria bacterium | reverse complement strand
CGTCACCAGCTGCGCCGGCGATCCTGACTATAACGTTTTTCTTAGCTGACATAATTATATGTATAGCGGCATTTAGGCTTATCTAATGCGCCATATTGAAGATTAGCATAAGGGGCTAAAACTGGGGCGGGGGAACTGTTATAGAACTTTTAAGATGCGGGGATCTGTATTACTTGTGCTTCAGATGTCCTATACCTTTGCTTCTAGGCTTAGAACCATCCTTTGTAGTAAACCCCAAATAATTATCCTTATTAATCAGATCAAAACTAGCTGTCGGATAGTTGTTCTGCCATTGACCGAATTAGTATGAAATCAGCTAATATAGTGCCTATTTATACGAATTCAGTGAATTTAGTCTTAATCACCGCGTTTTACAAGCTTATATTAAAGCCCTAGGTAAATCATAAATACCACGGAATATTTAAGTACTACTTCTAATTTCCGTGGTATAATCTAATTATGACTTCTAATTTCCTGCCCAGATTGCTTTCTCTGCCAACTAAGCAGAGTTTCTTTCTATTGGGACCAAGGCAGGTTGGTAAAAGTGCCCTGATCAGAAATTGCTTCTCAGAATTTAAATTACTCAAATACAATTTATTAATTCAAGAAGAGTTGTTGCGCCTAACGCAAAACCCTCAACTCTTTAGAGATGAGGTTACGACACGTAATCCTAATATCACTCACGTGTTTATTGATGAAGTTCAGAAGCTACCAAAACTTCTTGATGAAGTTCATTATATTCTAGAAGAAACTAAAAATCCTCCGTTCTTTATTCTTACTGGATCCAGCGCACGTAAATTAAAACGCAATAAAGCAAACATGCTCGGAGGTAGAGCCTATGATTTAAGCTTAACGCCTTTGACCTATAAAGAAATTGCTAATGCACTAGGTGAAGAAATGTTTTCTGAACACAAAGCACTTTGTTATGGCACCTTACCTGCCGTCTATCTAGCCGACAGTAAAGATGATGCTATTAAAACTTTGCAAGCATATACAAATATTTACATCAAAGAAGAAATTCAAGAAGAAGCCTTAGTGCGTAACTTAGGAGCCTTTACTGGTTTCTTGCGCTTAGCTGCTGAAGAAAATGGTCATTTGCTTAATTTTACCAATCTCTCTCAGGACTTGGGTGTAAGCAGTAATACTATCCAAAGCTACTATCAAATCTTAGAAGACACTCTTATGGGTTTTATGCTCAGACCTTTCGCTGCTTCGAGTAGGCGCAGCTTAGTGAAACGTCCTAAATTTTATTTCTTTGACACAGGGGTGCAAAGAGCTCTCAATAAAGAGATAAGTGTAGAACTCGATGTGGGCACTAAACGCTTTGGCGATGTTTTTGAACATTTTTTTATCAAAGAAATGATCCATTTAGCTCGCTATATTAACCCTGAGTATGAATTTAGTTTTTATCGCACCGAAAATGATGCAGAAATCGATTTAATAGTTAAAACTCCATCCAAAACTATTTACGCTATTGAAATCAAATCCTCTACTGCTCCAAGCCTGCAGGAACTCTCAGGATTTAAATCATTTAGAGAGATTTGTCCTGATGCCAAACTAATCTGTGCCTGCCGCTGTCCTCGTCCTTACAAACTAGGTGATATTGAGATGCTACCTTGGACGACTGTCTTTGATAAGGTTTTAGCTCTTTAATGCCTGCTCGAACTGCAAAACCGTCCCTTCAGCCTTATACTGCTCGGCACGTTCTTTGTCGCCTAGTTTCATATAAAGGATAGAGAGATTAGCTTTAGCCATTATCGATTGTGGGTTAACTAATTCTAATTGCTGCAAAACTTTTATCGCCTCATCATAACGCTGCACGCGCGCTAGCATCACCCCAAGAGCCTCCATAGCTTCTTCGTTCTGCGGGTCTTCTTGAAGGGATTTGCGTAGTAGTTCTATAACACTATCGTCATCGCGAGCCCCGGAGGGGCGTGGCGATCCATATATGGATTGCTTCGTCGCCTGCGGCTCCTCGCAATGACGAGTCGCTTCGCTCGCAATGACAGTATCTGCATTAGCGTGCAGTGTTAAAGCCTCATCAAGATAGCGCTGCGCTCGCTCACTACGTTTGCGCTTACCTGCATTCGCCCACTTAGCGACCACTTCTTGACCTGGATAGCAGCCTTTAGTGAAGCTGACGTATTTATTCATGTCAGCAATTTTCATTAACTGTTGCTTGGGCGTGAATTCATCGATATGAAAATCAGCCGGCAGCTCATGGTCTTTTTCTATGGTAATAATCACATCATCGAGGATAATAAATTTCTCTAGATGTTCTTTAAGAGTAGTGCTGTGCTCACTTGCCACAATTAAATGGATTGCTTCGCCTTCGGCTCGTAATGACGATGCTACTACTTGACTATCATCGTGAACTTCAAAGTGGGCACGACTGGGAATAATATAACTAAGTGCAATAATCTCAGCTTTAGGCGTCAAAAAAGCCCCATAACAAGGCTGTCCAGAGCTTAGATCTTGGCTGCATTGGCGCTGCAAAAAGCCCTTAGCATCAGATCCCTCAAGCTTAATGCGATAATAAGACATAGGATTGATTTTAGCTTAGTCTTAGGTTAAGATAATACATATGAAGGACACTCTTCGGATCGCCCAAGAATTAGCAGCGGCGCATAGAGCCAGAAGACCCGCACGTCGAAAAACTCCAACACCAATCACTAGTGCTGAACTGCTTAGAATTACAAATCAGGTGCAAGATAGATTAAATGGATATTGCAGTCAAATTAGTGCACTAATAGATATTGAGCCAGGGATTCAAGATCACTACCGAGAAGTTTGCAAAAATATTTCCTATGCCCCTCCAGAGACTGCAGATCAATTAGCTCAGCCCAATAATCCTGGATCTAAAGAAATGCGAGACTTGGCAGACAGAAGAGTTAAAGCAGGGATTGCTAAACGATTAAATGAAATTATTCAGGCAGACATAGAAACTCTAAAGCAATCAAGCCATAACGTAGATGTCGCTGCCAAACCAAATTCAAGTCAGGCTGATGATCTCCCTGGATACCAAAGAAGCCTTGCAGCCAAGATCTTAGAAATCAATGAAAAATTAACTACTCAGCTTAACGGCAATCTTAATACTCTTGGGGTAAACAGAGCCCCGTTACTAGATGCTAGGCAAATCTTCGCTCTTAGGACATTAGTACCGTTAAAACGCTAATAACAATCCTTGCGATGCATAATTTAAAACACCGAAAAACTCTCACCACAACCACATGAGTTAGTAGCATTGGGATTTTTAAAGACAAAACCTTTACCCATCAAGCTATCATCAAAGTCTACGGTCATACCCTTAAGGTAAATAGAGCTCTTGGGATCGATAAAAGCTTTGAAGTTGCCAGCTTCTTGCACGAAGTCTTTCTCTTCTAGATTATCAAAACGAAGATCATAGCTAAGCCCAGAGCAACCGCCACCCTTGATTGCAAGACGTAAACCATAAGTCGCAGGATCTTTAGCCTCAGCGATAAGTAGCTTGGCAATTTGGGCTTGAGCCTTCTGGGTGATGGTTACTATGTTTGCGGTGGTCATTGGTAATCACATTATAGCAAACGTCATTGCGAGGAGTGCGCTAGCACGACGAAGCAATCCATCACTAGTAGTGGATTGCTTCGCTACGCTCGCAATGACGAACTACTTACATGCCTGTTTCGGAGGTTGTGGCACAATTTGATCCATCCCAATAACTTTATGGTAATCCACCATCTTGACCACATCGCTACGCTTAAACTGCGAAGGATGATTGTAACCACAAGCGAACATCAAACTATTAGCTTCATGTATCACAGCGGAGTGATAGCGAGCGACGCGAGGGATTTTCTCTTCTACTACTAGTCCGCGCTGCAACCAAGGATCGTGAGTGGCTACGCCTGCTGGACAGTGATTAGTATTGCATTTGAGTGCATGGATGCAACCAATACTCAGCATAAAACCACGAGCGCTAGCACAGAAATCTGCACCGAGTGCGAGCATTATCGCCAGATCCGCACCAGTAAAGACTTTGGCTGAAGCGCAGATTTTAACTTCATCACGCAGCCCAGCGATACGCAATTGATTATCAAGAAACATCAAAGCATCTTTAAGCGGATAACCAACATAGTCGGTATGCGCCAGCGGAGCTGCGCCTGTAGCACCTTCAGCACCATCGATAGCAATATAGTCTGGCTTCATGCCAGTGGCTTTCATTTCTTTAACTAAGTTATGTACGAACTCTTCGCGTCCAAGACAGAACTTAAGCCCTATAGGTTTGCCACCTAAATCCTGCAAGCGCGCAATAAACTTAAGCATCCCCAATTCATCGTCCCATTCTTTGTGACGCGGCGGCGAGTAGACACTTTTATCCATGCCGACACCACGAATCTCTGCGATCTCTGGAGTAATTTTTTCTTTAGGTAAGACTCCACCTTTACCAGGTTTAGCTCCCTGAGAGAGTTTGATCTCTATCATTTTTACTTGTGGGTTGCGTGCGATCTCGAGGAAACGTTCTTCAGAGAAATCACCATTCTCATCTCTAAAACCGAATTTCGCTGTGCCCATTTGTGCGATCAGATCAGCACCACCTTCATAGTGATAAGGCGATACTCCCCCTTCACCAGTATTCAGCGCGAAGCCACCTGCTTGAGCACCATGAGAAAGAGCCAGAATTGCATTTTTACCTAGTGCACCAAACGACATGGCTGAAACATTAAATAGTGATGAGCTATAAGGATGTCTACGCTGAGAGCCAATGATTATGCGATGTTCAACATCACAATCAGATTCTTGGTAATTAATTGGAAAAGCGCTATGGCGAATAAGAGTAGTACCAGGTTTATCTAAATCTTTCTTAGTACCGAAAGCAACCGTTGCTAGTTGACTCTTGGCGCTTGCGTATATCCACGAGCGAATATAACGAGGGATAGGACGATCAGAACGTTCATCATGAAAAAGATACTGGCGTAACTCTGGACCTATTAGTTCTAGAAAATAACGAGCGATACCAATGACCGGATAATTACGACGAATTGCATGTTTAGTTTGGGTGATATCGTAAATAAAAATTAGAACTATTGTTATCAATAGCACTGCGCTAAAGCTGACTATGGGATGCATCTGCAACCAAAGTAAAATTGGGGACATAAAGCTATTATTCCCATTTTATTGCTAGTCATTGCAAGAAAAGCGCAGGCTCTGTCATAACAAAAGCTTGTCATTGCAAGCACTTGCCTCGTCATTGCGAGCGAAGCGAAGCAATCCATCAACACAAGATAATATGATCTAAAAACAGCTGCACTAAATTACGACCATTAATTTAGCGCAGCATATAAGTGAGTAGGCATTGTATGGCATCACTCACAGAATCACAAAGGCGGCAGGAGAGACCTTTGAGGCGTGGGTCATAGATAGAAAAATAGCCCTCATAACGGCGATTTCTGTATCTAGATTGGTATTAGATCAATTATAACAAAAATATAAAGAGCTGTTGCTTATATTTTTTTAATAATTCCTGGTCGTGCTATATTCTGTATGGCTTTTATGCGCCCGTAGCTCAGCTGGATAGAGCATCTGCCTTCTAAGCAGAGGGTCACAAGTTCGAATCTTGTCGGGCGTGCCATTAGAAACAAAAACACCCCCGCGGGGGTGTTTTTGTTTCTGGTGCTACGTGACACAGATTCCAAGCTTGCCGCACAGAATCTATGATTCTAGGTCACGAGTGAGCAGAAACGATTGATAATCGTTTCTGCTCTTGCAACTATGCTCAAAATCTCGACTATCTAAAACGCTAAACTTGTAATTGTGTTTATTAAAAAACTTCTTGACTGCCCCGAATTCACCGCTGGTGACAATACTAGATTGCGTGAGATTTTACATCCAGATAAAGCTGACCTGAACTTGCGTTATAGTTTCGCCCATGCAGAATTAGATCCCGGCAAAACTTCTTACCCCCATTCGCTAACGACTTCAGAAATATATTTCATACTCGAGGGTCGTGGTGAAATGTCCATCGATGGCGAAACCGCAATACTAGAGCCCGGGGATACCGTCTATATCCCACCTAACGCAAAACAATATATAACTAATGTAGGCAACATTGTACTTAAGTTTATATGCATAGTAGATCCTGCATGGCGAGAAGAGGACGAGACTATCTATTCATAATTAGATTGTTGCAGATTGATTGTTAACTGTTTGAGCGTAAGCGTTATACTGTGCTTGACTGAGGCGCGGATTAGCATAAGCATAGTTAATATACTGCATGATTTTAGCGTCAGTAACTTTTGGATCCCCAAAAACAATACCAATACCATTATTACCATTTGAGCCCAAAGCTTCATAAGCAACAGGTTTATTAACCATCCTAGTCGCGTCATCATAAAACTTAGTTATTGCTACCATGGTACTAACCTGCATATTACGCAAATCATTTACTGCTGGATTAGTTGCTATGTCCACAAACGCACCTCGTGTCATATCATGGTCCGAACTAAGTTCTAGTCCCTCAAGACCATCAACACCGTTGTAAAGAATATTTGTGTAAGCATTAATCACTTCTGCTCTTGTATTTGTATTGGCAAGCCTTCCATACGAACCTTTAATGTCCTGAAATAGCGGAAAACCCGCAAAGCCTAAATCAAAAGATCTTGGATTTACAACTGACTGTTCATAAGCATTTAAGGTCGTCTGGTTAACACCTTTGTTTAATAGGGTGTTGAAAACTGCCATATCCTCACTAGTAGCCCCACCACTCACCAAACGAGTTCTTTGCGCCGTAATAGCAGCTTCTGCTCCTGCTGCTACATTAAGCTCTGCAACTAGGGCTTCATAATGATCTTTTTTAGCAAGGAGATTAGCTCTAGCTATTAATTGTCTTCTATTAGTCGTGTCTGCTGGGATTTTAGTTAATGAAGCATTAATGCTAGCTAGCTGCGCTGTGTACTTTTCCTTAGTACGTCCTTGGGTTCCGTTTTTAACTTCGTAGCCATTAATTTTAGTAATCGCTTTAGATATATCTTTTTGTAATTTAGTTCTTAGTTTAATTTGCGCAGGATCAGTAGTATTAGCGGGTATTGCACGTAATTGATTACCCTTCTCAAGAATCTGCACTTGCAATGTATCAATAGTTTTATCATAGGCACCAGCACCAGTCCTTGAGCCAAGAATAGCCTGCAAAGCCTGAACATCATCAGAAGTTCTATGACTATCATTGAGGTCGTAATTTTTAATTTTATTACCGGTCGCATCATAGTACTGAGTAATTGTATTGCGAAAATCTGCCAATCTAGACATTAAAGTCTGGGCTGAAGCACTTGCATTTTCTTGAGTGACAGGAGCACCTGCTATCAACTCTAGAGCAAGAATTTCTTCTGCACTAAAGGTTGCTTTGCCACTAAGCTTCTGCTCGAGCTTCAAAGCAAAAAAACTAATTTCGTTCTGTTTACGTATTTGAGCTTCTGTAAGGGCGACGGGGGATGTCATAATAATTAACCTCAGTATCGTTATATCTAAGCATGGTTAAAGGCAGGTTAAGAACAGGTATTTGCTAGGATAATTAGTAATAAGTGCTCAAAATCCACCCTAATAAAGAACGAGGACTCAGCCAAACTTCCTGGCTAGAAAGCTATCACAGCTTTTCTTTTGGTGATTATTACGATCCTAGTAATCGCGGCTACGGCTCGCTCAGAGTTATTAATGACGATATTATTGCGCCCGCTACAGGTTTCGATTCCCATCCTCATCGCGACATGGAGATTATTACTTATGTCATCAATGGTTCTCTAGAACACAGAGATAGCATGGGCAATCATTTCATAATTAAGGCTGGTGATGTGCAGCGTATGAGTGCTGGCACTGGAATAGTACATAGCGAACATAATTCTTCGACTAATGATGCAGTACGTCTATTGCAGATCTGGTTTCATCCTCACACCAAAAACTTAAACCCTAGCTACGAGCAAAAAAGCTTCGATAAACTATCGAAAACAAATCAACTAAAATTAATAGTCTCAAGCAATGGTGACAATGACTCACTCAAAATCAACCAGGATCTTAAAATATACAGCTCTATACTTAATCAGAATAATGAATTGAATTATCAAACTACAACTAATCGATTAGTTTGGCTGCAATTAATTAATGGCTCTATTAAATTAGAAAATCATCTGCTAAGTAGTGGTGATGGTGCCCTAGTTAAAGAGCAAACAGCAATAAATATTATTGGTCAAAGCACTGAAGCTGAATTCTTATTGTTTGATTTTAGTGCCTGAGAGAAACATAGCGGACAAGATTTAGGACTAGAGCCTAATATTACACGTCTGCCACCAGGAGGCGGACCAGCATTACAATCAGTTCCCCCAGTGAAATCCCAATTCGTAGTGGTTCCTGCACTAATATAATTACCAGTAACAGCAGCAGTAGCTGTAGATGTTACATTCTCTATATCAACATCGGTGACAGCAGGGGTGCCGCCACTAACATCTATTTCTGCCGTTCCAGATGCTGGTCTTAATAGAAGCAGAGTACTACAAGAAGCCCCGCCATCTAAAGTTAAAGTACCAGTAACAGTTGTAGTTGAGCTTGCTGAAAAAGTTAAGGTATCAGTAGCACTAACTGTTTTAGTTAAATTATAAAAACCAATACTGCCAGTAATAGTCTGGCTAGTACCATCTAAAGTCGTTGTAGCACTATTGTGAGTAAAAGTACCACCAGATTTAGTAA
This sequence comes from uncultured Gammaproteobacteria bacterium, assembly GCA_964444015.1. Classification (GTDB taxonomy): domain Bacteria; phylum Cyanobacteriota; class Vampirovibrionia; order LMEP-6097; family LMEP-6097; genus CAYUFH01. The sequence goes on along the minus strand of CAYUFH010000051.1, from coordinate 1,786 downwards.
AGTTACCAGTCACATAAAAACTATTACCAGCACTTGGTGCAGTAAAAGTACCTCCTGCTAAAGTAAAAGTGCCATTAACAGCTAATGCAATAGCAGAAGCAGAGTAGCTATCTGCTGAATCGGTTGAGTTAATCTTGAGATTATAGTAATCCGCACTAGTGCCATAATTAGCAACGTTATAAGAATCTCCTGCACTATCACCATCACCTACATACTCCCAAGTGCCTGAGTTGGTATCCTGAGTGAGCCCTGAGATAGTCTCTGCACCTCGCTGCCTGAAAGTAGCACTGTTACTAAAAGTACCGTCCATAGTTAGGTTATAACCACCCAGAGAAAAAATACCTGACGTAATAGTTAAATCGTTAACATCATTAAATGCCGCCGGTAAAGTAAACACGGAGGTCGAACCACCTGCAATCTCAAGATCGATTTCAACAGTATCAGCATCAGTAAACTCTGCCCAATTGGCTATTGTATAAGTAGAAGCCGTACCATCATATTTAACTTTACTATTGTCATTAAAAACTATAGTGCCGCTTACTGTCTCGGCTCCTTGAAGCTGCAATATACCGCCAGCTTGCACTGTAATATAAGCGCCACCACTACTAATATTATTACCATTAAAATCTAAGGCACCAGCCGTAACTGTCATACCATCACTATCAACAGTCCAAGCATGACCAAGATTTACTATGCCACTACTCTTATTAATAATTAAAGATTTAGTGACTTTAGTAGTTCCTGTTACATCTTTATATAGCTGAGTTGCTGTAGATCCATTAAAAGTTACAGGACAATCAAACCCTGTGCTTGAGAAACCACTAAGAATTAAATCCCCTTTGACATAAAGCCGTGTACTAGCGCATTCATCGAAATAAATGTTATTAGAACCAATTACAGTAAGCGATCCAAGAAATACTTGGTCAACGGATCCCGTATGAAAATACATCCAACCAGGAGAAGAATCTACTATAACATTGTTGAAAATCGAAGCTTTATTTATATCCACATCATCTTTCAATGTAACAGTGCCGCTATTATGATTAAAGGTATTACTAGCACCGAAAGTACTAGCACCAGTAGCACTCAGAGTACCGCTTGTAGAAGTAAAGGTACCACCAGTTAAATTAAGTCCTTTGGCGATAGTGATGTTAGCTGAGCCACCAGTAAAAGTACCGCCACTAAATGAAAAATCATAGTTAGTAGAAGTAGTGGTTATTGCAGCATTTTGCACCCAAGTACCACTAGCCATAGTTATATAAGAGGTAGTAATAGCTCCGTTCTGAGTAACTATACCAGTGTAACCAGCAGGCAAGGTAACGATTCCTAAAGTTATAGTTGAATCTATAAGGAGATCATTGTCACAATTCGCTGCAAGATAAATATCATCATTAGTAGTAGGCGCCGCTGGAGCAGGGTAACCATTACAGTTACCACAAGCAGTCGGAGCATTAGTACACCAATTAGCTGTAGTAGAAAAGGTTCTAGTAGTACCAGCCCAATACCTACTAGCAGCATCTACCTGTATCTCTGTAAAAAGCAATATCGCTAATAAAAAAAATAACTTGATTGTAAATTTGCCAGTAATATTCATTTTCTAGTAACTAAAAGGGAAACCCCTATTAAATAATACGCTATTTAGCTTCACGATACAATAGTCAACCAAGCCCTCGTAGCTCAGTTGGATAGAGCAAGACACTCCTAACGTCTAGGTCGGAAGTTCAATTCTTCTCGAGGGTGCCATTACACCTTAGTCGGTTCATCTTTTTTTAAGCGACCTTGCGGT
>CAYUFH010000050.1:0-10959 GCA_964444015.1 uncultured Gammaproteobacteria bacterium | reverse complement strand
GGTCCATGATAGAGCATCGCTTTCATAAGCTTCTCCTTGGTGCAACGATGATATTAGATAGTAGTAAGCCACCAACTATTGCTGTAGTGATAAGGAACATCTCAAAAGCAGTATTAATGCCGATTAGAGTTTCTTTTTGAATTAGGAACGAAAGCCCACGAAAGCCTATACTTCCTGGTACTAGCAAAATTAGTCCAGGTAATTCTATAGTAGCTGCTGGATGCTTGAAGATGCGCGCATAAATATTACTAGAAGCACCGACTACTAATGCTGCTGCAAAAGCCGCTGCACTAGCACCGAAGCGAATAGATACGTAGTAAGAACAAAGATAAGCTAAGCTACCAGCAAGTAATATCCATGGTAAATCTCTAAAACGTCCACGGAATAAAATCATAAATGCTAGTGGAGCTATTAATAAAGCGACCCATTTCCAATATTCAGCCACTGGATTATTTAAATCAATATACCTAACAGTAGTATTGAAATGCTGCACTAGTGAATAGCCGAGTAAAACCCCGAATGCCATTTTCATAAAGCTAACTATCGCTCCCATTAGTCTAGCCGTGCCAGCGACTAGGTTGTGTGTGGCAAGCTCGGTCATGGCTATAGTTAAACTTAGTCCTGGCATTAAGACAATCAAGCTGGCTAAAGTAACTAACTGAATAGAGAAATTTTGTCCATAGATAAACAAAATAGACGCGCATACGGCTGTAATGAAAGCAGCCAGAAACTCATGAAACCTATCTGTAGCCTCACGATTCTTGCAAGCAAAACTAATGATTCCTACGATCAAACCTAAAAAACTTGCTGCAATAATATCAACAACACTGCCACGGAAAAACACAGTTGCTATGGCGGAAATAATTCCGTGAGCTAATACTTCTAGAACTGCTGAATAAGATTTACGCTTGATTATTGCTTCTAGTTTTTGGTTGGCTTCTTCAAGTGTAATTTGCTCGGCAATAATTTCATCACCTAACTCATCAAGCATTAGCATTTTGCGTAAATTGACATCTGCTGGCTTAACTCTGGTTAGGGCTTGTTTATTACCATCACCTGTATCGAAGGAAGCCATAATCATGGTCGGAATACAAAAAAACTGTCCGCGTAGTTTAAGCGCACGGCTAACATTACCCAAAGCACTTTCAAGGCTATGAGCAGCAGCGCCGTAACTGTGGAATGCCGCGCCAAGCCGCATTATGAAGTCTATGGCTCTATCACTGTGAGATAACAAAACTTGCTAAATTATATCATTATAATGATATAGTTCGCAGGTTCCCCAGGCTAAGCACTATAAAGTCAAAAACTTGATAAATTAAATGATAGTGGCGCTATTATGAGGAACTTAAGCCTCAACATGCCGTCCCATTGCCTAGGGTTAATTGTATTAGCCTAGTTTCTCTTGTATCTTATTTAGTAATGAAAAAAAATTATTTTAACAGATCTTCCCGACTCGCTATTAGTATTCTGATGGCTGCAAGTCCAGCGTTAGCGACGGTAGTAGTTCCTGAAGCTCATTGGGGTTTATATAGTGAAGGTGTTAAACAAGAAAAACTTGGTAATCTCAAGCAAGCAGTACTTAGTTATACTAATGCGCTGAATATTGAAAGTCGTGATGCAGATACTTTGATTAAGCTCGGATTGATGTATCTTCATAGTGATGCTCTTGAAGCTGATCTTAGAACTCAAAGTATTAAAAAGGCAATTGAGTATTTAAATAAAGCAAGTGAAATTAAACCAGGCGACGCTATGGTTAATATGCTTCTTGGTCAAGCAAATCAAAGTTTAGGTAATTACGATCAATCGATTGCTTATTTCCAGAAAGCTATCTCTGCTGAGCCCGATAACACACTGCTGAAGCAGGATCTAGGCATATTATATTACGAAACTCGTAATTTCAAACCAGCAATCGAAATGTTAAGTAAGGTGGTTATGGCTTATCCTGACAACCTTAAGGCTAGAGCATATTTGGGTGCAGCCTTGCAGGCAACTGATAACTATATGGCAGCGATTGAGCAATATAACTACGTGCTTAGTTACGAGAAAGATCGCTTTAGTATCATCAAGAACTTGGGTGATTCCTGGTTAGCTTTGGATCAGTTTGATAAAGCCAAAGAGAATTATGGACAAGCGCGTATTCTAGATCCAAAAGTACCTAATATTTATGCTGATTTAGCCTATGTCGCGATTAAAGAAAAAGATTATCCAACAGCAGTTGAATACTATAAGCAAGCACTTAAACTTAAAGATGATGAAGTGTGGCGTAAGGCTCTTGCCTATTCACTTTGGGCAAGTAATAGTTTGGAAGAAGCTATTCTGAAATTTGAAGAACTTGGCGAACATAATATAGTTGCTTATTTACATCAAGTCTTAGGTGATAACGATAAGGCTATTGCTAGTTACTCGAAAGCTATAGCTAAAGATCCCAAGGACTATAAGAGTACTTATAACTTAGCTCGCCTCTATCACGATACGCAGCAGCAGGCTAAAGCTAAAGATTTGTATTTGACTTTATTAGATCATAGACCTAATGATATGGAAGTTATGTTCTTACTTGCCGTTGCTGAGCAGGAGTTAGGTGCTAGTGATCAGGCTATTAAATATTATGATGAGTTATTAGCTGCACCTGGTACTAACACTGAGTTGCGCACTAAGGCTATGTTTAATACGGCAGTGGCTTATCGCAATATGAATGAGCTAGCCAAGGCTGAAGAATATTTTGAGAAAATCTTAGGTACTGATACTAAGTTTGAAAAAACTAATGATGTCTATAAAGAACTTAGCTTCATTAAGATTGCCTTGAATAAGAATACTGAAGCTGAGCAAATTATTTCTGATTGGTTGCGTGAAAGCCCTACTAGCTTAGAGGCGCGTAACCTGTATGCTGACTATCTTATCCATAAATCTAAAGAACGTCAGGCTATTGAGCAACTGCGCTTAGCGTCTGCTCTTGATAAAACTAGTGAGACTAGATTGAAATTAGCTAATTTGCTTAATAGCCAGAATAGTTACTACGAAGCTTTAGCTGAATACCAAGCAATATTACAAAAAGAACCAGAAAACATTAGTGCGATTCTTGGTGCCGCTAATAACTTTAAATCACTTGGACTAAGAGAAGAAGCCAAAGATCTTTATAAGCGAGCTTTAGCGAAATACCCTGAAGACCTGTTGGCTAACTATAATTATGGTTTACTCTTGCAAGAAGAGCGCCGTAATGAAGAGGCTTTAAGTTACTACTCTAAAGTTGAAAAAATCAACCCGGGTTTTACTGAGAATTATTATGTAATGGGACTTTGTTATTGGGATTTAGGTAATAAAGATGCTGCCACCAATGTTTGGAAGAAATTCCTTCTAAGTTCTAATGATGAGGTCTTGCGCCGCGAGATTCTAAGAAGACTAGGCTCTGAGAATGCCAGTGTTCCAGCTGGTACCTCGTTAAGGCTTGATCCTGTTACTGAACCATCTGCTGGTTAGTTATGGATTGTTTCGTCGTGCTGTGCACTCCTCGCAATGACAGAGGTATTGTCATTATTAGCCTTGGTTTTGTCATTGCGAGCGTAGCGAAGCAATCCATGACTAGCTTCTAGTCGCGAACAGGATACAATAATTAGAGATGGCACTAGAGCTATTATCAGCAGAAATAAGACCTGGTGGCACTAAGGCCCTTGAGGATTTGCTTAAGCAAGCAGCCTCTGAGAAGCGTCAACTTAGAGTCAAACTCGGTATAGATCCGACTAGTTCAGATTTACATTTGGGGCATATGGTCTGCGTGCAGAAACTCAAACAGTTTCAAGATGCAGGGCATTTACCTGTACTGATTATCGGTGGTTACACGGCTCAAGTCGGTGATCCTTCTGGGCGCAATGAAGCTCGCCCAGCTTTAAGCGCTGAAGCGGTAGCTAAGCATGCTGAGACTTACCTGGAGCAGGTTGGCAGAGTTCTAGATCTTAGCCGAGCAGAAGTTCACAATAATGCTGATTGGTTTAATAAGTTCAGTATGACTGATATAGTGAAGCTCGCAGCTAAAGTCACTATTAATCAAATGATAGCCAAGGATGCTTTTGGTAATCGCCTAGAAGCCGGGCAGCCATTATTTATGCATGAGATTTTTTATCCAGTGCTGCAAGGTTACGATAGCGTAGAGATACGCGCAGATATAGAGCTTGGTGGTAATGATCAGATTTTTAATTTGATGGTCGGTAGAGACCTGCAGAAAACCTACAACCAAAAACCACAGATAGCAATCACTATGCCGCTTCTAATTGGTTTGGATGGACAGAAGAAAATGTCTAAAACCAGTGGTAATTATATAGGACTAACGGATAGCGCAGCAGAGATGTTTGCCAAGGTCATGAGTATTACTGATGAGATGATAGTCCATTATTATGAACTTGCTGCTAATGCGAGCACTAGTGAAATTGCAGCGGTTAAAACCCAGCTAGCAGATAAAGCTAACAACCCTCGTGATATTAAAGCTGCTTTAGCAAAGAGGATTGCTGCTATTTATTATGGTGACTTGGAGGCGAAGGCTGCAGAAGAGCAGTTCGTCTCTCAGTTCAAGCAAAATCAAATACCAGATGATATTGCAGAGATTAGTATCTCTAATGATGGTATAGAACTAGCACAGTTAATGGTGGAAGCTGGGCTTTCCCCATCTAGAGCAGAGTCTAAACGATTAGTTGCTGGCGGTGGCGTTAAGCTTGAAGGTGCCAAGCTTGAAGATCCTTTCATGATGATTACAGCTGCTGATATAGGTAAAGTCTTGCAAGTAGGTAAAAGAAAATTTGTGCGTTTGGTGAAGAGCCTGTCCGAAAAGCGCCCAGATGCTAGGCATGCGAGTCCGATTGGATAGGCTCTAAGTAATGATGAATATTGCGCCACTGAGCATAGCCAAACAAGAAGAAGCAGATCGTATTGTTGCCTATCTTGATGCGAACCTGGGTTTTGTTACTGAATTATTACAAGCTGATATTAGATTATTTATTAGGCAAACAGATACTGCAAACATAGTTCTTTATAACTACTATCAATCTAATCGTGATTCTATTTATATGGACGCACACACCATTGATAAAACCAAGGGTAAATCTCTTGATGCTCACAAAGATATTTTCGTGCGTAAAGCCTTTGAGAATGCACGTTCTGTCATAGGCCAGTATGGTCTAGTTATTAATAATAGACCTATTCAAGAGTTCGCTTATCCTATAGTATTTCCGAATACTGATGGTACTAAAGAAGTAGTAGCTGTAATTGCTGTTGAGCGTGATATATATCTCACTCGCGCCAACTTAGGTCAACATTGGGATTTTATTGCTGATAACTTAATTAAAAGCCTGCAGGAAAGAATACATAGCGGGCAAATGCAAGTAAGGTTCCCTTTAATTTCTCTTGGTGAAGGTGTAATTATAATCAAGAAGCCTGCGACAGTATTTTTTATTAGTCCTTTTGCCGTGCATTTACTATCTGAATTAGGCGGACATCACAGTAGTCAGTTCGTAGGACGCTCTCTAGATGAGCTTTTTGCGTCTTCAGTGCGCAAGGCTCGTGGTAAAAATCCCCGAGCTGCTATATCTCATATAGAGGAGATTTCTCTGTCGCGCCGTACTGTGGTTTTGCGCTATATAGATATTAATCCTGAGATTTCAGTAGTGCTAATTAAAGATATCTCTGAAATTAAAATTAAAGACACTCTCTTGCGTGAGATTCATCACCGAGTGAAAAACAATATCCAAACGGTATCTTCGTTACTGCGCATGCAAAGCCGCCGTCATCCTGAGTTGCGCGAGGCTTTTAATGAAGCGATTAGCCGCACTAGTAGTATTAGTCTGGTGCATGAAACCCTTTCTACTAGTGAAGATATTGAACAAGTAGATTTTGGTAGCCTTGCTGGAACCATTATTCGTGAGGTAGTAGCTTCATTTGGTTTGCTTAACTTAAAACTTAATTTTCATTGTCCAGAGAAAGTTTTTATTAGCAGCGAGAAAGCTACGAATTTAGCTCTAGTGCTCAATGAGCTACTGAGTAATAGCCTTGAGCATGCTGGTTCTGAGCTTAGTGAAATCAATATAAATCTATATAGTGAGCCTGGTAAGTTGCCGCACACTCAAGATTTGCTTTTTGTGGTTGAAGATAACGGTAAGGGTTTTCCAGAGGGCTTCGATTACAAAACTAACACTGGGCTAGGCTGGGAAATAGTGCGTAACCTAGCGGAAGACAGCCTCGCTGCTGAAGTTACTCTAGAGAATCGTAAAAGTGGTGGGGCCAGAGTGCGACTGCGCTTGCCGAGTATTATTCTGGCGAATTAGCTACAATATAAGCATGTCTGATCTTGAACACAACAGCAATGAAGACGCCATTAGGGTCTTAGTGGCTGATGATGAACCACTAATTCGCATGGATCTTAAGGAGATGCTTGAAGAAACTCCTTACTATAAAGTGGTGGGTGAGGCGAAAGATGGACTTGAAGCTTACGAGCTTGCTAAGCGTTTAGACCCAGATGTAATTTTTATGGATATTATGATGCCGCAGATGACTGGCATCGAAGCGGCGCGCAAACTGCGCGAGACTCTTAATCGTCGTATCCCTATCATTATGCTTACAGCTTATAGTCAGCGTGAACTCTACGAAGAAGCTAGTGATGCTGGTATTTTTGGCTATCTTACTAAACCACTCCGCAAGTCTGATTTAGGTCCTGCTATTGAGATTGCGATATCACGAGCGATTGAACTAGAAGACCTTAGTGATGAAATTAAATCATTGGGCGAGAAACTTGAGTCACGTAAACTCATAGAAAAAGCTAAAGGTGCTCTGATGCGCGAGACTGGCATAGATGAAGGCAGTGCTTATCGCATTATGCAGAAGCGAGCTATGGATCAGCGTACTTCGCTGAAGGCAGTTGCTGAAGCAGTGCTTGCAAAGGTAAAATAGGTGGCATTATAAATGGCTGCACTCATGGTTGAAAGCGCTAAAACGTGACGTAGGTCACGTTTTAGCTAACAGTCCAAGTCTCACCTGAATATATAAGATCTTTAATGCTGCCCTTACCCTTCTTAGCTAGAGCTTGCTCTTCTTGAGCGATTAGACCAGCATGGTAAGTAGGACGTATAACCGAACGAATAACACCCATAGCAGTAGGGAATTCAGAGAATTCATTAATACCAAGCTGAGCGATTAAACAAGCAAGAGTATTGTTTTCATTCTTAGGATTGTGCACCAAGAATTTATTACCATTCTTAGATACTAGAGCACCTGGAGTCTCAGCTTCTTCTACAGCTAATTGAGGATCAGCACCAGTAAGCATTACTATGCCGCGGCTGCCATTATCGAATAATAGTGGCTTACCTTCTTCTAGAACCAGATTCTCGGAGTCTTTAGTTTCTTTATTGAGATACTTAGCGAAAGCACCATCATTGAAAATATTACAGTTCTGGAATATCTCAACGAAGGCAGTTCCAGAGTGAGCTGCAGCTGCGCGAAGAGTTTCTTGCATATGCTTAGGATTAGCCGCTGATGTGCGAGCCACGAAAGTGCCGCCAACAGCTAAAGCTAGAGATATAGGATTCAAAGGATTATCCAAAGAACCATAAGGAGAAGTTTTAGTTACCTTACCTTTCTCAGAGGTTGGTGAGAACTGTCCTTTAGTTAGGCCATAGATACGGTTGTTGAATAGTAATACTTTAAGATCCATATTACGGCGGATCATATGCATAGTATGGTTACCACCGATACTTAGACCATCACCATCACCTGTCACCATCCAAACTGATAAATCAGGATTAGCTAGTTTCACGCCAGTAGCTACCGTTGGTGCGCGACCATGGATGGTGTGCATACCGTAAGTATCTACATAGTAAGGGAATCTGCTTGAACAACCGATTCCAGAGATGAATACGAACTTTTCGCGTGGGATACCTAAAGTAGGCAGTACTGTTTGCACTGAACTTAGTATTGAGTAGTCGCCGCAACCTGGACACCATTTAACATCGCCTTCGCTAACGAAATCATCTTTAGTGAGAGTGCTTGCATCTGTATTTGTAATTGTTAGTTCTGCCATAATCTTTTTCCCTTGTTGTGGATTGCTTCGTCGTTTCACTCCTCGCAATGACGACGTGATTCACGACTATTTCAATAATGCCTCCGCTTGACTTATAAGATCACCAATCGCGAACGGCTTAGTGTTCATCTGATTAATGCCTTGAGCATCGACAAGATATTTAGAACGAATTAGCATCAGTAACTGACCTAGATTCAACTCAGGTACTGCTACGCGCTTGAAGCGTCTTAATATAGCTCCAAGATCATTAGGTAAAGGATTGATATGTCTTAAATGTACGTGAGCTACTTTGTGACCACGATTAAGCAGTTCATCTGTAGCTGAACGAATAGAACCGTAAGTGCTGCCCCATCCTAGTAATAGTAGATCACCGCTCTCATTACCGTAGACTTCAGTAGCAGGAATAGTTTTAGCTATGTTGGCTACTTTATCAGCGCGAATATGAGTCATCTCTTCGTGTACTTGCGCTGAGAGATTTACTTTACCAGTGATATTTTCTTTCTCAAGACCGCCCAGAGTGTGCTCGCCATAAGGGGTTCCTGGTATGGCCCAATTACGTGCTAGTAGTTCATTGCGCTGGTATGGCATGAACGCTGTGTCTTCGCCCGGCACAGTGAATTTAACTTCCATTTTAGGAAGAGAATTAACATCAGGTAGTTTCCATGGCTCAGAGCCGATACCGTTTTGGGTATCACTAAGTACCACGACTGGAGTCATGAACTGAGTTGCGATGCGAGCTGCTTCAATAGCTGTTTCGAAGCAATCAGAAGGACTGCGCGCAGCAATAACTGGCATTGGACTTTCACCATTGCGTCCGAATAATACTTGTAGTAGATCTGTTTGTTCTTGCTTAGTAGGAAGACCAGTAGAAGGTCCGCCACGCTGAACATCTACTATGATTAGAGGTAATTCAGTCATCACCGCAAGGTTCATGAACTCAGACTTAAGGGCAATGCCTGGACCAGAAGTAGTAGTAACAGCCAGGTGTCCAGCGAAAGCCGCACCTAGAGCAGTACCGATACCAGCGATCTCATCTTCTGCTTGGAATGATTTAACACCGTAGTTTTTGAATTTACTTAGTTCTTGTAATATTTCTGTTGCTGGAGTAATAGGGTAAGAACCGATGAATAGTGGTCTACCAGTAAGCTCAGAAGCGGTAACTAAACCTACAGAAAGCGCTTCGTTACCAGTAACGTTACGATAAGTACCAGTAGCAATAGTCGCTTTCGGGACTACGTAAGTGTTTTGGAACATCTCACAGGTATCACCGAAGTTATAACCAGCTTTAAGTGCTTTAACGTTAGCATCGAAAACATCAGGTTTATTGCCGAATTTTTGTTCTAGCCATTTGATAGTTGGCTCTAGTGGTCTTGAGTAAATAAAATACATTAAACCTAAAGCAAATAAGTTTTTGCATTTTTCTTTGGATTTGCTAGGCAAGCTAGAACCCTCAAGAGCAGTCATGACCAGCTTAGTAAAAGGGATTTCATAAACCGTGTACTTAGATTTAAGCGGAGTTAGAGCATCAGCATTATCTGGGTAACCAGCTTTCTTGTAGTTAACTTCATTGAAACTATCCTCGTTAACGATTAGTATGCCGTTTTGTTTAAGATCACCAATATTAGTTTTAAGAGCAGCAGGATTCATCGCAACCAGTACATCAAGCACATCACCAGCGGTATAAATTTCATTAGAACTAAAATGTATTTGGAATCCAGAAACTCCAGCAAGTGTACCTAGAGGTGCACGAATCTCTGCTGGAAAATTAGGGTAAGTGCTGATATCGTTACCGACAAGCGCACTAGTGGTCGTGAATTGGCTGCCAGTAAGCTGCATACCATCTCCGCTATCTCCGCAAAATCTTATAGTGACTGAGTCAACTTCAAGTGCTTTATTAATTCTTGTTTCTGTTGCCATAATGTTAGGGTCAGGTGTGACCACCTGAAAATTATATCTTCTTATTAGATACCCTTAAAAATGCTTAATGCGGCTCTAATAATTTGAACTTAGGCACTATGCCTGATTAGATAATATGCTTCAAATAACATTATTATCCTTGAAAACAAGCAGAGTCCATAGTTTGCTGTAATTTATCCAAAGCCTCACGCGCTGTGACTTCCATGCGCAAGACAGAATTATAAGCATCACCGATCTCACGTCTATATCTTTGCACGCAAGGAAGTTGCGGAAAATAAATAGCATTAGGAGAATTAGCTAGCGCTATAAAAGTCCCGATATAAGGATTAGGATGCTTGCTGATAAACCCTGTGCTCACTTCGCGTAGTGGCGAGAATTTAGCTTGCTTAAGAGCGAGGTATTCTACTTGCTCTGCTTCTAGTAACCATTCGGCGAATTTTTGAGCGAGTTCAGGGTGTTTAGCGCCTCTAGGTATAGCTAGAGCATCGACGCTAACTACTGTTGGTGCATCATCGTCATCGCGAGCCGAAGCTTTGTCATTGCGAGGAGCGTAGCGACGAAGCAATCCATTTTGCACTTGTGGTTGAGAGCGCAAAAACGTGACGTCGGTCACGTTTTTGCTATGCTTCGCTTCGCTCGCAATGACAGCGTACGGAAATGCCGCCACTACCACCTGCATCTTCGGTGCGAACTTAGAAGCCAGATTACGTTCCCAAACCCCATTGTTTTCTATACCGATACGCCCGACATAGAAGGGATTGTCTGGGCTTTGGTAAGCTTTGAAACCTTCAGTAAAAGCAGCAAGTTTATCTCGCGGAATTTTGCGGGCGAAGTTCTCTTGCACCCAAGTCCAAGCACGAATATTTTCTGGAGAGTTTGCTGTTATATGCGACTCATCCCCCCAGGATCCGCCGAACATCGCTGGGATAAACCTGCCAGCCCAGGGTGGCCAACTCGGCAACCATGCGACATCGCTCATTACAGAATGC
>CAYUFH010000049.1:0-11070 GCA_964444015.1 uncultured Gammaproteobacteria bacterium | reverse complement strand
TAAGCTCACCACAAATATGACGACTAAGTTCACCTAAACGCCCTCTTAAATCCTTCGTTGCTTGACGTTCAAGCTCAGGTAGACGTTCTTGACCAGCTCCTAGTGCTAAAACTCGAGGCCGGCAAGATGGCATACTAGGTCCAATATCATGGATAATATTCATAAGATAAAACTATAACATAGCAATAACGTGACCTAAGTCACGTTATTGCGCTTTCATCTATGAGTGCAGCTAATTGCTTCACTTCGCCACAATAACGACCTAAAACCCGCGCAAAATCGCTGCCGAAGCCACTCTCTCTAGGGCAATATGATACGCCGCTTGGCGAGTACAAATCTTCTTCTCAACAGAAAGGTTAACCACATCCCAGAATGCTGTTACCATCCGCTTCTCTAATTCTTCTATAACTTTTTCGCGACTCCAATAGAACTGTTGCAGATTCTGCACCCACTCGAAGTAACTAGCTACCACACCACCAGCGTTAGCTAACAAGCTTGGAATAATAAAAACGTCTTTTTTGTAGAGCACTTCATTGCCAGCACCAGTAGTAGGTCCGTTAGCAGCTTCAACCAAAATCTTAGCGTTACTTTGTTTCGCTACTTCGCGAGTAACACAATTAGATAGAGCTGCTGGAATAAGAACATCACAATCACAAACTAATAATTCATCGCGAGGAATAGACTGAGCATCAGGATAGCCAGAGAAATCATTGCGATTAGCCAAGCTATATTGGTATAAATCTTCTACATCTATACCCTTAGGGTTATAAACCGCTCCACTCTCATTACTAATGCCTACTATCTTACAGCCATATTCACGGCGCAAAATACTAGCAGCGAAATAACCTACATTACCGAAACCTTGAATCGCAATTCGTTGTTTAGCAATATCTACTTTAAGATGCTTGCAAGCTTCGCGCAGGACTATGGCAACACCACGTCCAGTTGCTTCTAGGCGACCTTGAGAACCACCAAGTTCTAGAGGTTTACCTGTAACTACTGCTAAAGGTGCGTCAGAATGACTTTTGGCGAACTCATCATAAATCCAAGCCATAATCTGTGGATTAGTGTTAACGTCAGGTGCTGGCACATCTACGTGCGGACCTATATTATCACCGAGATGCGCGACCAAAGCTTTAGTTAAACGGCGCAATTCGTGTGTAGATAATTTCTTAGGGTTAACTGCAGCACCACCTTTAGCTCCACCGAAAGGAATATCCACTAGGGCGCATTTCCAAGTCATGATATTTGCCATCTCTCGAACTTCAGAGAGATTAACGTCTTCATGGAAACGTATTCCACCTTTAAAGGGTCCGCGCGCATTATTATGCTGCACTCGATAAGCTTGCACCGGCATTAAAGTTCCATCGTCTTTGCGCAGTGGGATCTCCATAGTAATCTCACGCTTACAAGTATCTAAGTAAGAAAGAAGAGTATCATCGATCTTCTCAGAACTAAGACCTTGCTTGCGACTGAGATAGAAACAAGACGCAGCGTTATAACAAGTCTTGCCATTCAAGGTGAACTTAGGATACTCAGCACCAGGTTTAAACTTAAGTTTGGCGTAAGCGGAGCGACCAGAAGGGTCTAAGACATCATCTTCTAGCTCTTGATTATCCGAATTGACAACATTGTCTGGAGGATTAATAGCCATAGACTTAGTATATACTTAAAGCCCACAGTAGAGCCTTAAATCAAACTTAAAGTCAAGATAATCATATATCCAAAGTATGCTATAACCAGCATATGTCCGGCAAGCCCACCCGCAGATCGCAAGCTCCCAATAAAAGTAGTGCTATAACGGTCAAACTCAAGGACTATCTGCGTGATAAATACCCAGATCTTAGTAGCCGAGTCATTAAACGGGCTTTAGAACAAGGAGCCTGTAAGGTCAACGGTAAGATCGAGCGCTTCGCTACTCGCCGCCTAGATCTTAGCGTAGATAAAGTTAGCTACTCAGGAATTAGACCAGAAGCCCAAGGCAAACTTATTATCGATCCTAAACGTATAGTTTTCGAAGATACTCATCTCATTATTTACAACAAAGAAGGTGGCTATCCGACACTAGCAACTGAAGGCAAAGACAAAGTACATTTGCACGGCGAGCTTGATAATTATTTACGTGAGCGTGATGGTAAATCCGCCAAACTATATCCAGTACATCGTCTTGATAAAAACACTAGTGGTCTAATTATATTTGCCAAAGGTGATCAAGCTGCACGCAAACTTAGTGATCTATTTGCGGATAAAGAAATATGCAAGAACTACGAAGCAATTGTTGATGGGGTTATAAGCACCAAAAAAGCCCATCTCTCAACCTATATGCGCCTTGAGAAACAGGGTCGCGGCTGGCAACGTTGGTCGTCTATCAATGAATCTCAAGCACAAAAACTATATCGCGAATACATAGAACGTAAGCGAGCCAATCAGGAAGATGACAATGTTGATTTCGAGAGCTTCCTAGTGCGCAAAAAATACAAAACTGCTATCACTGACTATGAGCTAATCAAAGCCTATCCTAAACAACGTTTATCTCATCTAAAGTTAATGCCAGCAACCGGTCGCACTCACCAACTGCGGGTACAGATGAAAGGCATAGGACATTCTATACTTGGAGATACTTTCTATTCTGATCATTTTGAATCCAGAGTCATGCCAGCGAGGCATTTATTACATGCAGCACGTTTGGATTTCGAGCATCCTTTTACTGGGGCGCCGATTAAGCTTAAAGCAGCACTACCAGAGGATATGGCAGAGCTTTTGTTATAATTTAGCTCATGCCTAGTTGTCCCAAGCTTCGCTTTACCACTACCCTACCAGCATCTCGCGGTGGAGCTTTACAGTTACAGCCTGTTTCAACTATTCCAGTAGCCCTACCAACAACAATAGATCCTAATTTGGCTATAGACCGAACTCTCCCTGCCAAGCCAACAGTAAATTTAATGAGGGGTTTAGAACTCACGCCTTTCTATGTAGGTGGCTTAGATTTACTAAAAAGACTTAGTGCCGGTAAACCGAGACCAGCAACCAACCACCTAAAAGCCTTAAAAAACCTAGGTGCTAGATTAGTCAATGGAGTCTGTGCTACCCTACGATACGGCCCTGGATGCTAATTAACAAGCTGCTTTAAAGCTCTTGCATAATCTTCTTCAGTGTCTATCCCTATAGGCGCTGACTTCACTTGCAGCATCTGTATCTTGATACCATTCTCTAGCGCACGCAACTGCTCTAAACGCTCAGCTTTCTCTAGTTCACTTTGCGGCAATGAAGCTAGTGTTAGTAGAACATCACGGCGATAAGCATAAAGTCCTATATGTTTTTTATAATTAATGCCAGCTTTATCAGCACTTAGCCTCAGGGCTTTATCACGCTCAAAAGGAATTACTGAGCGCGAGAAATACAAAGCAAAACCATTAAGATCAGTAACCACTTTGACATGAGCATGAGCTTCAATATCAGCCAGATCAGTAATATGGTGATAGAGGCTACTCATCTCTAACTGCGGATCAGTAACGAAAGGCTCTAATGCTTTATCTATATCTTTAGGATCTATAAACGGCTCATCACCTTGAACGTTTAGAATTAGCTTCCAGTCAAGGTTTGAGCGAGCCAACTCCGCGATTCTATCGGTGCCACTTTGATGATCTAGACTAGTCATATAAGCCTCAGCACCGAAACTCTGAGCAGCATCTAACAACCTCTGATCATCCACAGCTATTACTACTTTATTAACATGCTTAGACTTGAGTACCTGCTCGTAAGTACGCTGCAATATAGTTTTGCCACCGAGATCTAGTAGTAATTTACGCGGGAGCCTAGTGCTCTCGTAGCGGGCGGGAATCACAGCTACTATTAGTTTTTTTGCTTCCATATTCTGTTATTTCGTCATTGCGAGGAGTGCGTAGCATGACGAAGCAATCCATTACCTGCCATGGATTGCTTCGCTTCGCTCGCAATGACTAGTAGTATTGCAAAGATTATAAAAAGCCTTGCGACCCAAATACTGAGCTTGAGTGCCTAGTTCTTCTTCTATGCGCAGTAGTTGATTATATTTAGCGACGCGGTCAGTACGACATGGCGCACCTGTTTTGATTTGACCAGCGTTAGTAGCTACCGCCAGGTCAGCGATAGTCGCATCTTCAGTCTCGCCAGATCTATGTGAAATCACCGCTGTGTAACCAGCCACCTTCGCCATCTCGATAGCATTGAGAGTCTCAGTTAGAGTACCGATTTGATTAACTTTAATAAGAATACTATTAGCAGTATGCGATTCTATACCGCGAGCTAGACGCTTAGTATTAGTAACAAAAAGATCATCACCAACTAACTGCACTCTATCCCCTAGTCGCTGAGTCGCTAACTTCCAAGTCGTCCAATCATCCTCAGAAAAACAATCTTCCATAGAGATAATCGGATATTGATTCACCCAATCCTCAAAGAAACTTACCATCTGCTCGCCAGTGAACTGCTTACCTTCTTTTTCTAGATTATATTTACCGGTCTTAGTATCATATAATTCTGTGCATGCGCCATCTATCGCTAACTGCACATCTTTGCCAGCCTTGAAACCAGCCAGGGCAACTGCCTCTAGAATTACTTCTATAGCTTGCTTATTAGCCTTAAGACTAGGAGCAAAGCCACCTTCATCACCGACACTAGTTGAATAACCTTGTTTCTTAAGAACAGATTTCAGCGCATGATAAATCTCTGTACCCCAACGCAAGCCTTCAGAAAAACTACTAGCACCGGTAGGCATCACCATAAACTCTTGAAGATCCACGCTATCTAGAGCATGTTTGCCACCATTAAGTATATTCATCATCGGCACAGGTAATGTGCGCGCGTTAGGACCACCCAAATAGCTGTACAGCGGCAGTCCGCAACACTCTGCAGCAGCTTTCGCTGCTGCTAGGCTCACGCCCAGTATCGCATTAGCACCTAGTTTAGATTTATTCTCAGTGCCATCAAGCTTGATTAGAATATCATCAAGGTCTGCTTGCTGAGTTGCATCTAACCCTATAATCTCAGAGCTAATCACTTGATTAACATTAGCAACAGCCTTGCTTACACCTTTGCCAGCATAGCGGCTTTTATCTTCGTCCTTAAGCTCACAAGCCTCGAAGGCTCCAGTGCTAGCACCGCTGGGTACTGCCGCCCTACCCATACTGCCATCAGCCAGATAAACATCTACTTCTACAGTTGGATTACCTCTACTATCAAGGATTTCACGTGCTACTACTGCTTCAATTGTTGAACTCATAAATATCTATTTTAGCGTATTCTGGATTGCTTCGCCTACGGCTCGCAATGACACGAAAAAAAGAAGCCCGCCTAGGGAATTAGGCGGGCTCCAATTTGACTTGCTTATTATGAGTCTAAGCGACGTGTCAGTAATTACTGAACATCGAAGCAGTCTGTCTGTCTCTCAGAAGTGATACAAACGTAATCTGTATCATCTTGAGCGTCATCCACAACTACTTTTAGTTTCTTAGCAGCTAGAGCTACTGTAGCTTCTGAAACTACACCATCTCCATCCACTTCGTAAACACGAACGCTATCTAGGAATTTGACCTTCTTAGATGAGAAGACAAATCTACCTTTCTTAGTACGTTGATCAGCCAAAGTAATCTTACCTTGCGCTTTAGCACCAAGTGAAGTAGTAGATATCGAATCAAACGCTGTAGTTAATGTGATTGCTTTAGTTAGAGCAGTACCGTCAACAGTAACAGCTAGAGTGAATGCACCAGCACCTGGTCTCACTAGAGTTGCATACTTATTAGTAGTACCGAATCTAACAACTTCAGCACCGTTCACTTTTGCATCTTCTACTACATCTGCAAACGAGAAGCCTACAGTGTGAGTTGAATCAATAGTGAACACTAATAGTGCCTTACTACCTCTCTTAACGAAATCATCAGTTCCATCAAGCTCAGAAGTTATTGCTGCGCTTGTGAATGCTGGAGTGATTGTACGAGCTGTAGCAGTAATACTTAGAGTACTACCGTTAGCAATATATGGAGCTGTAAGTGATAGTGTTTGACCTGATTTTGCACGAACAGCTAGAGTGACACCACCCGCTGAATCAGCATTACCAACAACGCTATCAGAACCGCCATCATTACTACTACCTGAAGTTACAAGTCTAACTGGCAGACCAGGAGTAAGACTGTTTTCTGCGATAGTAACTGTTACTAACTTATCAGTATCACCTGAAACAGTAGCAGCAGTAGGTAATGTAGCTAGAGTAACAGCATACTCAGTAGTACTGTGAAGTGTTTTAAGAGCACTTGAAGTACCAGCTGTACCGTTCGCTACAGAAGCTGCAGCGATAGTAGTAGCGTTTGCACTGAATGTTTCGAATGCGAACGAACTACCGTTAGTAGTATCTGCTTTCTCATTGGCATAAATGTCAGGTGAACCAGCATCAGCTTGAACTGAAGCTAGAGAGTTAACCCAACCAGTAGTTAGACCGTTACCGTAGTTAAGATCCACACCGTTATGAGCTGCCCAAATAGGAGCTGCTACAACAGTAGTACCGTTAACTAAAGTTGCTTCGATAGAAGCAAGAGTCTCTACAAGAGATCCGTTGTCTGTTCCACCAGAGTTGTTAACTGTTCTGTATGGCTTAGCAAAACACTGAACTGAAGCAGTACTTGTAGAAGTAGAGCTAGTAACAGCAGTTAATTTAAGACCTTGAACAAGCAATCTAGTAGCAACGAAGTTAGGATCTAAAGTAGAACCACCACGATTTCTAAGTTGGATAGTTAACACACCATCAGTAATTGAATGGTTAGCTGTTGAGAGTAAATCTACATCAGCTGTAAGCGGAGTAACTAGAACGGTAGAAGAACCGTTAGCAACTAGAGCGTTAACACCGTTTGATTCACAAACCAATGTAACACCGTTAGCAGCCAAGGTAGTACCGTTAACTAGAGTATTAGCTGGGCTAAGAGTAGATGGACCATCGAACAAGTTCCATGCGCCTACACTAGCTTCACCGATTACTAAGTCTGGAGCATACAGGTCGTTAACCAACAATCCTCTCACGCGAGAAGTTGCTACGCCATCACCATACTCAGTTTGTTGAATAGCACCGTTTTGGCTGATCAACTGAGCTTGAGTGCGAACAAGGTTACCATCTGTAATAGCCGCAGGGCTAGTTCTTGTGAAAGTACTGATAATATCGTCGCCGTTAGCTAGTGATACAGTCGCTGCTGAATCAAGAACGCTAGGAACGAAAGTTAAATCAGTAGAACCAGTAGAAGAAGCGATTAAACCATCAGTAGTGTTAGCTGCAGCACCTGAACCGTTATCCCAAGTATAAAGGTTAGCTGTTGTAGAAGCACCTGACGCTGCTGGAGCAATCACGTTCTCGTGTTGTAAATTGATCGCGAAGCAATCTCTGTTATCAGCAGAAGTACTTGGAGTACCAGATACTTTTACGCTAACACCAGCTCTTGCTGTGCTTGATTTCTCTTGAACTTCAGAAGCATACGCTGTAACACCGTTAGAACTAGCAACTGAAACGATTCTGCTGATAGTAGGAGTACTAGCTGTACCATTCTCTAGGTTAAGGTTCCATCCAGAAGGTAGAGCGAAGAAGAACGCAGAGCTATTAGTAAATGCTGATGCTGCCTTTTCGCAAACTACGATATTCCAGTTCTGAGTTTGGTTAGAACCCGCGAAACCTGGTTGAAGTGTTGTAACAAGAGCTTGACCTTGTGCAGTCAAGAATCCAGATAAAGTAGCTTTAGTAGAAGCAAGCGATCCATTACCTACTTTAGATAGGGTTAGACCAGCGTATGCTTTTGCCGCTAGCGTTGAAGTGCTAGTAGCGTTAACGTTTTGAACCGCAAGCGCACCATTGGTACTGCTAGCAGGAAGCACGTAGGCTTCAAACGAAGTATTAGTTGTTGTACCGCTCACGGTTACAACTGCGCTCGCTGGTAGTAAACTACCAAAGCTGAATGCAGCAACCATAAGCAGAGCAAGTCCTTTTCTTAGACTCATTTTCTCTCCTTTTCCTTTTGTTTGTTTCATGAAAGTTATATTTTCCTCACCACCTCAGGCCGTTATAGCCCAAGGCAAGTGCCTAAACACTCAGGTATATCGTCTCAGATTCTGAGGGGTGGGTCAATAGCCTTAATTAATTTTTTCAATTTGTAAAAAAAGGCTTAATTCAAGTGATACAGAATTACCTGTTTTATGAAAACCTGTCCCTGAGGCTATTTGAACATTGTATAATTTTGTTCCGGTGATTCGATTAAAGAATATTAATCTACAGAAGCGTTTATTGATGCGAGTTTGAGCTTTGAGACAATTGCTTATACATAATTATTTTTGTTAATCAACATAAGTTCACTATTGGTCTTATGTGACCTATGCTTTTATTACTAATAGTGAGTCTCGGGCCACCGCTTTAGTCTAGTCGATGCTAGAACCCTCATGTATAATGGGTTTTATGCTAAGTTACCTACGTGGCCACATTACAGAAAAAAATCTCGACACTAAAAGTTTAGTAATCGACATAAATGGTCTTGGTTACCTAGTACAAAGCAACCTAAAACAACTAAGTCAAATACAGGTTTCCGAGTCAAATCTAGTTAAGATATTTGTTAGTGTCAAGACCCGTGAAGATGGACAAAGTCTTTATGGCTTCTTAGATAGAGCTAGCCGCGATATATTTGAGACTCTACTATCAGTCTCCGGTGTTGGACCCAAGGGAGCTCTGAATATACTAGAGGTACTAGATATAGATAGACTAGTTTCAGCGGTCTTACGTGACAAGCCAGAGCTGATAGCTGAGGCTCCGGGGATAGGAATTAAAACCGCTAAACGTATTATCCTAGAATTAAATAATAAATTGCGTCAGGGGGGAAACAAAGGAACAGTAGAGGTTTCAGGAAACAAGACTGGAAACAAAACTACTATATATAAAGTAGGGGAATTAAGTTGCAGTGGCGAAGCTAGCGCAATACTCGAGAACCTGGGCTTTAGCTTAATAGATATAGACAAATCCTTGGAAAAAGCTGCTGCTTCTGGTATCACAGATGAGACTGAGTCTCTAGTGAGATATTGTTTGACGGCGGTTTAAGCAAGATACTTCTTCAGAACAAGAACAGTATTATGTCCACCAAAACCTAAGGCTTGCACTAAAGCATAATTCACTTTGCGCTCGCGAGCTTGATTAGGTACATAATCTAAATCACAAACCGGATCTTTTTCACGGTAATTA
Organism: uncultured Gammaproteobacteria bacterium; assembly: GCA_964444015.1. Classification (GTDB taxonomy): domain Bacteria; phylum Cyanobacteriota; class Vampirovibrionia; order LMEP-6097; family LMEP-6097; genus CAYUFH01. The sequence goes on along the minus strand of CAYUFH010000049.1, from coordinate 1,835 downwards.
ATAGTAGGTGCAACAATATCATGCTTGCAGCCAAGTGAAGCAACAGCAACACCACAAGGACCAGCAGCACCAATCAGGTGACCGGTCATAGATTTAGTGCTAGAAACACAAAGTTTATAAGCATGGTCGCCGAATACTTGTTTGATGGCAAGAGTTTCGCGTGCATCATTAAGCGGGGTGCTAGTACCGTGAGCATGGATATAATCTATGGCATCACGTTTATCTAACAAGCCAGCACTATCAAGTGCCGCACGAATAGCTCGAGCACCGCCACTACCATCTTCAGTAGGCGCAGTAATATGATACGCATCACAGCTAGCGCCGCCACCAACTAACTCAGCAACTATCAAATGCTCTCTACCTTGAGAGCGTACCAACTCTAGTTCTTCAATAACAAAAACTACTGAGCCTTCACCCATAACAAAACCATCACGGCGGGCATCGAAAGGACAGCTCGCTTCTTCGGGCGGGCAGTCGCGCTTAGATAGAGCAGTCATATTAGAGAATGAAGTAATAGCAAGTGGATTCAAGCAAGCTTCTGTTCCACCAGTAACCATGGCATCAGCTAGTCCATGTTTAATATATAAGTAGGCATCAAACATACTATCTAAACCAGAAGCACAAGCAGTCGCATCAGATTTGGCTCTACCTTGAAGTCCATGCTGAATAGCTATCTGACCAGATGCTGCGTTTGGCATTAGACGAATAATAGACCTAATACCAATTTTCTTGGAACCGAATTGATTTAGAGTTAAAGTATCATCCGAAGTAGTTCTAATACCACCGATACCGGTACCAACATAAGTACCAATACGAGTTCTATCCATGGCATCAAGTTTGATTTCTGAATTCTTAATCGCTTCTTGAGCAGCCACTACTGCATATTGCGCAAATAAATCCATATCCTTCTGCATACCACGTATCTCGCGTGGATCAGAAAAATACTTCTCTAAACTAAATCCTTTGATCTCACCACCAATCTTCACCGGTACGCCAAATTGAGTAGGGTCCGAGTTCTCTATTACGCTAATACCGCTACGACCAGCTTGAATATTAGACCAAAACGTAGCAATATCAGCACCAAGGGATGTCATAGTGCCAATTCCAGTAATTACAACTCTACGTTCTTTCATAACTCCACCCATAATACCTTAAAATGAAAAGTGAGGCTCGTATCAGAAAACTTTTAAAAAAAGCTTGAGAAAATATTTCACTAATTCTGTTTTAATTGCTGTTTTGCTGGCGGGAGCATGGGGATTGCCGTTTGCGTTCGAGTACTTACGTCATTGCGAGCGCAGCGAAGCAATCTATAGTAGAAACGTGACTGACGTCACGATTCTGCGCTCTAAACCACGAGTACAGAATCTCAACAACACTATTCAATTCTGGCAATATTGGAGCGGCTCAGAGCGCGAACCCTTAGAAGAGTTAGTAAATAGATTTAATGCTCAAGATCATGGCTTCAAAGTAAAAATGCTGAGCATCTCTATGCCACGTAAAAAAATCTTGATGGCAATAACAGGTAATGTAGCACCAGATCTAGTACATCTCGATGGTGATATGGTAACTGATTTTGCGCTGCGCAATGCTCTAACTGAAATTGAAGTTAGTAATAAAGAAAAATTTATTCCTGTTTATTTACGTATGCTAAATATTCACGGCAAACAATGGGCTCTACCATTGATGCCTACTTGCGAGGCGATGCATTTGAATAAAAATTTACTGGATCGTTATGGGATTGGAGTGCCGCAGACTTTAGAGGATTTGGTTGTGGCGTTTGATACTGTCTCATTAAGCTCGCTACAGAAGGCACGAGAACAAGGCTTGCGAGTCCG
>CAYUFH010000048.1:4259-11529 GCA_964444015.1 uncultured Gammaproteobacteria bacterium | reverse complement strand
CGGTCAACTAGAATCTCCAAGTGCAATTCGCCCATACCAGAGATGATAGTTTGACCAGTTTCGTGATCTACTCTCACGCGGAAAGTAGGATCTTCTTCAGCTAGCTTCTGCAAGCCAAGTGCAAGTTTCTCTTGGTCAGCTTTAGTTTTAGGTTCAATAGCAACCGAGATAACTGGCTCTGGAACGTGAAGTGACTCAAGTATAACTTGTTGTTTCTCATCACAAAGAGTATCTCCAGTAGTTGTATCTTTGAAACCAACCACAGCGCAAATATCACCAGCGCGGATTTCAGGAATCTCACTACGCTCATCAGATTGTAGTTTAACTAGGCGTGATACACGCTCTTTATTGTCCTTAGATGAGTTGTAGACATAGCTACCAGCACTAATTACACCAGAGTACATGCGCACGAAAGTTAATCTACCAACGAAAGGGTCAGTCATAACTTTGAAAGCTAGACCAGCCATCGGTTCGTTGTCATCGCAATTACGAGTAACTTCATTACCATTCTTGTCTATGCCTTTGATTTGCATAACCTCTAATGGATTAGGTAGGTAGTCAACAATAGCGTCAAGTAATTTTTGAACGCCTTTGTTTTTGAATGCTGAACCACAAAGTACAGGAACTACTTGTATCTTAGTTACTGCATCATGCAGACCTTTGCGAAGTTCATCAATAGTGAATGCATCCTCACCTTCTTCTAGATACTTGTTCATCATGCCATCATCACTTTCAGCGATAGATTCGATAAGCTCAGTTCTAAGTGTTGAGCATTTATCAGCAAGTTCAGCTGGGAAACCATCAGTAATAGTTGTATCTGTACCTTGGTCGTTGTTATAGATATAAGTTTTCTTCTCAAGAAGATCTACTAAACCTTTGAATTCATCTTCAGCACCGATAGGCACGTGTAGTGGTCTAGCATTGACTCGAACGTCGTCTCTGAGCTGTTTAACAACTCTGAAGAAATCAGCACCAGATCTATCCATCTTGTTCACAAAAACAATACGTGGAACTTTATAGCGATCGGCTTGTCTCCAAACAGTTTTAGTTTGAGGTTGAACGCCACCAACAGAACATAGAACGATTACAACGCCATCAAGTACGCGCATTGAACGCTCAACTTCGATTGTAAAATCCACGTGTCCTGGGGTGTCGATAAGATTGATAAATTTATTTTTCCATTCAGTGGAGATTGCTGCAGCGGTAATCGTGATACCACGCTCTTTCTCTTGTTCCATCCAGTCAGTTACAGAAGTTCCCTCGTGAACTTCGCCGATTTTGTGGATTTTACCTGAGTAAAAAAGTATTCTCTCGGTTGTTGTGGTTTTACCAGCGTCAATATGCGCTGCGATACCCATATTTCTATAATCTTCAATCTTAGTTGTACGTGCCATGTTTTATACCTCTGCGTTCTGCAAACCTAATAATTTTACCTTGCAAAGGCTTACTAGCATAATAAAAACAAAATGATGGAACCATTATAATTTTATTCTAATAAGCCGCGTGATAGGCTTTGCTGGCAGCTTTCACGGCATTGTTTTTCTTGGCAACTGTACTAGTGCTTTTGGGACTTGGGCTTGCAGTGCTAGTATTGCTTGTTTTAGCCTTGCTTTCTACTGTGGCACTAGCAGGCTTGCTTGCTGTTTTGCTTTCACTGGCTTTGGCTGCTTTCTCACCAGCGATCGTTCTACTTAGAGGTGATTTAAGCTTGGCTGCTAGTTGAAACTCCGTGTAAGTTTTATCTGCTTCTTTATAATCACGCATGCCGATTACTTGAGCGTCTTCAAAGTATCTAGAACTATTGCTTAGATTTAGAGACAGTGCTGCCACGTCTTCTGGATTGGTAGCCTTACCAGAAATCATAATATTGTTCTTAACAGCGTTAAATCTTTCAAACCACATATTGCGCGGAGTTAAGTCACCCAGATCAAACATGATTAAATGCCAAGGTGCTCTACGTTTAGTAATCTTGAGATAGAAATCTCTTTCAGTCTCTAACTCTGATTTAGTGTCTTCTAGTTTTTTGGCTTCGGCGTAGATATGTTTCATGTGCTCAGCTCTATAGCTTAATCTTTCAAGATCGTGCTTGTAGCGAGCGGTCGATGACTCTAAATAGCTAGTGTAAGCAATTAAACCTGTTAGAGCTAGTGCGCTAAACAAGAAAGTTAGATTCCGCGGGGTAACTGCAATTGGTGGTTTTGGTAGTTTGGTTTTAAGTAATAGATCTATTTGCCCATGAGCTTTAGCTAATGATGCGGCAATGGCATGACTAGGATTACTGATGATCTCATTAGGATAGCTAAGGCTAAAAGCTAGGCTGGCATCGCGCATGCGCGGACCGTAGAGTCTAACGACAGAAATGTCGATATTTTCTACTTTGTCGAAATAGCCTGAAATAAAACGATTGATGTCTTCTAGCTGATCGCCTGTGTTAGGTATGGCTGCTACTGCAAGCGGGAAGCCCGCTCCCCATAGTGTAATCTCGCTACGATCCTCTCCTAGATAGACGCTGGCGCTAAGGCGTTCAGTTGCCCTAGGAACAAATAACATAAAGCTCGGTACTGCTCGAAGTGTTTTGATATTAAGTAGTTTGGCAAGTATAGCTAAGCGCTCTTCTACGCCACGTTTAGGACCTAATATCATATAGTCGCAAAGTGTGGTGCCGTCTTCTTCACGCTGAGTTATATCAAGTTTCTTGTAGTTAAAAGAATTAGTGAATTTGCTTTTATCAAGCTCAAGTCCAAGTAGTACCTTCTTCTCGCGTTCTTTGATTTTTTCTGGTAGAGTTACCACTTGATAGTTAATTGCTTTAATAGGTAGAGTGAAAACTGCAGCGCGAACATTGCGAATATTTTTGAGATCTAAGAAAGCTTTAAGAGAATTGGATGCTGTTTCTGCAGAATCCCAAAACTCAGTGCTACGAATGTCCGATAGATAATAGTCGTCGCCAAGGGCTACAGAAATAAATTCATCAGATAAATCGATGACTAAAGCGGTCATATAAAGACTACATTTAGTATCATAACAGCAATCAAAGAAGCTGCAAGTGCTGCGCCAAATGGGATTTTTTGACCTTGAAGGTTGAAACGACGCTCGCGAATATAATTCATAGTGGCAGCATAGCCCAAGGCTAATAGACAAGCCAAAATTAGGGTATTGAGGAAATCGGTTCTTGTTATAGCTGCAACGAAGGCAAGCATCGCTACGTCCCCTCCACCTAAGATACTTTCTTGTTCTTGTTTGCCAGAGACCAGCTCGTTGATATTACTAGAAGCGCTATCTCTGTGAGCATTGAAGTAGAAATCTATAAAAATCTCATAAGCTATGTAGAGTAAACCAAGCGCTGCACTAAAAAATAACAAGCCTGGTCTGAAAAACAAAGCCAGAACAATTATTAGAGCGAATAGATAGATGTAAATCTGTGAGATGCGAGCTCTGAGATTATCGCGATGAAAAGTTAAAGCCCCAGGGATAACAGCAAGTGCTTTCTCGCCATAATAGTAGCGGTTACCGAAGTGCGTAAGCATATCGAAAAAAAAGAAAGTTGCACCAACTGCCGCTAGTGCTGCTGTGCCTTCATTGATCATTGAAGCGTAGACAAGAGCGATTAAGATTGCACTATAAGTGATTTCGTGAGGTAGTATTTGGCGTTCGTGGTCTATGATTGCAAGCGCCACAGCAATTACTATGAAAATCAGTGAGAAGAGAAATTTCTCGGGTGCAAATTCGAAAAGAACGTATCTTGCGATAAATGGTAGTGATAATAAAGTAACCAAAATCTCTATGTATAAATATTGACGAGGGATTTGAACTGAGCAAAACGCACATTTACCTTTGAGTAAAATATAACTAAGTATAGGGATATTGTCTTTAATGGGTATTGCCGTGCCGCAGTCTGGGCAGCTAGACCCAGGTTTAATCAATGATAGTCCACGCGGTATACGATAAATTAGTACATTAGTGAAACTAGCAAAAGCTAGGCTTAGCGCAAGAGCAAATAAAGAGTAGATAAGTTTAATTATCAAAGTTAACCTCTCTATTATAATAGACTTGTTGTGATGGGGAGCCACTTAGCTACCGTATACATAGGTCTAGGCTCTAATTTAGGGGATAGAGAGCTGCAGCTAGAGCGAGCAGTAACTCTATTGGCTTCAGGGCATAAACTTATAGCTAAATCACGCTGGTTCGAGAATCCTCCTGTTGGCGAAGCTGGTCCCGGGTTTTTTCTTAATGGGGTTATAGCTCTTGAAACATCACTGAGTCCTCAAGACTTACTAGCATTAATTCATCAAGTGGAAGATACTATAGATCCTGATAGAGCAAATCGTGGTCGCAAGCTTGCACGTAAAATAGATATTGATTTATTGCTTTATGGTGATTTAGTTTTAGAGACTGAAGATTTAATCTTGCCGCATCCGCGCATGCAAGAGAGGGATTTTGTGATGAAACCATTGGAAGAAGTCATTTATGCCAGAATTTCTGCAAGCTAACCCCAAACTTCATATTCGTCCAATGCAGCTCAGTGACATAGATGCAGTGATGCTCATAGAACCGCAAGCCTTCGGTACTCATCATTGGACGCGCGAGAATTTTTTGCGTGAATTGGATAATGGGATTGCGACTTACTTAGTTGTAGACGTCATTGCAAGCGAAGCAAAGCCTAATGTGGTTGGCTATATCGGCATATGGGTAGTGATTGACGAGATGCATATCGTAACTCTCGCTGTTGATCCTAATCATAGACGTCAAGGTATCGCAGAAGCTTTACTGCTTGCAGTTTTGGATTTGGCTTGGAAGAATGATATACGCGGAGCTACTCTTGAAGTGAGACTTAGTAATTTAGCTGCTCAAGAGCTCTACCGTAAATATAGTTTTCAGCGCCAAGGACTGCGCCCGAATTATTACGAAGATAATAAAGAATCAGCTTTGCTCTTGTGGACTGAGGATCTTAGAACTGAGAAGTTTAGAATGCTTTTTGAGTACAATCTTGGGAATTACCGCCAATTAAAGTTATAATTTTATTCTAATAATGTAATTGCCTGTTGATTATCCGTGATATTATATCTTGATATGCAAATTTTTGATTTTAATATAGATAGTATAGCCAGAGGTGCTGGAATGGACCCTAGAGCTCTTAATCAAATGCTTCAATCATACCCAGAACTGGGTTATGCCGTAGAAGGGGAATCTAATTTTAATAGCTTGCATCAAGTTGTAAATGGAAGTTCAATTCCAACTAAATCTGATTACGATAAAGCCAGAGTAATAGGGATTGCCTATATATTTAATTGTTTATCGCAGTATTTTGCGAGCATGTCCGTTAAGACTAAAGCCTTAAGCGAGAAGCTACTTTCTAAAGTCACTGGTGGTTTTGGCGATATGAAGGCTGTTCTTGAGAGCTGGATTAATGATAAAAAATCTAATGTTGTGCCAAGAAGAGTTCAAGGTTCTTTCTCTGCTGCTCTTCATTTCTTGGGTTTAAAAGTGAATTTAGTTAAGAGTTTTATGGCTGATAAGAAAGCTCTACTAGGATTAAACTAATTCAACTCCATCGGCTCAGAGCTGCGACTAGCGAATTTCTCGCGATCACGATTTAGTACATCTTGGAGTGCACTTTGCCTAGCACCAGTTTGTCCTTGGTAATTGCTGCGTGAATGTTTTTTCTTGCCGTAAGGTCTCCAGACTGGTAGATTGCGATAAAAAATCATTTGCGCAATAGCGCTATCTGCTCTAAGAGTGAGCGGGCAATTGCCTTGGTTAGTAAGTTCTACTACGCCCTCGCCTTGAAAACCACTATCGAAGAGTCCAGCGGATTCTACGTATAGTCCTAAGCGTGCCCAAGAACTTTTACCTTGCAAAACTCCGTGGATATTGCGCGGAAAATAAAAAAACTCACGAGTAGTAGCCAGAATGAAATCACCGGGAGCCAGTACAGCATAGTCCGCCTCGAAAGTCTCGAAGCTACCATCAGCAAGTTGTCTTGCGAATGATCTACCTAAATGCACATCAAGACTATTAGGTTGCAAAGCTTTGCGCTCGTAATTATCTATGCGCAAAAGCCCAAAGAAGCGACAGAGATTAATTTGCCAGTCAACCATATTGCCTGGAGCAATAAAAACCAAGTGAATGAAATATAAACTAAGAGCGACAATTATCAGGGACATGCCTTGATTATCTTATCAGGTTTAAACCCCAGCAGTGGTGCTAATCAAATTGCGTAGCTCGTCTACCTTAGAAGAGCGTGCTAGAGCATCTTCTAGACGTATTTTGCCAGCGTTATAAAGTTCGGCAAGAGCCGCTTCTAGAGTTTGCATACCTTCTTTGCGCCCGGTCTGGATCGCGCTATAAATCTGTGAAGTTTTACTTTCACGAACTAGGTTAGCTATGGCTGGAGTTACTATCATAGTTTCCATAGCCATGCATCTGCCACCACCAATTTTAGGAACTAGAGTTTGACTGAGTACAGCTTTAAGTGAGTTGGATAACTGTATGCGTACTTGAGTTTGCTGGCTCGGTGGGAAAACATCGATAAGTCTATCGAGAGTTTGCGCTGCTGAGCTAGTGTGCAAAGTACCGAAAACCAAGTGACCAGTTTCAGCTGCACGCACAGCAAGTGAGATAGTTTCTAAATCGCGCATCTCACCAATTAATATAACGTCAGGATCCTCGCGTAGAGCAGCTCTTAGAGCCGCACTGAAAGATTCACAATCAGCACCAATCTCGCGCTGATTAATAATACTTTTTTTGGATTTATGTACGAACTCGATAGGATCTTCTACTGTAAGTATGTGCTCGGCACGGTGGGTGTTAACCCAATCTACCATGGCTGCAAGCGTGGTCGATTTACCTGATCCAGTAGGTCCTGTAACTAGTACTAGTCCGCGTGGTAATTTCGCGACTTCCTTGGCTGTATCAGGTAAGCCTAGAGCCTCTAATGCTGGAATGGTTTCAGTGATAGTTCTTAGGGCTGCAGCATAACCAATACGATCTTTATAAATATTCACCCTGAATCTACCTAGACCTTCTACGCCGTAGGAGCAGTCAACATCTAAATGTTTTTCTAGATGATCTTGATGTTTTTCACTTAATAGTGAGTAGCATAATGCTTTTACTTGATCAGCATTTAGTGGAGCGAAATCTGTACGCACTAGATGACCATCTACTCTAAGTATCGGTGGTTCGTTGGTGGCTAAGTGTAAATCGCTCGCCTTATTATCTATAACTAGTTTGAGCAGCTTGTCTATCATATGAGTACATCATATATCTACCC
>CAYUFH010000048.1:0-4159 GCA_964444015.1 uncultured Gammaproteobacteria bacterium | reverse complement strand
GAAGTTATGGGCGATTTGCCAAGATTCTATAAAATCTATACAGCCGTCAAAACTCTGTAGGTAGTTTCTAGTACCGGTGCTGGCTCCGGATGCGAAGTCTTAAGCACTAGATATGAACCCTGGTATTTACTCATCATATACCAGTCACGTCCTTGCTTGAAGGCAAGCTGACAGAGTGCGCCAGTATCTGTAGCTTCAGCAAACCTGTTGAAACGCTCGAATAATTTTAGTAGGCGAGCTTTGTCAGCACTATGCCAGTGAAATACTGTATCTTCAAGCCCTTCACCATTAGTACTAATGCAGAGAGCTTCTTCGATTTTGAAATCTATATTATTGAGCAGGGTTTGTTCTAGATGCTCTAACTGTTCTTTTGAGGCTGGTTCATCACCACGCTCATTATTGTAGACAGAGCCTAGAGTTTCAGCACTACTATACTGAGCTTGAGGATTGTTGAATACTCGCTCTACTGGCGCTTCTAGGTTTTCTTCGCTTAGGGCAATTTGTTGCAAGAAAGCAAGCTGCTCTTCTGAAAGGGTCTCAGCTGGAGCTTTCTGGGCGGAGCGTGCAGCTAATACTTCTTCTAGTACACCAACTTGTTCTGCTTTAGTTTGCTGTGGCACTTTAAGCTCTGTGGTTTGACTAACCTCGCCTACATACTCAAGATCATTAGGCGCATGAATTATCAAATCCTCTTCTATATTAATTGGACCAGTTGCCGGCATGCGACCTTCTGGTACTCGAACATTTTCTGGTAGTTCTTGAGGTAGTATAGCCAAGAACAAGAAGCTAAGTAGGTTGATGGTAACCAGACTGCTGATATTGGCTGTAACTTGCTCAGGAAAAGGAAAAGGTAGCCAAGTAACAGTATCGGTAATCTCACCGAAAGCAAATAGTTTCTGAGGTACTGGCAGAAAAGTTAATAGCGAAAAATTAATAACCAGAAAACTAATATAGTAGCGGCTCATGCGCATTAAGCCTTCATAGTGAGCGCGCGGAAAAGCCAAGAGCACGAACATAAACACTAGAGCTAACTGAGCGGTACATAGACTTAGAACAGGTAAGCTCTTGCTGATATTAAAAAACACTGGCACAAAGGCCGAGATTGCAGCCGAGACGGCAGCACAGATAATGGTAATAATTAACCTACCGAGCATTTATTCACTAATTTAGCCACTGGCTAAACCTATATTCTAAATCTAACCCCAAGCTTAGCTTCAAGCAAGCTTTTGATCTGTGATACTTTGGCATCTATGGCTTCGCCGCTAAGAGTTTCTGTCGCAGATTGCCATTTCAAGCGGTAACTAAGAGCAATTGGGCTGTTTTTGTCTTTTTGGAAGCGAGAAATTAGTCTAAGGCTAGTTAGCTCGGCTCCAGCTTCGCTGCGGATAATTTTAGCTATAGCAGCTGAGCTAGTCTCAACGTTAGTATCGACAGTTAGGTCTCTTTCTACTATTGGTGTGGTTGCGATTGCCTTGAACTGACTAGTACTTAGTTTAGGAAGATCTAACTCTAAGATATAAACATTGTCTGGTAGATTTTGCTCCTTGGCGATACTAGGATGCAAGCGTGCGATATAACCTATTTCACGTTTGTCTTGAAACACTGTAGCGGCGATGCCAGGGTGAGTATAAGCACTAAAGCTAAACTCAGTATTGATGTCACTCTCGCTTGGATTTCTAAACTCAGCACGAGGATATAGATTCTCTACTATGGTTTTGAATTTATAGAAAGGCTCGCTAGTCTTGCCAGCGTCCCAAGCTTCGTTGGTTACTAGCATAATTGCTGCTACTTTAGTTTTCTCTATAGTGTTGGTGTCTTTTTGTATTTCTACCCCTAGTTTGCGAGCCAATTCTGGACTGGCTTTGAAGTAAGTTTTGCCGATTTCATAGAGTCTAATATTATTAGATCTATCATAAGCAAAATTACGACTAGTAGCCTGCACTAACCCAGGGATTAGTGATTGTCTAAGCACGGAATGTTCTAGAGATAAAGGATTATGCATGCTAATCGCTGAATTGTTTAAGCTTAGGTTTTGATCAGCAGCTCCAATAGCTCTTAGGCTTTCACCGACTAGGCTACTTAGTATGGCTTGCGAGTATCCTTCCGCAACTAAAGTGTTTTGGATTTTCTTGCGTATAGCCTCTGCTTCGGTTTCCAGACTAGAGATAGCTGCTTTAGGAGCTAGAGCTGGAATGTTATCGAAACCATATAGCCTGCCGATTTCTTCAATTAGATCTTCTGCTCTGCTGATGTCATTTTGCCTAAAGCTAGGAAGGCTGAAACTTAGTTCAGTATTGCTTTTGGACTCTAGTTTAATGGCTAGTGGGCTGAGTAGTTTGCTGATCTGATCGACTTCAATTTCTACGCCTAAATATCTTTTAATATCGCTTAGTTTAAGTTTGACAATGGATTTAGTGATTTCATCGCTACCCGCTTTTTCTAGTTCGCTGCAGCTTAGTGTTTGTCCATCGAAACTAGCAAGCAATTCCACTGCTCTAAGAATAGCGGTTTTAGTATTAGATTTATCTACTCCGCGCTCGAATCTACGTTTGGATTCTGATTCTATGCCAGCGGCTCTTGCGCTGCGACGCACAGTGGCTGCACTAAAAGCAGCAGCTTCAATAACAATACTAGTGGTGCTTTCTGTAACTTGACTACGAGCTCCGCCCATTACTCCAGCAAGGCACTCTGGTCCAGTGGCATCAGCGATAACTAGATTAGTTTCGCTAAGCTTATAGTCAAGATCAGCTAGTGATCTAAAAGCTTCTCCGGGAGTAGCTCTGCGCACAGTTAGGCTGTCACCATTAAGCTTGGCTCTATCATAGAAATGTAAAGGCTGCCCGAGCTCCAAAAGAACATAGTTGCTAACGTCTACTACATTATTGATAGATTTTTGTCCCACCGCTTCAAGCCTAGACTTAAGCCAGGCTGGTGATTCTGTAACTTTGAGCCCTTCTATGGTGATAGTGTAGAAAACGGCACAGTCTCCCGTGTCGCTAATAACGGGTTTAACAGTTTTCATTTTAGTATCTGCTTTAATGTTTTTAATATCAGTTATTTTTTTATCAGCAGTTGAAATAGTTTTAAGAGTTTTGTTTAGCAGAGCGGAGATTTCTCTTGCTTGACCGTAGATAGAAAGTGCATCACCGCGATTACTGCGCGCTCCAACGTCGAGCACATAATCTACTTGCATATTTAGGACTTTGCGGATATCTGCGCCCAATTTATGCTTGGCTGCTATGTTCTCTATTGCTGGGTTTGAAGGATCAGCTAGTAGATAAATCCCATCACCTTGCTTGGCTCTAATACTAGTGGCTTCTGTTTCCGAGTAGCCAAGTTCGTCAGGCGAGCAGAGCATGCCGCAGCTTTCGATGCCGCGGATTTTAGATTTCTTGATTTCTAAGCTGCCACCACTATGTCTATCTACTACTTTAGAGCCGATAGTTGCTACTGGGACTTTTTGTCCTATGGCTATATTGCGCGCGCCGCAAACTATCTGTTGAATATTTTCTGAGCCATCTGCGTTATAGCCTATGCAAGTTTGAGTTACTTGCAGTTTATCTGCGTCAGGGTGCTTCGCGATCTCACGAATTTCACCAAGTACCACATTGCCTTCAAGCTTGTCGCCGATTTTAACTAGCTCTTCAACTTCAAATGCCTTCATGGTTAGCTGCTGTGCTAACTCTTGCGGGCTGACGCCACTGCAATCTACATATTCTTCTAACCAAGATAAGCTTAGTTTCATCTTAGTTTATTCTATCAGGCTGTTTATAGCTGTGATCTTATTTGCGTTTAGGAAATATATCTACCTCGCTTACTTTGCAAAGTATGTAAGTCGTTACAAGAGGCACAGCTAAACACAGAAGATTCATCACCCATTTAGGTGTTGGTTCATCTAAAAAATCAAACATTTTCAGCCTCCCTTATTCTGTAGATTGTATCATAGCTTTTTATTAGTACCCATCCACCTATAATAAAAAAGGCTACTGAAACTGCTACTCCATAATTTATGAAAATCTTCCCGTCAACGAGATAATTTCTAACTGTGATGCAGAAGGGTGACATTAGAACCATCCCATAAATCCTCATCCCCTCTGCTTGAAACTTAATAATATCTCTATTGCTTGAATATGTTGTCCCCATATTCTATCCCCCTTTG
>CAYUFH010000047.1:0-11567 GCA_964444015.1 uncultured Gammaproteobacteria bacterium | reverse complement strand
GATGAAAAACGTCCTGTCCGTTTTAGTTGAAAACGAATCTGGAGTGCTTGCACGCATAGCCGGTCTTTTCAGTCGCCGCGGCTACAATATAGAAAGTCTCACAGTAGGCCCCTGCGAAGCGGAAGGTTTAAGTCGTATCATTATCGTAACTAAGCTTGAAGACTCTGAGCAAATTCAAAAACAGCTCCATAAACTTATAAACATCATAAAAATTACCAACCTAAGTGCTCTTAACTTTGTTGATAGAGAATTAGCTCTTATTAAGGTTTCTACCAAAAATAATAGACGTGAAGTAATAGAGATTGCCGATCTCTTTAGAGCTCGAATCATAGATGTAGCTGAGGATTCAGCTATAGTAGAAATTACTGGTGACTCTGAAAAAATTAACGCTATGGTACAGCTACTCTCGCCTTATGGCATCAAAGAAGTGACCCGAACCGGCAGCGTAGCACTAGCTAGAGGCAATCAAAGCAGCCAAAACTAAGTATTAACACCTAATTAGCATAGTATTTAACCAGATCTTAACCTTAGTTTGATTTCTAAGAAGCATGGACTCGAGGTACAACCATGGATCCTAAGATCAAACAATTAGAAACATTAACCCAATTCAGTACGAACTTGGCCAAGAAGATATCTGGCCGCGATGATGAGCATGCTGTTGAAAGCCTCATTGAAACTTTGGTTCGCAAGCTAGATGTAGTGCCTGGCGAGGTTGTAGGCTTGCGCAAAGAAGCGATGAGTTTATATAAAGTTGCAGATTTTCTAGAGAAGTTCGCCGAAGACAAAGCTAAACAAAAAACCAAAGAAGTCTCTAAAGATGAAATTAAAAAAGTCAAAGAGACCTTAATGGAAGCTCTTGGCATTAGATCAGAAATGGTAGATCTACTACTTAAGTCAGCTAGCCCAGAAGAACTTAAAGCCGTAGCTTCAACTATTCGTCAAGAAGCTGATAAACGCAGTCACTCAGCAGAATCAATTGCTCATAAAGATAGAGAAGATAAATTACGTAAAATTACAGAACTACAATCTATACGCAGCAATCTAGATCTAAGTCACATGGATATTGTGACCCAAAACAAATTTATCGCCCTTAAGCGTGAAATAATGCGCTCAGAAGCTGATAGACCAATTAAGGAATTGTGCCAAGAAATGGAGGGAAAATCGAGTGCCTAGTATCAAGCCTGGCGTTAACCCATCAATAGAACTTGCAACTTGCGAACAACTCACGGAAGAGTACCAAGCATTAATGACGGTACTTGAAAATGAGATGGATGACCTTATCTCTGTAGGTACTGACAATGATGGCATCAGGGCTGAAGTGGCAATTATTAGAACACAAATCAGTAACGTTAGAGCTTCAATTGGTTTCTGGAGGGGAGAAGCTGCATTCTGGCGTAACGAAATACAGGAGAATAAAACCGCACTTAAGGAGTCGAACTCACTTGCGAAGGGAAGCTAAAAGATGTCAGGAATCAACCTATCACAAGAATTAGCAACAGTAACTAGCAATATGGCGATAGTGCAGTCAGAAATTGCAATGCAAGAGAATCGCATGGATTCTCTGATTAATAATAGAAACGGAGATGCTGATACTGAGTCAATGGCTGCCGTACAAGTCTATATCGCTCAATTAAGAGCATCTCTAGGAGCCTTACGAAGCTCAGAATCCTATCTGAAACAAGAAATCGAAGAAGAGAAACAATCTCGTAAAATGCAAAACGAGCTTGGCAAGGTATAAGTTGAGCATTATAAGCATTTCTAATATAATAACTAGGTGACTCAGGTCAAACCCTTATTACTTGTAACCGGTGCCAGCTCATATCTAGGAGCGAGCTTGTTAAATTTTGCTGCCGAAAAAACAGGCTTTCTTAATAAGTTCTCCTTAGTGATGCTAACTGACCGCACCCTGAAAGTCGAAAGGCTCTCAGAGAAGTTCAAAGGTAACACTAGGTTGGTTCAAGTGAATCTAAGTCAATCAGCACAAATAGAGAAACTTCGAATCAAACTCAAAGAAGTATTAAAGCCAGATCAAAGCGTCTATTGCATTCATGCTGCTAGAACTGAGGATCTTGAAGCTGATAAGAACCTATTCACCTTGCTTAGAGAGCTAGCTCCTATCTATATGATCTATTTCTCTAGTTCAGCCGTTTATGGCGAGCTCAGAGACGAGAGTAACGCTAAAATACCAATCAAAGAAGACGAAGAACCCCAACCTATAAGTGATTATGGTCAGCAAAAACTAGAAACTGAAAAAATTATCCAGCAAGAGTTTACGAAACATCTAATACTGCGTATCGCCAACCCCTACGCAAGAGAACCAAGGGTCAAAAGTGTAATTAGTATTTTTGAAACAGAAATTCGTAAATGTCCTTATGACACTGTTAGCTTAGACATTAATGCAGACAAGCCAGGGCAGATAGTTAGAGATTTTATACATGTAGATGATCTATCTGCAGCTATCATCATGAGCATCAATAAAGAAACTCAAGGAATACTTAATATAGGTACAGGAATTGGTACCAGCCTTGAAGAAATCACTAAGCTACTAGGACAAAAACACAAAAAGTTTGTCAATATCCGCTACGAAGGACTACATCATGATGATATTAAGACCTCGATACTAGATAACACTAGATTAAGGCAATACTATAAAGCTGAGTTTAACAAAGTCCAGGGCATCTTAAACTAGCAAACCTGTGTTTTAATTTTATTGTCTATGAAAAATCTCAGTTGGGAAAATTTATTAACGCGTAAGAACGCGATTATCGCTTTGGTTATTATCTCAGCCATAACTTGGGCTAGCAGTATAACTCCAGAGTTTACTGGTTATGATGACATCAAACTTATAGTAAATAATGAGCGCATACACAAAGGTCCTTTGTATACTGCCAAGTTCTACGGCAATATAGTTTCTGACAGCCATAACGTTGCTTGGACTAATTATCCTACCGTAATTTATAGACCACTAGAGTGGTTTGGATCTGCAGTGGGCTACGCGATTTGGGGACCGCACGCTGTACCCTTCCACATGTTTTTCAATATTAATTTTCATATTATCAACACCATACTACTGTTCTTGATAATGACTAAAGTTTTTGCTGGAACAGAAGCATTGGTACCGAAAGCGAGCAAAGCCCAGCAAAAAGGTAAATTTAAAGCATTCAAGAATGAAACTAAGACTGAGCAAATTAGCAGCGTTACCACTAGTAACAGATCTGTGTTTTTGGCTTTTTGCATAGCCCTACTCTGGACTGTTCACCCTTTACATAGTGAGGCGATTAATATGCTCACTTCTGGAGTTGGTTTTCTATGGGCTACGTTTTTTGGTTTATCAGCAATTGTTATAAATATCTACTTCAACAATCTAAGCAGGCTTAGAGATTTGGTGCTGATCGCTTGGAGCTGCATCTCCTTCATACTCTCTTATATGGGCTCAGAGATGGCTATCATTGGACCAACTTGCCTATTCCTCTATTACCTATACTCCAAACTAGTATTTAACCGTGAGATAGCTTGGGGCAAGGTAACCCTGGCATTCCTGAGTATTTGGATTTACATGAATCACCGCTCTTCAATTGTCAGCGAGACTCATGCTTGGGCATCAAATAGTTTTAGTGAGCTTATCGAAAGACTAACAGTGCTAGCTCCTGAAATATTCTTCCATTACATTAAGCTCTATTTCTATCCAGCTGTACTTAGCGTAGATCAACATCACCAAGTTATACTGGCAGATCAAGGCACGCCTTATCATATACTTTGCTTGAGCGTTTCAGCACTCTTTGTTATTGGGTTAGTGTATTTTCTCTATACAGCAATTAAAACGCCAAGTACTAACTTCATTAAAAGACAAAGCAGTTTTATTATTGCTTTTGCAATATTAATAACAGGTTTAAGCATTGGCATAGCCCTTAACATTATTCCTCTCTATGTACTAGCAAGAGATAGATACACTTATATTTTCTGCTTGGGATTAACTACTACTATAGTCTTTTTAATTTTCAACTATTTATATGCAGGCAAAGATAACTCAATTAAATTAAGTGGCGATATCGATCTAAAACAAGCCAGCAACAAAGACAAACTGCTAGCCGTAATAGCTCTTATCGCTCTATTAGCCTTTAGTGCAAGATCCTTCGTGCGCAATCTAGACTGGCATGATGGCGAAAAAATGTGGTACTCAACTATCAATAGTGTCCCGCATGACCCTGGGGTACAGCAAGTATGGCGCTCAAGATTACTTGATTACTACAAGGATCCAGGTACTAAGACTTTTAAGCCAGATCCATTCTTATACCAAAAATGTATACATGATTTCAATTATTTTGCTGTCGATTACAAGCTCAATGATTTTGCGACATTTAAGCGCATCAAGTCAGAGAATGAAAAATCTAAAATGGTTGCTAAATATGCCTACACTGGTCCTAAAACCATTGCTTCAGGTTTATTTTTCTTAGCCATGAAAGCCAATGAACAGAAACAATACAAGCAAGCTTTCGAGTTGTTTAGATTGGGGCACAACTACTACCCTGAGCACTTCCAGATCAATATTAATCTTCTAGTGCAATTACACAGTCGTGATCCAAAAGCTACTGAGTACCTAATTAAAATCATGGATAAAGAGGCGACTAACAATCCTTTCTTAGCCAAAGGTTTTATGGATACCTTACATCTTATTAACTCACCGCATTACTATGAGCTAGCTAAGAAGTATAGGGATCTTAATCCTAATACTCAAGTCTTTGATGTCTTCTTGTTTAATGCATCATATATGTCTAAGCGCTACGATGTCGCTTACGAAGCTGCCAAACGTATAGTGAAGAAATACCACGAAGAGAAGAGCTTCGATCAGTACGTTCAGCTCTATGAAGCTGGTAGATTTCCACGCAGCGAGGTAGAAGCTCAGTAGAAAAATGCTGCGACTAATAATACTAATATTGGTTTTGCTAATGCCACTGCAAGCTAATGCTGGAGATGATTTCGCTGAGCTTGGTGCTAGCCCTGAATTAGAGACTGGCGCTTATCGGATAAAGCCCTACGACCAAATAACCATGCTACTAAAAAATAGCTCAGGTAATTATGAGACTGTATCAGCCAGGGTTCCAGTCTTAGCTAATGGTCGAATCATTCTAGTTAAATATGGTGATATCAAAATCGAAGGGATGACTATCGCTGAACTACGCAGCAAATATCCAGATGCAGAATTTATTGTTCATCACCAAAACAAAGCTATTGCCGTAATAGGTGAAGTGATGAAACCAGGCGTCTATCCACCAGAAAATATCAACACTATCTATGATGCTATTGCTAGCGCTGGAGGCTTTACCAGATTATCTAATAAGCGCAGAGTAAAAGTAGTACACCAATATAGCGATGGTAGACGCGAGGCATATATAATCAACTTCCCCAAAGAAGTCTTCAAAGCTTACGACAAGGGCATTGGCGAGGATAAATACCTAGCGCATGAGGGTGATTTGATTTCTGTACCTAAAAGCAGGTCGAAACAGTTTCATTCTTTCGTTACCAATGTATTTAATACTATAGTACAGGTATCTACAGTAGGAGTTATATCAGGAGCAGTTAGTGCAGCAATCAACTAGTAGACTTGCCCCAAATTGCCCATAACTGCGTTATGCTCGTCTTCGGCTTGCTCATTGACAAGAGCAGTCAACTCCGCAGCCTCAGACTCGCATGCCTTGTTCTGAACAATTTGGGACAAGTCTATGATTAAACAGCATAAACACAACGAGCCATCGCCGCAGGACGTATATTCGCTTCAAGTGCTAGCAGCAGCCCATCCTTAAGAAGTAAGTCTAAAGCTATAATCCTAGGTTTAAGTGCTAGAGCGGCAATAATAGCTTCTAACTGATTTTTATATTCAACAGGGAATTCAGACTTCGCATAAAACTTGCCATCCAAATAAAGCACTCTATATTCAGCCTCAGCACTTATATATTTTTGTAGAAGTAAATCATCATAGCTAAGAACTTTCTGAGCATGCTCAGAGGCAATATCTAAAATATCCATCTCCAGCAATTGCATGAAATCAATTTTCTCGGTGCCGTGCACTGGTTTAAGCACTATGCCAGAATGCTCACTAGCAAAATCATAAATAATCGATTTAAGCTCATCTTCATTCAAAGAGCCTCTAGAAACTACGCTAGTAGCCGCTTGCGGCAGCTCAGCAGCCAGCATATACTCATAGAATAAATATTTATCATCAGCAATTTCAGCGAGCTTATCATAAGGATTAAGCTGCTGAATATCAAAAGCACTAAGTCTCTCGGAGATTGACTTATGTGTCTCTATCTCTCGATCCAAAGCTAAATGCAAAATCAAAACCTGAGAACTGGGCTCAAAACTCCAAGAAGAATCAAGGCTCATCAATTCTGTCTCTAAACCGTACAATTTAGATAGATATTTAGCCGTCTCAGCCAAATCACCAGCTGCAAGCTCATGAATTATATATAGTTTAGCCACTTAAATCAAAGCCCTTGGGTTAACCTGAGAGTAACTAGCATCACCATCATAAAGCAAAACCTTAATACCGTTGTAGCCCTTGAGCTTCCTGCCATCAAGAAGCTTCTCGTAAGCTACAAGCCCGCGAGCAAAAAAATGACCATCAACTTTAGCTTGAATCATCTCGCGCTGATAACCGCCACGTAATTTGGCGTCAAACATCTGATCAGCTAATTGTTTGACTTCTTCACGACTAAAAGTTTTGCGCGAACTATCATCTTTAGCGATCAAATGCTCGCTACGCACTTTTCCCTTCTTGTAGAAACTTACTATCTTCCAATCACCCAAGTAGTTATAGCTTATATAACCTGTAAAAGCAGACGATGCTATAGCCGAGCCACTGAAATCCTCAACAGAGATTTCAGCACCATATTGCTGAAAATTTTCTTCGCGACTATTGCCAATTTTGGCCAGTACTTGGCTAGTACTAAAACAAAGAATTATCAGTAATTTCAGCAAAAGACTCATATTTGTATAATAGCAACAATCCAGTATGATCACAGTCTTAGGCAGCCGGGCATCGTCCTAGCTACAATATATAAGTGCATGAATAAATTAGATAGCAACCATGCAATCAATAAAGCCAATTGGCATTGGCTTAGAAAACTATTACAACTAACCGAAGATGAGACTGATCTAGAACGACTTAAAAACAAAATCACTGAATCTATTTGTAAATATCTTAGATTTCGCAACTGTGAGATATATATTTTTGAAGGCAACGAGAAACAAGCAATAAATGAACTTGCCAATGCTAGTTATTTCAAGAGACAGCTAATGCAAGATATATTTATCAAGCGTGAGCCATATCAAAACAGCAGCACCGAATTGATTTGTCCCCTAGAAGCCCAAGATCGTATTGTAGGTTTAATATATTTCGAAGCCGAAAGACCAGAACAATTACTAGAGCAGGAACTAGAAATCTTGTGGTCCTTCGCTGATCATCTCGCTCGCAAAATCTCAGACTTGCAAATGCCAAGCCACATGAACAGAGCATCACGCAAAAAATTCAAAACACTATCAAATACAATATTCAATAATTTACGAGGCTTCTTGGAAGCATCACTAGAGAAGCTAAAACTACTAGAAGAGCAAAACCAAAAACTAGTCGAGGTTAACAAGCTACGTACCGAGCTTATCAACAATGTTTCACACGAATTGCGCACGCCACTAGTCAGCATACTAGGCTTCAGTAATATTCTCCAACGGCATGAGATTACCGAATCCTTGGTAAGAGAAGCTGCCCAGCAAATTCAATCCGCAGGAACGAGGCTCTCAAGAATGATTGATGATTTAATTCAATTAAGCAGAGTCGAGAATAGAGGTTGGGATCTCAATCTAGAATTACTAGATATCGGAGATATAGCTAGATTAAGTATTGAGGAGTTTGCACCACTAAATCCAGATCATAAGATTATATTTAAGGCTCCAGAAGAATATCCACTAATCGAGGGTGATCGTAAACTAATCAGACGTATCATTGACAATCTAATTACCAACGCTATTAAATATTCACCTGATGGCGGCGAGATATTGGTTGAAGTAACTGTCAACAACAAAAGAGTTGAGTTGAATATTAGTGATCAGGGCATAGGAATTATCACAGAAGATATAGCTAATATTTTTGAGAGATTTTTTAGAGCCAAGAACGAACGCACTCAGCAAGTGCCTGGCTTGGGCTTAGGACTCTCTATCTGCAAGGATGCTGTAACTGCAATGAATGGTAGTATCGAGTGCCAAAGCCGCTACGGGCAAGGATCTGTATTCATAGTAGGTTTTCAAGCAGCGACGACTATATAGCAGTAGCCTGTCATTGCGAGCAGTAAGCGACGAAGCAATCCACAGATTATAATAATATTATAACAAGTTAAATTTATATGAGAAAAATAATATCCAAATAATATTGGAATCCCACTACAATAATAACTATGTCAAGCACAATCCACAGTTCAAGCACAGCTACTAATGACCTAGATTATGAGCTGATCGACAATAAGGTAGATTTAGGTTCACTAGGCTATATGGAATTATTAGACGTGATGGGTAATGATCTAAGTATTGCCAATGCAGCTAGAGTTTCTTACAACAAAACTTCAGGCAATTTCGATCCAGAGAAAGATCGCAAACTAATATATTTTCTTGCCAAACACAAACACTGGACTCCATTTGAACAGAATTCACTTAAGTTTAGAGTTAAGTGCCCTATTTACATTGCTCGTCAGTGGATGAAACATCGTTGCTGGGTTTTTAATGAAATTAGCGCTCGCTACACAGTATTCACTAACACTATCTATAGACCAGATGAGTTTCGCATTCAAGACACCAAAAACAAACAAGCTAGCCTCAAAGCTGAAGATCTAGATCAAGAAGAGGCTATGCAAGTTTACGATGAAGCTGCTCGCGTATCACTAGAAGCATATAACCGCCTTCTGGAGCTTGGCGTATGCAGAGAACAAGCCAGGGGAGTGCTTCCTGTAGGTTCGCACACTGAGTTTATAACTACAGTTAACTTACGCAACTATATGCATTGGTATAACCTAAGAGCACCACATGATGCACAGTGGGAGATACAACAATTCGCAAAAGCGTCAATTAAGATGGTTGAGAAGCATTTCCCTATAGCAATAGATTGCTTTAAACAAATACAATTAGAGGCTGCTTCTAACAACTAAGCACCCAAAAGCATTAACAGTAAAGCTTTTTGCACATGCAAGCGATTCTCCGCTTGACGCAGTATAGTCTCTTCGTGCTTAGCTAAAGCTTCAGCAGTAATTTCTTCACCACGATGTGCAGGCAGACAATGCAGCACTATCGCTGTAGGCTTAGCAAACTCTTCCAAAAGAGCTTTATTAATTTGGTAACCTGAGAATATTTCTTTACGACGCTGAGCTTCTTTCTCTTGACCCATACTAGACCAAACATCGGTATACACAACGTCAGCATCTTGCGCAGCTTCACCAATACCGTGACACACTGTAGTAAATTCAGACTCATAAGCCTTACCTGGCTCAAAACCCGCTGGGCAAGCGACATCTATCTTAATACCAAGCTTAGTACAAGCAAGCATCAAACTACGAACAGTATTATTACCATCACCGATATAAGCAATTTTAAGTCCAGCTAAAGAACCATAATGCTCTTTAATAGTAAGAAGATCAGCCAAAGTCTGGCAAGGATGCTCAAGATCAGTAAGACCATTGATAATAGGAATACTAGAATGCTCTGCCACTTCTTCTACTATGTTATGACCGAAAGTACGTATCATCACTGCATCTAAAAATCTAGAAAGTATATGAGATATATCTGGAAGACTTTCTCTACCACCTAATTGCACTTCATCTTTAGTTAGCACAGTGGTGCGCCCACCAAGCTGCTGCATTCCAACCTCGAAACTTATACGAGTACGCAGACTAGGTTTTTCAAAAATCATACCTAGAGATTTACCGCGAAGATATCCACTCTGATCTTTACCAGATTTAAGTTCGGCTTTAAGAACAGCGGCTCTATCCAAGAGACTAGTGATCTCTGCGGCACTGATATCATTAATACTGAGGTAATGTCTAAGCATAAAGACTATTATCGCCTGGATAGGCATTCATGCCAATTATAACAATATTATAATTTAAGTTCTAGCTTCGCCTTTTGCCACAAAGCTTCCAGCTCGGTAGAACTAAAGTCCTTAAGTTCCTTGGGCGCAGCTATCTCCACCATCTTATTAAATCTAGTAACAAACTTATTATTAGTTTTGCGCAGCGCATCTTCTGGGTCTATCTCAAACCAGCGCGCTAGGTTAACTACGGTAAATAATATATCACCAAGCTCTAGCTCTGTTTCAAATTTAAGACTAGTAAGCTCAGGAGAACTCTCGATTCCAGAGCTTTTAGCTCTAGCTAAGGCTAACTCATAGTCACGAGCTGCCACTTTAAACTCTTCTAGCTCAGAATCTAATTGAGCATATAATTGCTCTTCTCTATCCCACTCGAAACTTTCACGGACTGCCTTCTTAGAGATTTTCCAAGCACGAGCAAGAGCCGGCATCTCAACAGGGATACCCTCAAATATAGATTTGCGCTGAGCCTTCTCAGTTTTCTTGGCTGCTTCCCAATGATTATCTACTTCCTCTGCCGAGCTAGCTTTAAGACCAGATTTGAAGACATGCGGATGTCTTAAGATCATCTTCTCGTTGCACGTCCTTGCTACATCCTCGAAATTAAAATACCCTTTCTCTTCAGCGATGCGCGCATGAAGAAGTATCTGCAACAACAAGTCACCAAGCTCTTCGCAAAGCTCGCTATTATAATTCTCTAGACTCTTATCAGGCTGAGCTACTTTAAATACTGAAGATCCGGATTCAAGCTCATCAATAGCATCTATAACTTCTAAGCACTCATACAATTCTTCAATTAAATAGCGCTTAAGAGAGCCGTGAGTTTGAGCACGATTCCAAGGACAACCAGAAACCGGATCTCTTAGAGCAATAATAGTATCAACGAACTTGGTGATCTCGCTAACCACTAGGCTGAGATCTCCAAAAATAAATTCTTATTGAGCTTAAAGCTCGATTTATTAGCAATAAGGTAGGCTGAACAATTCATAATGTCATGAATAGGCTCAAGACCATTCTCCTTAAGGGTTTGACCGGTAGCAACCAGATCAACAATAATGTCACTTAGACTAGTAAGCGGAGCGATTTCAACCGAGCCATAGAGATTAATAATCTCAACATCAAGCCCGCGACTAGTAAAAAACTTACGACTAAGATTAGGGAAGGTCGTAGCGACACGTGCATAGTTAGGCAAATCAGCAATAGATTTGTAACGACCTTGCGGCACTGCCACTGATAGCTTGCAGTGACCATAATCTAAGTCTTTGAGTTTAACCACATCAGCACCAGAATCAATCACCACATCAATACCGACTATACCTAAGTCAGCAGCACCATGTTCAACGTAAGCTGGCACATCATGTCCGCGCACAAGTAAAATCTCAACTGATTGAGCTTTAGGAAATTTAGCGTTAAGAATTAGTTTGTGACGAGGTAATTTATCCTT
>CAYUFH010000046.1:2878-11814 GCA_964444015.1 uncultured Gammaproteobacteria bacterium | reverse complement strand
GCGTTGAATAAACTGGTCTCAAGGAAAATCTGACCATCGGTGATAGAGATTACGTTGGTTGGGATGTATGCTGATACGTCACCAGCTTGAGTCTCAATAATAGGTAGAGCAGTGATAGAACCAGCTCCGCAAGCGTCGCTTAGTTTACATGCACGCTCAAGTAAACGAGAGTGTAGATAGAACACATCTCCAGGATAAGCTTCACGGCCTGGTGGGCGCTTCAATAGTAGTGACATCGCACGGTATGCCCAAGCATGCTTAGTGAGATCGTCGTAAATAATCAGCACATGTTTGCCCTTCTCTAGGAAATATTCAGCAATCGCAACACCAGCAAATGGTGCAAGGAACTGCAAGGCAGAACTATCAGTAGAACCTGCGTGAACAACTACAGAATATGCCATCGCACCTTCACTCTCTAATCTTTTTACAGTTTGAGCTACGGTACTTTGTTTCTGTCCTATAGAAACATAAACGCAAATAGGTCTGTTTTCAGGCGTTTCGTTCTTCTGGTTAAGAATAGTGTCGATAGCGATAGCTGTTTTACCAGTCTGTCTATCACCGATGATAAGCTCACGCTGACCTCTGCCAATAGGGATCATCGCGTCGATAGCAGCGATACCAGTTTGCATTGGCTCGTGCACTGACTTACGTTTAACTATGCCTGGTGCAACTCTCTCAAGCGGCATCCTACGATCTACTTTAGGAGCAGGTTTGGTATCTAAAGGTTCACCGATAGCATTAAGTACTCTACCTATTGTCTCATCACTAACACCGATAGAAGCTACTTCACCAGTTGCTTTTACAGGAGTTCCTTCTTGGATACCTAGTCCTGGTCCTAATAAAACTACACCAACGTTATCTTCTTCTAAGTTGATAACCATGCCGCGAGTGCGCTCTGCGTCATCGAATTCTACTAATTCGCCGTTCATGGCATTTTCTAATCCATAAATACGAGCGATACCGTCACCGACACTAAGTACGCTACCTTCTTCTGATACTTGAATCGCTTCTTTATATTGAGCGATTTGCTCTTTGAGAACTCTAGTAATTTCGTCGGGTCTTATTGCCATAATGGCTAATATTGTATCACTCTGAGGTCATCGCGAGCCGCGTAAGTGGTGCGGCGCTTTATGGATTGCTTCGTCGCTTCGCTCCTCGCAATGACAATACTTTGCTAGAATTTGCTTAGAAATGAAAACTATAAATTCTATTAAATTAGGTCAAGTAATATTGTTGAGTTTTCTGGTCTTGAATTTGGCTCAGTCTGCTGTTCATTCTGTGAAATCAGCTCCAGTTCAAGCGGCAAGTCCTGCTCCGACTAAGCTGACTGAAGATAGTCTTGTTGTCGTTAACTCTGTGAAGCCTCTGAGAACTAAGGTACCAGCTAAGGTTGCGACAGTTCTCGCCAAGTGCTCGGATTGTCATACTTATGCTACTAAGTTTCCTTTTTATGCTGACTTCCCAATTGTGCGAGATTTGATTCAGCATGATATTGATGAGGGTCGTCGTTACTTTAATATCGAAACAGAAATTTTTCTTAAACGTGATAAAAATGGTTTGAAATTAGAAGAGATTCCTCTTGCAACCTTAAACAGAATTGAGAATGTGGTTCTCGCTGATTCAATGCCGCCGATTCAATATCGTATTATTCACTGGGATAAAACTTTAAATGCCAATGATAAAACTGTTTTACTCAATTGGGTAAGGTCTTTGCGTGGGGATATAGTTAAACCGTTACCTAATTCTAGTGAGCTTGGCTTGGATATTAATGGTGTTGCCTTAGGAGAGAAACTTTTCCATGATGTGAGGCTTTCTGGTGACGATACTATTTCATGCGCTAGCTGCCATAACTTAGCCAAGGGTGGTACTGATCAAGTTCAATTCTCAACTGGCATTAAGGCTAATAAAGGTCATATCAACTCACCTACAGTTTATAACTCAGCTTATAACTTTAAGCAGTTCTGGGATGGTAGGGCTGATGATTTAGCGGCACAAGCTTCTGGTCCAGTACATAATCCAATCGAGATGGGATCTAACTGGGAGCAGGTTGTCTCTAAGCTATCCAAAGACCCCGAGATGATTAAATTATTCGTAGCAGCTTATGGATCACCTGAGATTAATGGCGATAAAATTGCTGAAGCAATTGCTAACTTCGAAAAATCTTTAGTTACTCCATCTCGTTTTGATAAATACCTTAAAGGCGATAGTTCGGCTTTAACTGCAGATGAGAAAAAAGGCTATGAATTATTCAAGCGCCATAACTGCACTAGCTGTCATGCTGGTGCTGCCTTGGGTGGACAATCTTTCGAGCGTATGGGCTTGAGCCGTGATTATTTCGTTGATAGAGCTAGTGCTGCTAATGGTCTAAGAAAGCTAGCTAAAGCCAAAGAAGACAATGGTAGATATAACGTTACTCGTAGGGAATCAGATAGATATAAATTTAAAGTGCCGCTGTTGCGTAAAATATCGAGTACTTTCCCGTATATGCATGATGGTAATGTTGCTAGCTTGGAAGAAGCTGTGCGTATCATGGGTGAGTACCAACTAGGCAAAAAACTTAGTCAAGATGATATACGTCAGATTACTAAGTTCTTGCGAGTGCTTTAACTATTATCAGTTATAGCTTCAAGCTTCGCTTCATAGCTTGTGACTATTCTTTCGTAAGTTGCAAGCTTGTTTGTAAGTTGTTGACGTTTCTTGATACTTTTCATATCAGTAGCACCTGCTGGGATAGCTGCAAGCTGGGCTGCTGTAGATTGCTTGCGTTTATTAAGAGTCGTGATCTTAGACGTGTAGAGCTTGATTAACTTGTTTGTCGTCCCAGCAGAGGCACCTCCAACGATACGATTATACTCAGTCGCTACACTTGAATTGATGTTTGTAATTGCGGTATCGATGTTATTCAGTCCATTTCTGATGGCAGTTGAAGCCGTTAAGACAGCGACTAATTGACTTCTTGCACTGGCACCACTTACATTAAGTTTCGCTAGCTCACTATTAGCTCGTGCTATGACTTCTGGGTTACTGATATGTGCTGAACTATTGCTGACAATGCTTGTAACTAGAGTATCTATAGCTGCAATCATTGCTTGATTGGCATAGTCTCTAGCAAACTTATTATCACCAGTTGCTGTTGGTGGATAAGTTCTTGCACCGATAGTCTCTTTAAGAGCTATTAGTGTATTAGCGGTGCCTACTTTGGCTGCAGCACCAGTAGTGTTACCACTAATATAATCTGTGAATGCTTGCAAGAAATCATCACTAGCATTTAAATCAAGGTATTTATTTAGGGCAGTAATGTCATTAGCTTGCTTGCGCTCGTGAGCAGTAGCAAAGGCATTTAGTTTGATGGCACTAGCATTATTATTAACTAAGCGCATTAAGCCATCTAGGGTACCTGCACTGTTAATGCCAGCATCATGTAACCTTGTTAGTATTGGGTATACCGTTGCAGAGTTAGCTCTTGAACGTACTTCTAGTGCACGAGCAATATTGCCAGCACCAGCAATAAAAGCTCTAGATCCTGCATAATTTAGATTCACTAGATCTTTAAGTACATTAATTTTATCGCCAGATCCTTCTATAACATAATCAGCGAGCTCTTCTAACCAAGATTCTTTAGTGTTAGCGTCAGCAGTTTTACTGTTGATATCAGTGAATGATTGGAAATGACTATCACTATTTAGTAGAGCAATTCTACTAAAAGCATTTAATGTTCTAGCAGAAGCATTCTGGTTTACTAAATTAAGATAGCTATTAATTGCTAATGTCGAAGAATGAGTTTTAGCAAAACTGATTACTTGATTTAGTTTAGTTAAATCAGTACCAGCCAGCGCTAATTCTTCAATGCGAGTAAGGGCCGTTTCACTAATAGTAGTGGCGCCTGAGTTTAAATTATCCAGAGCGGTATTTAATTCGCTTAATTTTGCCTCACGATTCTCAGCGGTAATACCTTGGGTAGTTTTGAGTACCAAAGCTTCAAAAGCTTTGTTGGCTGCCTGTGGTACACCAGCGCGTGAAGCCATAGCGGTATATTTCTCTATGATTCCATTCGTTACTTCTGAGCTTCTTGCTAAAGACATAAGAACATCTAAAGCTCTAGAATTGCCTTGATTAGCTAAGGTTACATAACCATTGAGCGTAGCGTCTTTGCGGCTTGCAGCTATATTAGGGTCATTGTATACCGCTAAGAAGCCTTGAGCATTAGTGGCATTGGTGTTCAAACCAATGAGTCTATCGTAGCTATCTAAAACAGAGTTCGATGCATTGCTTAAAAGCAAGCTTGTATAACCCTCAAAAGTATCTGTATCTTTAGTAGGGTATCTATTGGCAAAATTAACGAAATTGCTTATATCGCTACCGCTGATATTCTGATTGGTAACTTTAGTTCTAATTACCTCATAAGCAGTGTTACTAGTCTCACCAGCATTAGCTCTATGCATGAGTCCTATATAGTCTTTGAGCTGATTGAGATTGAAATCTGGACGCATATTAGCAATGCGCGAATATTCAAGTCTATCAGTGTCATTTGGATTTGTTAGAGTAGCGAAACCTTCGATGATTTCTTTGCTGACACCTCCATTGATCATGTTGTTATAAGCAGCAAATGTTCTGGTGCTATCATCTCCTCTCGAGCTAGCGTAAGCTCTGAGTGTTGCTTCATTAACTCCAAGTGTGACCAATCTTGCAAAACTATCTTTATTGTTTTGAGTAGCACCTGCAGCTAGCATATCTAAATAGCTATCTATGACAGCAAGACTAAGTCCTTGGTTAATGTAGTTACTCACAGTAGTTACATTGGCGCCATCAAGAGCAGCAATACGCGCTTCACGACTGACTTGTACTGTACCTTCTACTTGTCCAGCGAAGCTAGAACCACCGACTGCTAAGTAGGCGCCCCAGCTTTCAGCTTTAACATCTTCGAATTTACCTTCGGCAGTTTTGATTGCCCAGCCACCTTGACCGTTATTGGCGTCTTGCGAATAAACAAATACCCCAGCATGCTGGAAGCTACCTTTATCAGCTAAATTTACGTCTGAGAATAAAGAGGCATCTGCACCAAATGTTGTTTGGTTGACTTCAGTAGCAGTATTAGCAGTAAAAGTCTTACCGCCGACTTGCACGGTGCCGGCAAGCATGATTTTGCTGCCGTCATCAATAATTAAGCCAGTAGTTACATAAACGCCATTACTTTCACTACCTTGAGTATTGAAGTATATTTTGGTACCATCCGGAAGTATAAAGGTAGAATCATCACCAAAATGCCACTGAGCACTTACATTTCTTTCGTCTACATGAGGGTCTCCATGCACAACAGCTAGATTATTGCCTTGAGCGTCATGAATATAAGTGTTCTGTCCCTCATAATCAATTCTATAACCACCCTTGGTAACGAAATGGTGTTTTAATCCTGTTACTAAGACTTCGTCAGCATTAGCTAATCTAAGACTATTATTTACTTGTGTTCTACCATTAATTATGTAATTGAGTTTTTCTATATCATCACTAGCATTACCATCAGCATCTAGATCGTAAGTTGCAGCACTAGCACCAGCAGCATTAAAATTGATTAATTGGTTTTTTAAAGTAGTAATTTCTGTAGTTGAGAGACCCGCGATACCGTCGCTATTAAGTAGAGCTATTTCTTCATTGCGAAAATCGTATCTTCCTGCTTGAATACTGTCTAAGTAAGCAAGAAAATTAGTTACGTTTTGTTGTTTTTGCGCAGCGCTTAATGAATTAATAGACATGGTTTTCCCTCTGTCTTTAGATATCAGCTTTAGGTTAAGTAGAGGTTAAGTACTCTTATTTTGCTAATAACAGCAGGGATGGATTGCTTCGCTGTGCTCACAATGACTATATTATAATAAAATTATAATATGATAGTTTTTATGGCCTTGCCGCTAAGCCAGCAAATGAGCTCAGAGCAAGTAATATGCTCTCTGGTCAGTAAAAAAGTGGTGGGCTTGAAGAGAGTCGAACTCTTACACCGAAGTACTTGATCCTAAGTCAAGCGCGTCTGCCAGTTCCGCCACAAGCCCTTGAGACAAATGACAATCTAGCATATTTTTGGCAATAGGCGTGCGACCTTAAGCGAAATATTATAAGGTAGGAGTATGAGCTTAGCTGAAACCTATAGCCAAATAAGTTCTAGCTTAGTCAAACTCTCTTCTGGGCAGCTTCCTAAGCTTATAGCAATTAGCAAGTATGCAAGTGATGAAGCCTTGCTTGAGGCTTATCAATTAGGGATTAGAGATTTCGGGGAGAATTATGTATTAGCAGCTCTGCGAAGAAAGGAGAAGTTCTCGACTATAGCTCCGGGTATAAGCTGGCATCTTACGGGGCATTTACAAAAGAATAAAGTTAATAAGGCCGTTGGAAATTTTGAATTAATACAATCACTGGATTCTTATGATTTAGCGGTGTTGATTGCCAAGAGAGCTAGCAGTATAGGAATAATTCAAAAAGTGCTTTTGCAAATTAATATTAGTGAAGAAAAGACCAAGTACGGATTTACTAAGGAACTTATCGAAGCTCAGTTTGCAGATTTGATCAAATTAAATGGACTTAAGCCTGAAGGTTTGATGACTATGGCTCCTGAGCAAGCTAGTGCTGAAGAGCTGACTGGAATTTTTGCAGCTCTAAGATCTTTGCGCGATCAGCTTAGTCGGGAACATAATTACCCGCTCGAACAACTATCTATGGGTATGAGCAATGATTATGCTCTTGCAATTCCCCAGGGATCTACTATGATAAGGCTAGGTAGGGCGCTTTTTAAAGATGGGACTGGCCAAAAACCTGGTTCTGTAGTTTAATAAAACTGTATCGTGCAAGCAAACAATAGAGACTTTAATTTGAATAGATTCTTCCTCGGTCCAGACGAGCAAAACGTTGCCGAGGGTTTTGACGCCTTGTATCAGGTTCAGGATACTTATAGTATCCCGCCTGCTAGCGGCATTGCAAAACAACAGTTATCTGCGATGCAGGCTGCTAAGAAGCAAGAGAAGGGTGATATAAGTGTGGAGACGGCTATGAATAATATATTTGGTAGATTAGGTTTTGGTGGACAGCGTGAGGATGGCTCACAGACGGAAGATTTTCTGGCTCCGCCAAGGATAGATGAGTCGCTGCGCTCGCCACTACAAGTCATCAGCGCCAATACTGCAGCAGTTAATATTATTGTAGTTGAGCCGCGAAGTTTTGAAGAGAGCGTAGAGATAGTCAATCATCTTAAGCAGCGCAAATCAGTCATAGTCAATCTTCAGCAACTAGATGCTGAAACTTCTCAGCGTGTATTAGATTTCGTTAGCGGAGCTACATACGCAATGGATGGTACTCAAGAGCGAGTTGGTAACGGCGTATTTATTTTTGCTTCTATTAATTGTCGTGTTGAAAGTGAAAGCCAAGGAACTAGAGCGTACAAGGAATTATTCTCTAAGACTTTTGGAGTTTAATTCAGCTCAACTTTAATATATTTTTGACCAAATATTTTGCGTATATAGCCTCTGGTACACAGCTTACTTAGTTCTGTAGAAAGTGCTGCAGTGCTAAGCCCGCTAAGTTTAAGCAGAGTATCCATGCTGGTAGGCTCTGAGCTAATTAGCTCTAGAATTGAGTTTGATTCTATCTTAGGTTTCTCTTGTTTTTTACTTGCTAGCTTAAGTTTCTCCGCCCAAAGTTTAGGTGAGAAGATGGGAGTGGCTGCATCACTATTAATTAAATTCATATTGCCTTGAAAATTAGCTTTATTGATTTCTCCACTGAGAGTGTAAAGTGGTTTTTTGAGTTGTTGAGTAACTTCGGCTGTAATTAATGCTCCGCTATCTTGAGGAGCTTCAATAACTACAGTACAAAAACTTAATGCGCTAATGATGCGATTACGATCTCTAAATGTCCATTTTTGTGCTGGATAATGTGGTGAGTACTCAGAAAGAATTAAGCCGCCTTTGGCTAGAATGGTTTTGTAGATTGGATTTGAGGCTAAGCTAGGATCAAGTAAACCAGTGCCCAGCACTGCTATAGTCGGAAGTCCGACTGTAAGAGCAGCTTCGTGTGCCGCTGAGTCAATGCCGTAAGCCATACCACTAACGATTACGGCATCGTAAGCGGCAAGTGCTGCAACTAAATTATGAGTGCAAGTTTTGCCGTAAATAGAGGCTTTGCGGGTGCCAACCATGGCAATATTACTTAGATGCTTGCTTGCAAGACTAATATCACCTTGAAAATATAATCCTTGCGGCGCTGAAGGTAATTGCTTAAGAGAGCTAGGATAGAGCTCAGAATCTTTATCTATAAAATCAACATTTTGTCCTAGGTCATTTGACCTAGATTTTTTAGTCCCCTGCATAAGCTTAAATTTTAGCAATTTAGGCTTATGCAGAATCTCTTGTTTCTGCAAGCTTTTTAGGCTTGATCTGGTAATACCAGTTCTCTTGATAGCAGAACGAAGTACGGAAATCCTTATCATTCAAGTATTAGCTGGATATAGCTAAGCGTAAGAGGGGAAAAGCATATATGAAGGTCAAATAACTTATGGTTCGAAATGCTCGTCTGTTGGGGCTAACTCTTATTCTTGCTTGCGCTTATAATTCAGCGCGGGCCACATATGATCCTCTAGTTAAAGGACATAGAATGACATCTAACGGCGGACTGATCGCGGATGTAGTTTTTATTGATGCTAGCGGTAACGTAGGTATTAAGGACAAAACTCCAGCAGCACAATTGCAAATCAATGGAACCATTATGATCGAAGGTGGTACTCCAGGTGCTGGTAAAGTTCTTCAATCTGATGCTAATGGTTTAGCTTCATGGGTGGCAACAGGTTCATTTGCAAACTTGGCGGATGATACTAGTCCAAGTTTGGGTGGAGACTTAAATGGAGAAGATTTCAGTATCGTGAATGTTGAATCATTCAATGGCGATGATGCTACATTAAG
>CAYUFH010000046.1:268-2778 GCA_964444015.1 uncultured Gammaproteobacteria bacterium | reverse complement strand
GCAACAGTAACAACACTTACATCTAATGGTAGGGATTTGTTGGATGATACTTCAATTAGTAGCATGCGTACTACATTAGGCTTGGCAATAGGTTCAAACGTGCAAGCGTATGATGCAGAGCTAGCTGCAGTAGCAGGATTAACATCGGCAGCAGATAAGCTTCCATACTTTACAGGCTCAGGAACGGCAACAGTAACAACACTTACATCTAATGGTAGGGATTTGTTGGATGATACTTCAATTAGTAGCATGCGTACTACATTGGGCTTAGCAATTGGAACGGATGTGCAAGCGTATGATGCAGACCTAACTACTTGGGCAGGTAAATCAGTAACAAGTACGGCAACACAATTAAACTATCTAAACGCAGCAACAGGTACTACTGGAACTACAAGTACTAACATAGTGTTTTCAACATCTCCTACTTTGGTAACACCAGTACTCGGCGCCGCCACTGGTACTACCCTTGCAGTATCAGGAGTCTTGCAATCAGGAGCTACTACTCCTTTAGTTGCTTATTCTAGAGCAGGTACAGGTACTACTGGTCATACTTTAAATGCGGCTGACGATTTATTGATTACTGATGATTTAGAGGTTGATGGTGATGCATTTATGGATGCCACCTTAACCGTAGCTGGTGACGTAACCGCTAGCTCAGAGCTGGCTATTAATGGAGCGACTGCAGCAGCAGGAGCTTTATCTATGAATGGTGTCCTAGCGATAGAAGAGACTGCTGATAATGGCACTACTACAGCAAGCTACGGAAAACTTTTTGTTAAATCATCTGACTCTAATTTATATTTTATGGATGATAGTGGTACGGAGACTGATCTTACCGCCGGTGGTGGTGGTGGAATTAATAACGTAGTTGAGGACGTTACTCCGCAGTTAGGTGGTGGACTTGATGTTAATGGAAATACTATTACTGATGCTACTGACAACATTGTAGATTTTGCAACAAATGATGTGCTCACTAGTGGTGAAATCAATGGTGGAACTTTAGTTTCTAGTGCTAGCATTACGGGTACTAGTTTGGTTACAGGTACATTGACGGTTTCAGATGGTTCGATTGTTGATACAGACGGTACTGTTGATATGACCGCCACTCACTTGATTACCACTGGTCATATTAATGGAGCAAACTTTACTGCGACTGCTGATGTCACTGCGGCTAATGTAATTGCAAGCACCGAAATTAATGGTGCGAACCTTGTTGCAACTGATTCTATAGAATTACCGCATGGAGCTGCTCCTACGGTAGATGAAACTGGTGAGCTAGCTTATGATACTGCCAATGGTACGCTGATCATTTATAACGGTGCTGAGGCTACAGTTATTGGTGATGAGACTCTGCAGTACAACTTTAGTATTGCTAGTGATGGTGATTGGGATTCTGAAGCCATACCACTCTGGCAAGCGCCAAAAGATATGGGCGTAGTAATAGTTCAAGTTGAAGCTGCGGTCTTGGGTGCTACAAGCCCTGCGCTAGTATTTAATATAGAAGAGAGAGCTGTTAGCACGGTTAACTCAGCTGGTACTGACATATTTAGTGATCAGACTGCTGATGAGGACGGACTATCGGTAACTTCATTCAGCAATGCTTCGATTGCTTCTAGAGCACATTTAGTATTGACGACTGGTGTCGGTGCTGCGACTGGAACAGTAAGTTATATTACAGGAACCATATATTATCGTAAGGTAGCCCAATAATATTAGAATAAAGTTATAATATTATTGCCATCGCAGCGGTTAAGATAATCTAATTTTGAAATAGTCTAGATAAATTAGGCTCAATTGTTCTATACTATTACCTTGTCTTTTAAGTTAAGACCAA
This sequence comes from uncultured Gammaproteobacteria bacterium, assembly GCA_964444015.1. Taxonomy (GTDB): domain Bacteria; phylum Cyanobacteriota; class Vampirovibrionia; order LMEP-6097; family LMEP-6097; genus CAYUFH01. The sequence continues at coordinate 944 of CAYUFH010000046.1, read as the reverse complement.
GGTAAGCAATATATGAAGATTTATACAGTTCGAGGGATTCTGGCCGCGCTACTTATACTGGGGGTTTGTGGTTCTGCCAAGGCAGCCATAGAAGAATCAAATGGCGACACAATTATTCGAGGCTCTACTTATATAGAGAACGCGCTAACTGTATATAACGGTGGCTTAATGTTCGACAATGGCACTCTTATTTCATTATCTGCTTCAGCAACTGGTCTTAGTTTGAACTCTGCTCTCAATATTTCTGGAGCTTTGAGACTTGCAAGTGGTGGACCTGCTACTAGTAGAGTTCTAATTTCTGATGCAGTAGGAAACGCAACTTGGTCTATATTAGGTCCAGATAGTTTAGCCGCTAACTCTATTGATTCTTCTAAAATAACTAATGGTAGTGTTACTGCCGCTGATCTTGCTCCTAATGCTCTTGGCTCAAGTTTAATAGCTAATGGTTCTATCACCGCAGCTGATATTGCAAATGGTGCAGTAACAACAGCAGAGATATTGAACGGTACTATTCTAAGTGTAGATATATTCAATGGCACGGTAAGTTCAGCAGATATAGCTAATGGAACGATAACGGCAGCAGATCTAGCACCTAATGTTTTAGTGTCAAGTTTAATAGCCAATGGTTCTATCACCGCAGCTGATATTGCAAATGGTGCAGTAACAACAGCAGAGA
>CAYUFH010000046.1:0-168 GCA_964444015.1 uncultured Gammaproteobacteria bacterium | reverse complement strand
CACCTAATGTTTTAGTGTCAAGTTTAATAGCCAATGGTTCTATCACCGCAGCTGACTTAGCTGCAAACTCAGTGACTAGTATGCAAATTCTTAACGGCACAATTGCAGCAGCTGATTTGGCGAACAATGTAATAACAAGTGCTTTAATTCAAAATGGCTCTATCGCTG
>CAYUFH010000045.1:1870-11864 GCA_964444015.1 uncultured Gammaproteobacteria bacterium | reverse complement strand
TAATCTTCTCCATCTTCTTAGCTCCTATACCTTTGACTCGTCTAAGATCTTCTGTGCTGCGAAAACTACCGAAACGCTCTCTATTAGTGACTATGCGCTCAGCTAGTGCTGGTCCTATACCGGGCAGATTGTCGAACTCACGCAGGTTCGCTAGGTTGATATTAATTTTGTATGACTTCTTAACGCTTGCATATTTATCTAAGGGACGAATACGAAACTCTTCGTAAATTTTGCATTTACTGAAATAATAAGTGCCAGCGAAAAGGGCAGAGAATAGAACTATTAATAGAGCTAGCTTGCGCATTAGACTAGTTCCTTGCGATTTACCTCTAGTAAGTTTTGACATTCTTCTACGTAGCGCACTATCTGCGAACCGTTGATACCATCGCTAGTAGGGATTTGTTGATGCTTAATGCAATCAAGAAAATGTTTGCACTCTAAGCGCAATGGTTCATCATTGGAGTAAACCGGCTTCTCGACAGTGGTTGAACCATCTGCCGAACGGCTATAGATTTCTAGTTTATTTTCCTTAAAAGTATCATTAAGCACGGCTGTTTTTTTGCTGCCATTGATAGTGAGCAAAGCTTGCTTCTGCGGATCTAGCCAACTATTGTGTATATGTCCGCCGATATTATTAGGGAACATGAGATCGATATGCACTACATCGACTACACCATCATCACCGCTTGCCCAACCGCGCACACTTAATATATGCTCGGGCACTGTACCTAATATATAAGCCATCATCGAAAAATCATGCGGTGCTAAATCCCACATCACATTACTATCACGTCTATGATTGCGATTGAAGTTGCGGCGATCTGAGTTCACATATTCGATTTCACCAAGCTCACCAGAGGCAACTAACTTCTTGAGTTTATTAACGGCAGGATGATACATCAGTAAATGTCCTACCATTAGCACTAGATCTTTTTCTTTTGAGATTGCTGTTAGCTCTTCGGCTTCTTGGAAGTTCTGCGCTAATGGTTTTTCTACATAGACGTTCTTACCAGCCAGCAAAGCTTCGCGAGCAAGCCTATAGTGAGTACTAGCTGGAGTTGCGATTACTATGCCATCCAAATCACTGCGTTTAATAATTTCATCGAATGAAGAAGTAATCTCTACGGAGCTATATATATAAGGATAAGTTTCAGCAAGTACCTCGAGGCTATGCGGGTTACTATCGCAAACCTGTGCTAGCACCCCTAGCTCATAAAAATTACGAACTAAGTTTTTGCCCCAATGACCGCTGCCGACGACTGCTATTTTCATTTATCTATTGTTCCTTAAGCGAATCAAGGGTCTCTCGTCACGTTTTTGCTATTTTAGCTTAATCGAGATACTGTTACTCTTGAACTCGCCGCCCCTGAGTAGATAGAGCTGATAATCACCTTTAGCCCACTTCTTATCGGTCATAAGGCTCAAGATATTATTCTCGCTATCCTCGACCCGTACATCGGTGGCTGCTACTTCAAATTGTTTTTGAGATTTAAGTTCAGTGAATTTGAGCACGTTATCTGCGGCATTATCTGAGAAATATTTACCATTGAGCTTAAGTTCTTCACCGAGTACAAACTCAGCTTTATCTGCCGGAGGAGCCACTAACTCTGGGTACATATAACGATAAGTCTCTAGATAGTAATCACCCTCAACTCCATCGTCATTGATTTGCAAGGTACCACTCAGTTCATAACCTACACTACCTTTACGCAAAGTACCATTAAAATCAAAACCATAAGTAAGTTTAGTGTAAACATTATTGTCTTTGGCAAATTGTATATTCCAAGTATCCTTGCCATTACCCTTAGCTTCCCAATAAAATCTCTGGGTGATATTCTTAAAAGTAAGCATGCCGATACCCACATCATCAGCGGCATCTAGAGGTAGAAGAACTATTTTTACCAAACGGGTTTTATCAAGCTTAGCTTTAACTTCTACTACTGGAGCAGTCTCTTTAGCCGCTTCTTCTTCACTATCTTTATCAGCTTTTTTGCCTTTGCTGGATTTTTTTTCTTCTGCTTTTTTAGCTTTAGGGTCTTCTTTTTTGCTTACAGCCGGATCAGGGGTTTTACTGGCAGCCTCTGCCCCGTTAGCAGCTTTAGCCGCAGCTGCAGTCGCCGCAAGTTTAGCTTCTTGCTCCGCCACATATGCTTCTTCAAGTTTAGAATCTATAAAATGCCATTGACCAACGAAATCACCAACAGGGATTTCAGTTTCCTTGACAGCACCAGGAAAAATCTTCTCCACTAAGCCCTGAGCAAGATTACAGCCCGCAAGGCTAAGGCAGAGACTAAAAACAAAAATGATTTTACGTAACTTAAGCACAAGTTCATTATAATCTTGATAGAGATGTCTGTCGCTCGCGTACTATTAATCAGCATAACTATAGTGCTTTTGGCGCTTTCGGTAGACCTTGCCCGTAAAGGCAAGATCCCATCTCCCTTCGATGATGGCTATTTTAATATCCTTGTCTTAGGCACTGATGTAATGGAGCCAGATCAAGTCCAAGATTGGCATGGAAGATCAGACTTGATACTAGCGGTAATTTTTAATCGCAAGGAAAATAGAATAGCGATAGTCAGCGTACCGCGCGACTGCAAGATTTATCTTAAGAGGGCTGGGCAGGGTATTAAACCAGCACGAATCAACAGCGTGAATCAATTAGGCGGTTATATATTAGCTAAAACAGCCGTTGAGGGTCTACTTAAAATTAAATTTGACCGAGTGGTAGTTTTTAGCATTACTGGCTTTGAAGAGCTGATAAATAAAGTGGGTCGGATAGAAATTAATGTACCGAAACAGCTCAGCTATCACGACTCTAAGCAAGATTTACATATAGAAATTGCCCCAGGCAAACAACTAATGGATGGTCAAACCCTAATTAAGTTTTTACGCTACCGCGATAAAGATCAAGGTGATATCGGTCGCATTAAACGTCAGCAAATTTTCTTTAGAGCAGCTATCAAAAAACTAACTTCAGCCGAATTAATCATGAAAGCTCCAGACTTAGTAAGAAGCGCAAAAGAATTATTCCTAACCGACATGAGTGCTCGCGAGATGCTGAGCCTGGGTAATCAAATTAGAGTAGTGCCTAAACGCAATTATAGTGGTTATTTGGTACCTGGAGATTTTGCTAAAGATGGCTCCTGGACGGTAAATCAGCGAGAGCTGCGTGCTATGATGGCTAAGATAATTAGATGATATTTGAGACGGTTACTTACGCTAAAGAAAAACTGATTAAACGTCGCTGGCAAGACTTGTGGCAGGGCACTAATCGTGATCGATTACTCTTGTTTAGTATTATTGGTGGCGTATATCTGATCAATAAACTAGCTGAAGAGCTCTTACCAGAGAAATATCTTACAGCTTTACCTTCTCATGTTTCGCTTACTTTACTTGCGGTAGTTGTTTTAATGATGCTCTTGCATACGGCTTATACTTTCTTTGCACAGTTTCATCGCCGTCACAACCCTCATCCTTTAAATGCCAACTATCAACCAAGCATAGATATTTTTGTTTCTGCCCACAATGAAGAAAATGTTATTCGTGCAACGACAGAAAAACTACTAGCACTAAGCTATCCAAAATTACACATATACATCATTAATGATCGTAGTGTAGATGCAACCTGGGATGAGCTTAACTGTGTTCACACTAATTACACAAGCATGTCCAGCACTGAAACCGCCACTGCAACTATAATTCAAGTAAACAATAAGCTGACTTATATTAATCGCAAGCTATCTGCCTTCCCTGGCAAGGCGGCTGCACTGAATGATGCTCTCCTCGCTTCACGCGGAGAAGTGATTTGCGTCTTAGATGCTGATGCTAGTATCGCTGATGATTTTTTACCTAAAATAGTGCGCTACCTTGATGATCCGAGCGTAGGTGCGGTGCAAGCACAAAAAGTAATCTCCAATCCAGAGAAGAATTTTCTTACTCGCTGCCAATATCATGAATATGCCATGGATGCTTACTTGCAAATGGGTCGCGATACGATTCGTGGAGCCACTGAGCTTCGCGGCAATGGTGAGCTTGTAAAACGTGACGCTCTAGAGCACTTGGGTGGTTGGAATGAGGATACACTAACGGATGATTTAGATTTATCAACTTGCCTGCATATTAATGGCTGGGATATTAGGTTTAGCCCTGAAACTATGGTGCTAGAAGAAGGTGTCGCGACCTGGGAAGGTTTCATCAAACAGCGCCGCCGCTGGGCTGAAGGTAGTATGCGCCGCTATCTCAATTATTTCTTGCAATTATTTACTCCTGGTAATTTATCTTTAAATCAAATCTTTGATACTTTCTTTTTCTTTGGACAATTTTGTCTACCACTCTGGCTAACCCTAGATATGATCTACGAGGTATTTAGGCTTATAACTCGCCAAGAAACACATTTAAGCTTTTACATGCTAGTTGCAACCATGGTTTCAGCCATAGCTTTCTTTACCCAATATAACGGTCTGCGTATTTATAAACAGCAACGTTTCTGGGAAGCAGTGGGCAACACAATAGTAACCAATGCTTACTTAATGAGTACTTGGCTAGTCGTGATACTTGCAACCTACCGTAAAATATTATTCAGTCGCACAGTCGGCACCTGGACTAGAACTGAACACGGAGTATCTTAATGTTTGATCTGCAAGTTAACGGTCTAACTATTCCTGAGATCGGCTTACATTGTGACTTTTGGCAGGCACCTGCTGATGCTGATATCGATCAGCTTTGTGAGTATTTAGGTACTGAAGGTGTGACTGGTTTTTATGCGACTCTGATTACGGCGCCCTATGAAATTATTGATAGGAATTTAGCTAGGATTGCTGGTCATTGCAAGGCACGCAGTACCGAAGCAATGACTAGCAGCACCACTAATGGATCGCCACGCCCCTTTGGGGCTCGCGATGACAAGGCGCACTTGGCTGGTGTGCATATTGAAGGTGGTTATATTAGTCGATCTGGCATTCACCCTGCTGAACATTTGCGTGAGTTCGATTTAATTAAGGTGCGATCTCTAGTCGAGAAATATCCTGGCTTGATTAAGCTTTGGACTTTATGTCCTTTAGTAGATGCTGATGGCACTGTTACTAAATATTTGCAGAGCCAAGGGATACTCGTAGCTTACGGGCACAGTAATGCTAGTGCTCTTGAAGCAGATAAAGCTTTCGATACTTATGGTGTGGATTTAGTTACTCACTGGCCTAATGCTATGACAGTAGTGCGTGACCCGAGTCAGCCAGAGCGTTTCGATCATCGTAAACCTAGTGCTGAGTATTTGGAATTTCTCTCTATGTCTTGCGATCAAGCTAAGGCTTGGGCTAATGATCGAGGTTTAGAACTGGGCTTAGGTTTTAGTGCGTATCATCGCAGTGATGTGAGTGTTACAGCAATATGCGGTTCAGAGGCTGATGGGGATTTACATATGGCGCCTGAGATTTTTAAAATTTTGCGTAGGCAAAAACTTGTTTATCAAGCCTTGCGGCAAAATTACCCAGAACAAGGCTTGCGAGTTCGAGGCAACGGAGTTGACGAGCACGTCAATGAGTATGCCGAGAGCGAACGTAACGCAGTTATGGGCGATTTTGCCACAAGGCTAATTTTGACTTCTGATGATGTAGCATATAGTGATGATGAGCTTAAGGCTGGGCGAATACTAGGGCTTAGAGGCGGGCGAGTTTCACTAGCGAAGCATTACCTCAATGCAGCTAAGTTATAATGTTACACTGTGCCCCAAGACCCCCAAATCAACCCCTGGATATTATCCGCCGAAGCTTACCCTGCTGGTAAAACCTTCGAAGAAGTAGCGGCGCAGTATGGTCTAAAACAATCTGAGATACTAAGACTTGCTGGCAATGAGACTACACTTGGTCCAAGCCCGCGGGCAATTAAAGCCGCTAATAAAGAACTTGAGCGTAGTAATTACTATGGTGAACCTTTCTCCGAGAGTCTTACACGTAAATTAGAGACCAAGTTTAACATAGATACTACTAAAGCAGGCATAGTAGTTGGTAATGGCATGGATAGTGTGTTAGATCACCTGGCGAATCTACTACTGAACCCTAAGAGCAGTATCATTAATCTCTCGCCAACATTTGCTTATTACAAATCTATAGCTGAGCGCACTGGCACTCAGATTATTGAGGTGTCGCGCAATCTGCCAGAATCTAGTGCTGGAGCTGCTTACAGCGTAGACCCTGAGCGCATTATTGCTGCAATTCAGGCTAATACTAAAATCGTTTTTATATGCACGCCGAATAATCCTACTGGCAATTCCTTTAGTCGTAGTGAAATAGAATACCTGGCAGCTGAAACACTTAAGCGTAATGTTTATTTATTCGTGGATGAAGCTTATATAGATTTCAGTCGCCACGCTAGTGTTATAGATTTAGTGAAACAGTATTCTAATCTTATAGTTGGTAGAACTTTCTCTAAAGCCTATGCTCTGGCTGGTTTCAGGGTAGGCTATGCTCTACTATCTGCTGAGCTTAAACGTGAGTATTCTAAGATCATGGTACCTTTCTTGTGCTCTCGTGCCAGTATTGCTGCTGCTGAAGCGGCACTTGAGGATACTGAGCATCTTAAGCGTGTAGTTGATACCGTAAACAAAGGTCGCGAGCAGCTCTACAAAGAATTTATCAAGCTAAAGATCGAACACTATCCAAGCGATGGCAATTTTATTTTATTTAAGACTGTTAAGCCGGCTTCCGAGATTATTGAGGGTCTAGCCCAGCACGGAGTGATTATTCGCGCCCAAAAATCTGTCTGCCCGCGGGCACTTAGAGTGACTATTGGCACAGAAAAAGAGAATAAGCGCTTTATTAAAGCACTAACAGATATAATTTAATTGGGTGTATTCCTTTAAGAACTTACTAAGAATAGTTCTAGATTTGGCGCTTTTAATAGCGGCTTTCGCTCTTGCTACTTATATAAGATTAGAGGGTAGTATTGTTACTAGCACCGAGCATTTTATTTGGTCAGAACAGTTACCACGCATATTACCCCTGGTAATTACGCTGAAACTTATTTCTCTACTTATATGGGGAACTTATAAACGTTTCTGGCGTTACACCGATTCGCATGAGATTGTTTATCTCGCCCGCGCTTTAGTGATACCTAGCATCATAATGGTTCTTCCGCGCTTTGCTGGTGCCAGTCCCCAGCATGAAGACCTTTATGCTCTTTCTTATGGCGTGGTTTTAATTGATTTCCTCTTGAGCATGACTCTACTCGGCGGAGTAAGGTTGATGCGTTACTATATGGTGCGCCGCGGCAATATCCATGAGAGGCGCGCTGCTGTAGATCCCAGTCTTAGCCGCAAGCGTACTCTAGTGGTCGGTGCTGGTGAAGCTGGCATACAAGTAGCTAAAGCTATACGCGAGCATCCTGAGCAAGGATTAGATATAGTAGCTGCACTCGATGATGATCCTAAGAAGCTGGGGATGCAGATACTGCGCGGTGTCACGGTTAAAGGCAGGCTAGAAGATTTAGCTAAATGTGTTCGCGACTCTCAAATCGAACAAATCATTATTGCTATCCCTAGTGCTAGCCAGGAGCTTAAACGTAAACTTAGTCTTGCTGCCAATGAAACTGGCATAGATGTGCGAGTACTGCCTGGTGTAGATCAGTTAGCTGGCGGCAAAGTTACTGTCGACCAGATCCGAAAACTAAGCATGGAAGATTTGCTTGGGCGCGCTGAAATAGATCTTAATGAAACTGATGTAATTCAATATCTGCGCGGCAAACGGGTACTAGTTACTGGAGCTGGCGGCTCTATCGGTTCTGAGCTCTGCAGGCAGTTAGTGTCGAAATGTGAAATTGCTAGCCTCTGTCTATTAGGCAAAGGTGAGAACTCGATTTTTGAAGCGGTTAGTAGTTTGCGTGGGCGCGCCCAGCTAGTAACTAAGATTGCTGATATTCGTAATTACGACAGAGTCTTGCATATAGTTCGTGAATTTAAACCAGATATTATTTTCCACGCAGCTGCACATAAACACGTGCATCTAATGGAGCTGAATGCTTGTGAGGCTTTTGATAATAATGTTATCGGTAGCCGTAACATTGCTGAGATCTCTGGCGTTTGCGGCGTGAAGAGTATGGTGTTAATTAGCACAGATAAAGCTGTGAACCCCACTAGTATTATGGGCAGCACTAAGAACCTTGCCGAAAAAACCGTACTTATGGTTTCACGCAAATATCCAGCAACTAAATACACAGCGGTACGTTTCGGTAATGTCCTGGGTAGTCGAGGTTCTGTGATTAAAGTTTGGGAAGATCAATTGCGCCAAGGCTTGCCTCTCACTGTTACCCATGAAGAAGCGATTAGATATTTTATGACTATCCCAGAAGCTTCGCAGCTGGTAATTCAAGCTTCAGCTAAGGCTAACAATGGTGAGATTATGGTTCTAGATATGGGCACACCAATTAAAATCTATGAATTAGCGCAGCAGTTTATTAAACTAGCCGGCTTTAGCTTAGAAGAAGTTGCGATTAAAATTATAGGCATGCGTGAAGGCGAGAAGCTCTATGAAGAACTGCTTACAGATAGTGAGTTCGTGGAATCTAAGCTTACTGATCAAATCTATAAAGCACGCATAGATACTAGTATTAGCGAAGCAGAATTAGCTGCTAGTATCGATAAATTTAGTGCTTTGTCTGCAGCTAATAATGATGCGGAGTTGAAGACTGAGCTTAGGAAGCTAATTGCTAATAATGTAACTTCGTCATTGCGAGCGTAGCGAAACAATCTATTAAATGGATCGCTTCGTCGCGGTGCTCCTCGCGATGACAGAAAACATGCACTCATGGCTCCCGTCTCTTAGGCAATAGGAAACATTGTTTGTAGCTTCATTGCCAGATTCATGTCTCCACGAATCTTCAACTTACCTTGCATAAACGCCATCTGGCTGTTTAGCTTACCTTCACGAATAGACATCCAATCTTTATCAGCAAGAGCAATTACTACTGACGGGCTTGCGACTCCACCAATAACCAAGTTGCATTTACCATCTTTGATGTCTAGCGCCCAAATACCACCCTGCTCACCACTAATATCAAACTGATAAGAAGCAGAAACGCCAGATGCTGCACCTGGATTGAAGTGCTTGACCATTTCATTAAATACATCGCCTATAGCTACCATAACTCAGATAGTATACCCTGAAATTTTGCAGTTATAACTACAGTGCATTTGGGGCTGTATTTTAAGGTTGACGATTAAAGAGAATATTCAGAGCTATCAGGTTAATACAGGAACTACTTTTCATAATATTATTTATCCTATTTTCACGTTATGATGAATAGCGATTATGAGATTGTTTGAATATGAAGCTAAAGCCCTTTTTCGCGAGTTCGGTATCCCAACTCCTGAGGGTGTGACTATTAAAGTAGCCGAAGAGGTTTTTGGTTTGGCTAATGCCTTCCCTCGCACCTTGAAGACTCAAGTACTAGTTGGCGGTCGCGGCAAAGCTGGCGGTATTAAGTTTGCTGATAATTACGAAGATGCTTACGAGAAAGCACAGCAAATATTTAAATTACCTATTAAAGGTTCTCTGCCAAGTGCAATTCTGATTGAGCCTAAAGTAACTATCAAAAAAGAAATTTATATTTCTATTCTTATCGATAGAGCTTATCGTGGTCCTATATTAATGGGCAGTGCTGAAGGTGGAGTGGAGATTGAATCATCTAATAGTATTCAAATAGTGCCAGTCCCTGGTGGCAACTATAATCCTTACCTAGGCCGCAAAATGGCTGCTCAATTAGGTTTCAAAGGCAAGGAACTTCTTAAAATGGCGGATGTTATTAATAAGCTTTGGAAGTTATGGTCATCATTAGATGCTGATCTTTGTGAGATCAATCCACTAATCATAGATGGTGATGATAATTTTATTGCACTAGATGGCAAAGTAACACTGAATGAAGATGCACTAGATCGTCATCCAAGATTCAATGGCATGTTGGTTGATCACTTAACTGATATGGGTGAGCGCGAGTTCAAAGG
>CAYUFH010000045.1:0-1770 GCA_964444015.1 uncultured Gammaproteobacteria bacterium | reverse complement strand
TACTATAAGGAACAGCGTCCAGAAGCCAAAATGGTAGTTCGCCTGGTTGGCAACAATGAAGAGAAGGCAGCAGAGATTATGAAGAAAGCTGGCATCCCGATGACTAATGTTCTCGATGATGCTGTCGAGCAAGCAATAAAGGTAGCAGCGTAAAAAGGTACAAGGAATATCATGGCAGTATTAATCAACAAAAACACAAAAGTAATAGTTCAAGGCATCACTGGTGGTATGGGTAAAACTCACACTGAGTTAATGCAAAAATACGGTACTAAAATCGTAGCGGGCGTAACTCCTGGTAAAGGTGGATCGACTATTTGCGGAGTCCCAGTCTATGACACGGTTCTAGAGGCTGTTCAAGCCACTGGTGCTAATTGTTCAGTGATTTTTGTGCCGCCGTTCTTAGCATTAGATGCTGCACTTGAAGCTATAGATGCTGGCGTGCCACTAATCTCTGTAATTACTGAAGGTCTGCCACCGCAAGATGCCGTCAAGTTGCACGCAGCAGCGCAAGCTAAAGGTGTACTTGTGAATGGTCCTAACTGCCCTGGCATTATCACTCCTGGTGAATGTTTGATTGGTATTCACCCAGGTTCTATTTATTCAGCTGGTAGAGTAGGTCTAATTTCTAGATCTGGAACTCTTACTTATGAAATCGGTTTAGGTCTTAAGCAAGCTGGTATCGGTATTTCTACTGCTGTCGGCATTGGTGGAGATCCGATTATCGGTATCGATCAAATCAAGTCGCTTGAACTATTTGAGGCTGATAAAGATACTGATCTAATTATCCTAGTAGGTGAGATTGGTGGTACTGCAGAGGAAACTGCTGCTGAGTACATTAAAACTAATATCAAAAAACCTGTTATTGGTTATATTGCCGGACGCACTGCTCCTCCAGGCAAACGCATGGGTCATGCTGGTGCGATTATTTCTGGCAATAAAGGTACTGCTGAGTCTAAAACCAAGGCGTTCGAGGATGCTGGCGTTAAAGTAGCAATGACTCCTAGTGAGATTATTGGGCTTGTAAAAGCTCAGCTTGCTGTGGCAGTCTAAATTAAGCCTAGTGGTAATAGAACTACGCATTGATATATATCCTCTCCCTGGCGAAAAGCTAGTTGGTGACTACGCTATAGCTGACCATATTAATTTGTCTGGATCTAGTCCTCGTGATATTGGTTTTGTGCCACTAACTAATTTATATGCAGATGCAAACAACCCTAACGCAATAGTAGTTGCTTGTCTTAAAGCCGCTACTCATCCTACTAAAACTGAAGCTGAAGTTTTGCGCCAGCAAGGAGTAAAAGCATATTGCTATGGACTGCTTGAACCAGCATTGTATGCTGCGGCTAATAATGAGCAAGTTCGAGCGATAGGTTTTGTACCTAGCCTGCCTAAGGGTTTTAAGGTAGCTGGCGGAACTACTGGCATCAAACCTAGTGGTCGTAAGGATTTAGGATTAATCGTTTCTGGTACACCCTGCAAATGGGCTGGAGTCTATACGCGCAATCTAGTAAGAGCTGCTTGCGTAGATCATAATATTGCTGCACGCGAAGTTCCCATACGTGCAATAGTTTGCAATTCTGGTAATGCTAATGCTTGTACTGGAGAAGAGGGTGCGCGCAAAGATCTGGAGTTGCGCGCTTTAGTTGCGCGCAAGCTCGGTCTTGAAGTGCATGAAATTCTTAGTGCTAGCACCGGCAAGATCGGCGTGCAATTACCGAATAATATTCTTTTGGATAATATATGTCCGGATAATAAGGTGGATAATATTGT
>CAYUFH010000044.1:0-12358 GCA_964444015.1 uncultured Gammaproteobacteria bacterium | reverse complement strand
GAGGATAGTAAAGTTGCTAGTTTATGGGAAGCTTTCTTCCCTAAATTAACGAAGCTAACATCTTTCTTGGGTTCGCTGCTATCACTGCCAGGACACGCTTCAGCAGCAGTATTCAGGTTGGGTAAAACTGATAGCGCTGACAATAAAGGTTATAAAGCTGCTAACTTCGTTGCAAGACTCGGCGATATTTTCCTACCAGTATCATCTAACCTCAATGCTTTCTTTAGAAGCTTAATGTCATTCAAGCTAGCTAGAACTACTGGTATGTCCCAGGATTTAGCTAATAAACATTATGGTATTAATGCTTGGCATGTACTTCAAGGCTTAGTGGGTAGTATCCTGGCAGTACCATCGCTATTAGGTTCATTCTCGAGATTTAGAACTATCTTCAATGAAGGTGAAAACCAAAAAATGATTGAAGACTATTTAACCAATCTAACCGAAAGAACTCGTGCCGGATTACAAGCGATTGGTGTGAAATATAATATAGAAACTCTGCAAAACATCAACTTGCAAACCGGCACAGAGCAGCTACGAGAATTAGTGCATGGGCTTATTACCAACTGCAAACAGTGGATGGTTGGTGGAACTGAATCACTGTGTAATTTACCACTAGTAAAAGAATTCACGAGATGGATATTACCAGTGAATCCAGCTACAGGACGAATCGCATTAAATCCAGAGAAACAAGAGAATAGTGAGGAGATCCTCAATGACCCACGCAATAAAATTAAAAATATCATCAGCAAAGATACTTTAATCAAAGAGATGGATCATATCAGTAGACCAATTCAATCATTACTGATGCTATTACCAGCTGCTTGGCCGCATTTAACTGATATTGATATTCAAAGACAAGGTAATTTTGTAATGCGTAGCTTAGATAAAGTACTAGGACTTGCAACAGTGGTCTTGGGGTTACCTAGCTTCCTAGTTTATGCAGCTAGCACGCGTGTACCAAAAATGATAGCCATGTACTATGGTCTAAAACAGAGACAAGCTATAGCTAAGAGCGATTTTGGCTATAACGCAATGCGTGAGCTTAAGTCATTGCAGCAACGTTTACTTGATAGTAAATGGATTCCTGGAGCAAGATTTATAGGTCAATCATTAAAACGCATCACTAAAAATGAGTTTGGTGATGGAGTGTTCCACAATGAAAGTAATTACCTCAACTTGCTCGAGCATTTAGAAAGAGATGGTCAAACTCAAGAGCGTCACGTGAAAACTATTACTTCGCTAGATATAGCAAGACGCTTCCTCAAGACATTGATTTACAACCCGATCACTGGTAAAGTCTTCAGGGCAAGCGTCAGTCAGGATGAACTAAGCTCTAAAGAAAGTGCCAAAGCTAAGTTCTACAATGCTCTGAATGTAGTTGAGACTGGTATTAGAACTATAATTCCTGGTCTTGGTATCTTCCTAGCCTTGCCGATCACTATACTTAAGAAACTTTTCCAAGTGCGCACCGCAACGGGTGAAAGTCCAATGGCAATGTTACAAAGACAGCAAGCCGCTATGACTAACCCGATGGCTGGAGCGATGATGCCGGCAGCAGCTATGGCTCAGTAAGATTAGGCTAAGCCTGGCTCCATATAGACTCTGGATAAAGCTCCTGATCTAACTTTATCCAAGATTGGACCAAGTAATTCGGTGATTGCAGAATTAATCGCCATAATGTCAGAGACTATATAAGTATCATTAAAGTGCAATCTATTAATTACTTGCTCGCGCACCAAATCTAAGACATAGTCTTTAGAAGCCGAATCATCTATCCCTAGTTTTTGGCGTACTCTATAGATAGCATTATTAATACGTTTGCGAGTTGTATCTAGCTCATCGGCAACCTGTGCTGTTGTTTTACCTAACATTATCGAACAAAGTACTGCAAATTCAAAAACAGTAATTCGAGAAAATTCATCAAGCTCTATATCTTCAACTAAGTAAGGGCTAACCCATTGCTTGCCATTAAGTACAGCCTGCAAGCCAGAGACTATAATATGCCGATCACGAATAAATTTACCACCCATGGCGATACCTTCGATACCTATGTCGCGAGCAGCTTTCATAATTGTAGGATCGTTAGATGCGGTGAACAAAAATATCTTGGTTTGTGGTCGATGACGCTTCATCCATACGGCAAGAGCTATCCCACTATTCTTAAGACCATTAGTAGCATCTGAGATCTCACCTAAATAACAGTCTAGCCACACTAGATCTGGTCTATATTTGAAAAATGCCTCTTCTGCTTCCTCAGTAGTAGAGCAGAACTCTACTATGCGGGCAAGACCATTGAGGCATAAACGAGCGTAATCCCAAATTACTGGTTGATCTTCTATTACTATTGCTGTTTTTTCCATGATTACTCCACTTTAACTGTCACGACTTTAATAGTTTTAAGCCTAGATTGATCAAAATACTGTGAAACAATCAAAGCATTATGCTGGTACTCTAATTCTGCAATTATGTATTCGCCATCTTCGCTAAGCCTCGCAGTTTTAGTTTGTACTCCAGGAATTATAATTCCAAGTAAATCACTAATAACTAGGGCTTCTGGTTTTGCGGTCCTAAGGCTGCGGCTCAGCTGTTCTGTGAGCTTCGCTCTTAATAATGCATCTGTAGAGTTAGCAAGATGCAGGTTGAATAATGGCACTATTTGTCCGACAAATAGTGTTGGTAAAAGCAGAATTAGTGTTAGTAGTGAGATTATGGTGGGGCTCATGGTAACTCCAATTCTGCCAGTGGCAGGTTAATTTTAAATGTAGGTTTGTGAGACTCGGCAACTTGAACTTCAGCGTTTAATAAGCTAAGACCAGCAGTCCAGTTGTCAACAATGAAGTTCCAAAGCAGAATGAAAGCAAGCAATGAACTGACTAGCGCTATCCAAATCATTAGATCTCTACTCCTGGTAATGGCAGAAGTTCAATATTCTGGCTTGTAGTATCTTTGCTATTAGCTTCTGCGGAACTTTGTTTAGCCTTAAGAGCACCAATATAATTATTGTAAATATTTTTCTTTTGACTAAAATCGATATGTGGTAACTCAAATTCAGTATTAGAGTTGATCTTAACTTCTTCAACTTTAAGCGCCACAAATAGCATGCTGCGTTTGCGCTCGGCTTTGCGTGACTTCCCTAGTAAGGGTAAAATTCGTCCGAGAGGAGAGCTGGATTTAGCTAAGGTTTCAAACTCAGTGTAGAAGCTGTTCAGTATCACTTCTTGTCCATTTTTGAGTAAAGCTCCACTGTTTACGAACTCTTCTTTAAATATAGGTACGGCAACATCTTCAACAAAAGTCAAATTAGAAGCCTCGGCGGCAGTTAATCTACTCGCTAATTGTACGTCTATCATTCCATCATCTAGATCAGTAACTTTTAGCTCACCTTTAAAACCTATAGGAATATATTGCACGCTAAGCTGAGTACCACCTAAAGTATTATTGATTTGCGGTAAGGGGAATCTCGTTCCTTTGCCTAAAGAAATGCGCTCACCAGAGTGAGTAACTAGTGAGAATTCATTAACCACTCTAAGTACACCCTCGTGTAACAAGTCGTTAATAGAGATACTTAGCTTGGCGTTGTCAGCAAGGTTAATAATGCCACTAACGAAATTACCAGCACTAGCGATACTACTAGGATTTGCGCCACTTCCCAGCAGCTGACCAATTAAAGTTCTAGTTGCTGCTGGTGCACTAGATAAATCAGGAACCCCTAAAGTATCAGAGCCAATAGCCCCAGTTAAATCAGCACCAGTGTTAGTGCTAAATAAGCTACTAGAAAATTCATCTAGATGTCTAGCGTCTAACTCCAAAAAACGTACCCTGACAGCAAAACGTTCAGGCTCTTTAATGCGAATAAATGAAATGACCCTCTCATCATTAGATGCTAGCACTAGATCTCTATGTAAATTATTGGTATCGATTAGTTTATTTGTTGTTTCATAGAACTCTGCAAAAGTAGCTGTTGCGGGACTCGCAGAACCAGAACTTGCTTGCTGTGTGTTTTCTGCTTGCTCGCTCTCTAAATCCTTGGCTCTGAGTTGTCCGCCCGGATTTGAGAATATTTTTACGCCCTTGTCGCCTACGGCATTAGCGGCAAATGCCACTGCTAGCATTGCGTCTTTAGGGCTCTCAACTAGTCCCTTGAGATAGATATGCGCATCTGCCCGAGCTTCACTAGAAACATTGCCTATATGAGCGGCAGATACTACTTGTATGCGATCTTCTAAATCAAGATTTGGATCATTGATCCCGAACAAGTCATTTAACTGAGCTTCTAATAACTCGTAATCATTCTGAACAACTATCTCTACTTTAATAAGATCATCTCCTGATCTGAAGGTCATTTCGCCATAACCTGGCTTTTTAGCCTTGACTATAAATTTTCTGTAACCGTCTTTCTCTGGTTCTAACTTGTCTAATTCTATATAATTTAATGACTCTTCGTTAGCGCCATAGTGAGCTAATGACACCGGCTTTGCGAATTCTAATATCTCTACTTGACCAACGGTGAAAATCTTGCGAATCCTCAAGGCATCGTCATTAGCAAAATT
Source organism: uncultured Gammaproteobacteria bacterium (assembly GCA_964444015.1). GTDB lineage: Bacteria > Cyanobacteriota > Vampirovibrionia > LMEP-6097 > LMEP-6097 > CAYUFH01. Next base: position 7,808 of record CAYUFH010000044.1, on the reverse strand, counting down.
AATAACAGGAGCCGCTGTCGCCGCTGTCATTACTACAATCCAAACCAACACCAATACTCTAATTAATCTCATAGTCCATCCCCTTTTAATAAACTTGTTTGCATCATAAAATTAATTGCGCTAGCCATTGGATACATAATGACTAAGAGCATTAGAATCACAGGAGCTACTAAATATAGCTGTAGATTCTCCGCTTGATTAACTAGAGCATCGCGCTCTTGTTCTCGCGCATCATTAATAAATTTAGTGGCAGCAACTTTCAAGGCTCGCTTGTTGGCTCCTTCTGATACTGATAGTAAGAATGATATAAAGTCTCTAAAACCTTGTGACTTGACTTGCCAGCTGCTTAAAGCTTCACGCGCACCTAATTTCTCAATTTTACTTACAATTTTATTTAATTCATATACTGTTGCTGAATCATTTGTAGGATAAGTAGCGATAATAATGCGCAGTGCTGAGATTAAAGGCGTTTCAGTATTTATTAAAAGAATCTTGGCGCAAGCATATAAATGTAAAGCATCATCTTCTAGCTGTTTATAGTAACTATTAGTGGCAAATTTAATTTCGAATAATAGTAATATTGGTAATAACAAGCTGAGAATCAAGAAATATAAATTGTGGTTAATCCAATAAACCGTAATTAAGAGTAGAGCTATTGAAACCACTTGCCCAAGAAGCTCTAATAGAAGTTCTGATTTGCGTCCGAGATATAAATATTCAGATTCAAGTTCCTCATAGAAGTTTTTGGGTAGTAAGGGTTTGATGAAAGCACCAAGGTGCGAGAACATGCCAATACTTAAGTTGAAGCCACGTGTTGTTTTTGCTTCGATTAGTGGGAACCTGCGTAAGCTAAGCTCATTACCAATATAGCTTCGATTAAGCATTAAAACTAATAAACAAGAGCAAATGCCAAGCAATAATAGGCTAATCATGCTTGTCTCCTTATGGCAATTAGCACTGCAAGTAGGTATGCACCCCAAATCACTAAGCCCGATTGAAAAATAATCCAGGGACGCTGGGTAGATTGCCACCAATTGAGATCCACACCTACCGTAAAAGAAGGGATGACATAAAACAAGACTACAAGAAATGCAATTACCAAAAAATCAAGGGTAAACAATGTAATGTTTAATGTAGAGCGCTGTTTTTTATTAAGTCGCAGAGAATTATTCACAGCGTTAACGGCATCCATGAAGGCTTCTTCTTGGTTATTGGTGTAATGCAGTTCAAGCCCAAGTAGCTGAGAGGACTTGGCTAAAGATTTTAGGTGAAATTTGCGGCGCAAGTCATCTAACCAGGAAGGAAAGCTATCTAGAAAATTAGTTTCGGTAAGCACTAGAAAATTCTTGAGATTTGAAGCTACTGGCTCTTCAAAACTAAGTTTGGCAGTCTCACTGACGGCATAATCTAGAGTCATCCCTGCGCTTAGATTGTTGCGAATGCTCAGTAAAACCCTTTCGATTTGCGCTAATAATTGATCGCGAAAATTAATATACATATGCAAAATTATTCTTGCAATGTAGGCTGCAGCAATTATAAGACCTAGTATCATGCCTAGCACTGGACCTGCTAAAACAGGGCCTAAAACTAAAGCTGCAAGGGCTAGTACCAGTAAAATTGGAATAATCATTCGCAGTAATGAGCTTGCTCCTAAGTAATTGTCTAAGCTGCTAAATTGCGCAGAGCCAAGATAGGATCTAAGTTTATTGGCTAGTTGCAACATTTCACTATTTGCGAGAAACCTAGCACCTGATCTAAGTAAGGGGTGTTGCCTGCGTAAATCAGGACTTAGATAGAGTAAGAAAACTAAAAGTAACAATGCTGCGACACTTAAACTAAGTCCGAGAAAAAACATAATCGACTCCTTTTGTTTTTAAATACTCCTCAAATTCCCTAGAGCAATTGCGTAAAGCAAAACTCTTAGATGAAGCATCATAAGCAAACAGTTCTGTAGCTTTAAAATGCCCACCATTGAGCTCGTCGTAGCCAGTGACATTGTATATTCGAACTATTCTGCGTAAATTATCAATAGGGTCTTGCTCAATAAGAATTAAGATTTGAACAATGCTGGCTATTTGGTGTTTAAGATCGTCACCTGCTGGAGCTAGTGGATGCTGCTTGCATAAAGCAACTAGAGCATTTAAGGCTTGATCCACTAAATGTTTGCCACCTCGCAAAGTATAGTGAAAAGTCATTAAGGAACCGAGTATGGATTGTGATAATTGTAAAATTTCCCAAGCAGAATAATCGCGGGCTTCTGAAAGTACTACATAGCGAACACTATGACGTTTGCAGGCTTTGGTTAGCCTAGCAACATCAATATTGCGCAGACCTTCTCGGTCATAATCGATGGTGCGCATTTTTACTAGGTCGGCGATGCGTGGTCTTAACTCGGGAGTATCTTCAATAGTCGCCTTGCGTCCTTGTTTAGGCCAATGTTCCGCTAAGGCGCTAAGTAAAGTAGTTTTACCTGAGCCCATAGTCCCAGCGATTACTATAGTTGTGCCTGCTTGCTGGCAAGCCAAAAGAAAATTGCGTAACCGTTCATCAAACATCCCAAACTGCATTAATTGATCAAGAGTGTAAGGAGATTCAGGATGCAACCTAAGTGTTAAGAATGGATGCTCGGCTGCTGGTGTAATCATAGCAGCGCCCCTTATGTATCCGCAAGGGTGCTCAAAATCAGCGATTGGTTGTGATGCATTAAGTGTGATCGCTGCGTTAAATAGTAAATTGGACTCACTAATCATTCTTTCTATAACTAGTTGTAATTGCTTATCGCTTAAGAAAGGCACTGGCCAGTTTAAGACTCGATTCGCGGTCTCAAAGAATATATCTTCAGCCTTGTTGACTCTAATTTCGTTGACTTTATAGTCAGAAGCTATATCAAGTAGTAGCTGCGCCATAGGATTAGCACGCAAATCTTCATCTAATGCTAGAAATTTCGCCAAAGCTAATATTGTGATAGGACCGTAATAGAGTAAGTCATATATCAGTAGTAGCTTGGTCCACTGCTTGTCCTGCTGTGAAGGTGGTGTACTGAAATAAAGTGCGGGATTTTGTAAAACTTTATCAATATATGAACCTAGGATTGCAGCTTTCCTGCGCTTTAAGTCATAAAACTCTTTTATACTGAGAGCCTCAGTATCTACCGTCCTTTGAAACTCTTTTTGTAAAGATTGGGCTTCAAGACTTTTATTCTGAGGATCCAAGATTTGCTCAATAAGTGGATAAATTTGAGCTCGATACTGCAATGCGCGCTCTAGTCTTCCTCTTTGATTGGGATTAGTTTTAAATTCTATTGGATGATTTACTTCGATTAGCATTAACTGTTCCTCACCAGAAAATCCATCAAACTTTTGCGAGAAGCTACGGTTTGAGTGAAGCCAGCTCGCTCCAACAATGAGTAACTAAATTTAAGTAATGCTGATTGATCTTCTAGCTCTTCATGGTCTAATAAAAAACTACTAACTTCTTCTGGTAGATAAGGGAAGATCAATGGCTCAACTCCTAGTAATGACTCCCAATTAGATGCCGTGAAGCGGTAATAATCAGAATAACGATGATGCCCAGGAGCTAGGACTGGGATAATATTTAAATTGTAATAATCCTCTAAATATTTTTTCTGTGAATTAAAACTTTCACGTAAATTAGCCGTCGTGTTATCGCGCATAACTATAATCAAGCTTTTGCTGAGCTTAAGTATTTGTCTATTGATAGGACTTTGTATGTCTGAGCCAAGGTCGGCAATAAATGTTTTAGCGAACTGAGCGCCTGGTTGAACAATTTCATCGAATAAAGAACGAGAATTGCCGCTGAGTTCATGGCTTAAGAGCTGTAAATTATTACACGGGATTCTTAGTGTTGTAGCGAGCTCCTCGATGTTATAGCTGTTAATTCTTTGCGATAATCCAGCTAATTGATTGGTGATATTATCTACAAAAATAGAAGCTCTAAGCATAAAATTGGCTCGATCTGCCATTGAAGCAAATAGATGCAAATAGTGAGTTTCTCTTAAGAAGGGGCTGCGAGAAATAAAGCCCGAGAACCAATCTGAATCTTTAACCTGATCCTGTTCTCGACTACGATCCCTAGTTAAGAGCGCAGGTTTACTTTCCAGAGCTAAAGCATCCCTCAAACTTGTAGCGGTAGGGCTAGATTCAAGTAATAAAGTATCGTGCCCTCTCTTGCCTAAGGCATAAGCCAGCAGAATACTAATTAATGAAGTCCCAGAACCTCCAGATAAAGCATAAATAGATATAAAGTTTTCTTCAAAATCACAAGAATGTTTTTCGCCTTGAGCTAGCTTGTCAACCATGCTTAGTAAACTAAACTCATCTTCAACTTCAGCAGAGTATTGCCCGTACTTGCTGCCTTCACTTGCGCTTGAATTGGGCAAATAGATGAAAACCTTGATAGTGGATTTGAAAATCTCTTTAATCTCGCGTAGTAACTCCAAAGACTCAAGTTTGGCTTGACTGGCATTAATGAGGATCTGTGTATAACTGTATTGGCGTAAGTGTTCTAAAGCTTTATTGATAGTCACAGGAAATGACATAGAGTAACCATGGTGAGTAAGCTCCGTGCGCAATAGCTCAATTTGTGGATCAAGCTCAGTGTTAGATACTAGTAAAATCTCTTTCATTGACTAAGTACCTCTCTATCTTCTCCTTTGATAAAGACTAGGGTTTGAAATAAATTTCTAATCTCACTGCTAGCTTGGTTAAATGAATGTGGTTGGGTTACATAAATTGCTTTATTGTTAGTCCTTGGCTGCAGGTTCAGTAAAGGATTGAGCTTATGATAGGTTGCTATTAAAGCCTTCGACTGTTTGGCTTTTAATGCTCGATCCAAGAGATGATCTGGAATTGCTACAGTAAGATGTCTTTGCAATCTTGGATCTACAGTTACTTTAAGAGGAGCTTTGCCCACTGGTTCAGAGTCAACCAGAACGACTTTAGCTTGAACGGCAATTAATTGTGCTTGACCATCCTTAACTTCATAGACATCGACTTTGTCTTGTGGTCTGATAAAAACATTGAATCCTTGTTGTGGGACATCGATATCTATTAGTGCATGATTAGGATCAATAAGATTAACCAATCCAGGCAGAGACCCAGGTTCAGCCAAATGCTCTCTACGAAGAAAGCTACGAGCAAGTAACGGCACCTTGATCACTCTACCTATAAGTTCTTGCTTTTGCTCAAGTGCCACATATGAACTTTTATTAGACTCGAACTCTTGCCTATAAAGCACAATGGGAACTAAAACTGTTTCATCGATCACATCACCTACCTGCAATTCTTTGGCAACAGCGACTACGGTTACAGGTTCAAGCACGCTTAATTCGCGTATTTTATTCTGCATTTGCAAGTAGCTAGCCGAAGCGGCAACAGTCCCCAACGCTATGAGCACGATAAGCACTGCAATTAGAAGTTGACGATATTTAGACGTGACGGTAGAGAGCAAGCGGCCGAATGGTCCTCTCTGCCTAAGATTGGCATAATTCATAATGATTTATTTTATTGCTGTTAGTAAAGCTTCAGATTTCTCAGTAAGCTTATCGTTCATAGCAGTCCCTTGCGTAGTAGCGTTGTTAGTGAAATTAGTGATTAGTGGTACCGCAGCTCCCATGACTGCTGCAACTAATGCGCCGTATATTAGTATTTCTTTCATTCTTCCTCCTTGGCGCGAAATGAAACACGAATATTTCGCGCGATTTCCCTCTCCATTTTCTGGTCACTATTGACCAAAAATCTTTTCTGCTACTCGAGCATTGACACTAGTTGCTTGAGTTTGCGCATGGCTTAATGCTGTTGCTTCTATAGTGCTAGCAAGTAAAGCTGTTAGCGCCGTTAAAATTACTACTTCCATTAGACTTTGCATATTTCTTTTCCTCCGTTCTTGCGAAATTTAATAAGAAACTGATCTCCTGGATTAATGGTGATGTCAGGATAGTGCTCAAGATTAGCCCCAACGCTACTGAGTCCACCGAGTAAAGCCGGTCCTAGTCCATGACTTAGTAAAGCTAAGCCCAGACCACCAGACGTAGCCCCACTAATAAACGCATCATAATAAGGAGTGATTCTAGGTTTTAAATCTATTTGCCAGTATTGAATTGGTAAACTGTAAACTTCTTGATTGATGTGTGCAGCATCTGTAGCAATCAAGAGTCCATCATCTATAGTGATTATTCGCCCAACTAAATATTGATTAAGTGGAACACCCCCTAATCTAAAATTAATTTCTTCACCAACGATAGGATTAATAAGAGCTTGGGTGCTAGCTAGTGTAGCGTTGCAGCCCGTTGATGCTTTGCATGATTCGATAGATTTAAGCACTTGCTCTAGAGAAGTGTCAGAGCCCTGTGTGCTTAGGCTTGTAGCTATGCTGTCTCTATGCAAATCTATGGCTTCGTTGCGCTGGATAACCAAATATTGGGCATCGAGTATAAATCTTAGTCCGTTAATAGGTGCTGGTTCTAATTTTAGAGTTGATAATTTAGAGATAAAGTCTCGATAGAGATTAGGATCTATGCAATCTCCAGTACAAGCGACCTGATCAAGCTCGAGGGCTGATATATTCCCGCGTGTATTAAGGCTAAACACAAAAGTTGCTGCTAGATTAGGAAGCCCTGACATCTTATGCTCAGTCTTGGCTAGCCACTGGCCGACTAGTTCTTGCTTGCTGGAATAATCAAAATCCTCGAAAGCTAGAAGTCCAGGTTTGAGAGTTGGATATAGCTTTGCGGTGTAGTCATCTAGATCTAATGCTTGCGCAGGTAGAAACAACACCAACATGGTCAGTAAACCAAGTACGTAGGTAAACGGATGGATTGCTTTGCTACGCTCGCAATGACGAGGGTTGCAAGGACCTAGCTTCGTCATCGCGAGCCGCGTTAGCGGCGTGTCGATCCATTTATTGCAATAGCGACCAACTGTCATGCTCTAGCTCCCTGACTAGCTATAGTCACTATACGAAAGGGATTGCGCCGTGATTGCATCTTGCGCAAAATACCACGCACTGAATCACCAGCACTAAAACGCTCGTAACCTAAACTAATATAACTATGACAATATTTAGTCGCGGCATCAAAATCACCTTGAATTGCTAGGGTGCGAATTAGTGATTCGATAGAGTCGCGTAATAAGGTTTCAACAGATTTATCGCCAGCTAGAAATTTTTGTTTGGCAAGTACTGCTGATTCTAAGTAGCGCTTGGAAGAATCTGCGTAATAACGTAGCCCAGCATTTTCTAGTCTGCGTGCAAACTGATAGCGCAATTGAGCATTGGTTGGTTCTTTAAGTATCGCGAACTGATACGGGATCATAGCTGCTGCGATGGTACTAGTATTAGCCCCGCTGATAGAGAACCAAGAATCTGCGACGCTAGTCAAAGCCTCTGTGCTAAGGCTTTTGAGATAGCTACGTGCTTGCTCTTCTTTATCATCAGTCACTTTAGCTAGAGCGTGATGCGCAGAAATATTATTTGGGTTGAGCACTATTGCTTTGCGGTAAGCATCTAATGCGTGACCCTTAAGCCCAAGACTTAAACAGGCATCAGCGAGAATGATTAGTTGAGCTGAGTCTAATTGTTTTTTGGCTTCAACACTAAAAGCTTTTTTGATTAATTCTTGTTTGAGCTGAGTGTCAGTAATGGAACTGAGAACCTCATCTGCGGCAGAAGAGTTAGTACTAGTCTCCACCAAGTGGTTAGCCTCGGCACTTAATTGGTGCAAAGACTGCTCCTCATCTATGAACTCTAATACCAGTGGCGGCTCGTCCCCATGACTTGCCGTCTTTGCTAGT
>CAYUFH010000043.1:3742-12565 GCA_964444015.1 uncultured Gammaproteobacteria bacterium | reverse complement strand
ATTATTAAAATCTTCTCTCGAAGTTCGCATAAAAATCCTCTTATCCGTTAGGTTTATCTGAATTTTGCAGTCCCAGATCAACCGAGGACTATAATATCACAATACATATTAGAAATGCAAGGGCTAAATGCCATTCTCGTATAAAATAGGATTCTGCGGTCATTTTGACTAGCAATATTAATGCAAGCCAAGCAAATTCTTAAAACCCTAACCCTAGTACTCTGCCTTAGCGCTTATTCGGCTACTAGCGTCTTAGCCCTACCTAAGGCTGAAGAGCCAGCAGCGGCCGTTAAGGAAGAAGAGTATCCTGATATTCCACCTAAAATTCTTTACGATAGAGTTTGGAAATTATTGAAGAATGACTATGTAGATCAGACCTTTAATCATCAAGATTGGGAGATTTGGCGCCATCGTTATGACGATCATTTATTAAGCCGTGATGATGCTACTAAAGCTATAGAAACCATGACTGCCAGTCTTGGTGATAGATACACTCGCTATCTAGATCGCAAGGCTTTCGAAGAAGAAAAAGAATCTATTGAAGCTGAGCTTACTGGTGTTGGCATACAGATCGGGCTTGATAAATCTCAGCGTGTAGTAATTATCGCGCCGATAGAAGGTACACCTGGTTCTAAAGCTGACCTAAGACCTAATGACCTTATTCAAGAAATCGATGGTAAAAATACTTCTGGTCTTTCAATCGAGGAAGCTGCCAAACGTATTCGTGGACCGGTAGACAGTAGTGTAACTCTTACTATCAAACGTGCTGATGAGAAGAAGTTTAAAGTCACAATAGTGCGCGCTAAGATTCCTATAAAATCTATTCCTGACGGGCAAGCGAAAGTAATATTCGATGACATTGGCTATATCAGGTTAAGTACTTTTATTTCTAAAGACACGGTGCAAGAACTGATCGATGCGATGTCCACTTTAGATCCTGTAAGTAAAGGTTATATTATCGATTTGCGTAATAATCCGGGCGGACTATTAAATAACGCCATGATTATCTCAGATATGTTCTTGGGTGACGCGGTGATAGTTAGTACAGTGAATAAAGATGACTATGTAAGTTCTTATACTTCGCGCGCTTCTGTTACTTGTGATAAGCCAATAGTTTTATTGATCAATAGTAATAGCGCGAGTGCTAGTGAGATTTTCAGTGGAGCGCTAAGAGACAATGGCAGAGCGGATCTTGTAGGCATGAAGTCTTACGGTAAAGGTCTAGTGCAGGCGATTAATAAACTAGGTGATGGTAGTGGTATCAACGTTACTATCGCAAGATACTTAACGCCGAACAAAACCGATATCAATAAAAAAGGTATCAAACCAGATTACGAAGTTAAACTCAAAAAAATAGATTATGACGAAGGGCGCGCACCATGGTTCTTCGATCCTAATGTACCGTTCGGCACGCGCAAGCCAGAGGACGGACAAGATAGACAGTTAATGAAAGCTGTTGAAGTGCTTAAAGCTAAATATCCAGAAACGGCTAAGCCGCTGCCTGAAGAATTGGTAACTAAGATTGCTGAGCTTGATAAGAAGTTAGAAGAAGCGAAGGCTAAGGCGAAAGCGAAAAAAGAAAAGGAAAAGGCGGCGAAGTAGCATTACGGCAATTGTGGCGCGAGCTTTAATCCTGTTGTTTCAGGATAACCCATAATAATATTCATATTCTGCAAAGCCTGTCCAGCAGCACCTTTGATTAGATTATCAATCACACTTGTAACTGTGATTTGATTATTGCGTTTGTCTAACTCGATTTGGATAAGCGCGCGGTTAGTACCTAGTACCCATTTGGTTTGCGGCTGAGTGCCAGGGGCGAGCAATTCTACGAAACTTTCTTTAGCGTAAGCTTGGACGTAGAGTTTACGTAGAGACTCTATATTAGTTTTGGAATTGAGGCGTATATAACAAGTAGCTAATAATCCTCTAGTCATAGGTACTAGATGCGGAGTGAAACTAATTTGTAATTGGCGTTTAATTAGCTCTGACCAGAAAGCTTCAAGCTCAGGAACATGACGGTGTTGACCAGCTACTTTATAAGCAGCGATGCTTTCATTAACCTCACTATAAAGCTGTTCAGTAGCGGCTTTTCGTCCAGCACCGCTAGTGCCAGATTTAGCATCGATAATAATAGAATCTAAATCCAGTTTAATTTTGCCTTGCTTATGGGCTTGCAGTAGTGGCGTGAGAGCAAGAATACTAGCAGTGGTATAGCAACCAGGATTAGCAATCACAGCTTTAGTCTTAGCAATCTCACTACGTTTAAATTCAGCAAGAGCATAAATAGACTTAGCATTAAGGTTTATATCTTTGCGCTTAAAGCCATAAGCTTTCTCGTAAGTCTTAAGATCGCGCAACCTGTAATCGGCACTTAGGTCTATAACTTTAATGCCAGCTTTAATTAAAGCTGGAGCAAATTTATGCGCAACACCATTGGGCGTAGCAAAAAATACCAAGTCTGCTTTGGAGAGAAGTTTAAGACTGGGTTTAGCGCAGCTTTGGTCTATAAGACCAGTAAAAGCCGGGTAAACATCAGAAAATTTGCGTCCAGCGTAATTTTCACTAATTAGACTTTGGATGCTTACGTTTTCATGCCCAAGTAATAGTTCAACCAGTACCAGACCAGTATATCCAGTGGCTCCGACTACGGCGACTTTGAGTTTTTTGGGCGGCATACGTATATTATAGGATAAGTGAAGAACCGCAAAGCACTCTGGTCCCTAAGAATCGCTCATCTCTGCAATGATCTCTATGCCGAGTTCATGCCAACCATTATGCCTCTATTGATTCGTAAGTTTGGATTGACTTTAAGTTTAGCTGGACTGTATGGGAATTTTATCGCCTTATTAAGTTCTTTTTTGCAACCACTATTCGGTGTGATCTCTGATCGCAAGCAAACTAGGCTCTTCGCTATCTTGGGACCTTTTTTACTTGGCTTAAGTGTGAGCTCAGTGGGTTTCATTACTGCAGCTTGGCAAATTATGCCCTTATTAGTATTGGGCGCTATTGGCACTGCGAGTTTTCACCCACCAGCCACTGGACTGACTGGGCATTTCAGTATGCATGGCGAGAAGCATGAATACTCAATTTCAATGTTCGTTATTGCTGGCACTATAGGTGCTTCCTTAAGTCCTTTACTAGTCTATCTACTCACTGGCACAGAGCAGGATATAAGTAAATTGATTTGGGCTCTACCTCTCGGGCTAATCGGTAGCCTGGCTGTAGCCTTGGGCGTACCTAGTATTAGTGCTGAGCAGAAGGAGCCGCGCAAATTCAGACTACGTAAATGGCGTAGCAGATTGCAACCTTTACTCAAGCTAATGTTACTGGTGATTTTTAGATCAGCAGTAGTGATGGCGTTTCTTACTTTCTTGCCAGAATTCTTTTATCGTATTCAAGAGAGTCATGGTAAGCAAGATTTATTACTCGGTGCTATCAGTATTTTTCTTTTTACTGGATCTGGATCCATTGGTGGAGTTCTAGGTGGAGTGCTGAGTAAACGTTTTAGTGCTTATTGGGTTATATTATCCAGTTTTATATTATCCCTGCCTTTGATTTACTTTTTCTTTAGTACTAATTCTCTATGGCTCTTAGTGCCGATAGGTCTTATTATTAATCTTAGTCAAGCATTAACTATCAGTCTTGCCCAAAGACTAATTCCAGAAAATTCTGCCACAGTTAGCAGTCTAATCATGGGATTTGGCTGGGGTTTTGCTATATTATTAATGCCCCTACTTGGTTATTTCGGCGATATGTTAGGACTTAATTTGGCTTTACAGTACCATTCAATATTATTTGCAGCTTTAGCTGCCATTGTTAGCTTCTGGCTGAAGTCGGATTTTGCCCGTAAAAAGTTATTTGCACTAGTACTTATCCTTACATTTATTATTAGTTTGCCAGCTTCTGCTGCTAAACATGCACAAATCACTAGCGCCAGTATTAACAGTGCCTCGCTAGTTTTAAACCACGATAGCAAACTAGATCTACAATTCAAAAAAACTACTATGGCTACGCCGCCTAGAGTTATTTTCGATATACTAAGCTCGAATCTAGTTGGTAAAAGCCCACAGGTATTTGCTAGTCCAGCAACTAACATTAAAGAAGTAAGAGTAGCTCAGTTCTCGCCTTCTACAGTACGCGTAGTTATAGAAGGCAGTAGTGCAGCGGCTTTACAAGGAGTGCGCATAGAAAATCTCGGACAAAATTTATACTTCAGGTTCAATCCTGAGGACGCTAGCATCCAAGACATCAGCCTAAATGCTACTGGAGATTTAGTAGTCAAAGCTAGCGCACCGATTAATACTCGTTTCGTTAAAGAAGGTGCTCCAAGTAGATTAATAGTAGATATAGTTGGTGCGACAATTAACGATCCAGCAATTAAAAAACTTTTTGATAATGCCGGTGAGCAAATCAAGGTAGCGCAATTAGATAAAACAACAGTAAGAATAGTTTTTATCGGTGCTGATAGTGTTGGGCGCAGTATTAAACTAAGTGATGATCAAAAACAATTAATAGTCAACGCTAAGACTGCTAGTCCTGAAGCCAAGCTCGGTGTCGATAAGGCTTACACTCTATCTCTAGTTAGCCAAACTGAGTACGAGTCTAACTTCATCATCAGATCAAGCAAGGATATAACTTATAAATTCCTCAAGCTGCATAATCCAGAGCGCTTGGTTTTAGATCTTTATGGTGTTGCCTATGATGCTAAACAAGTGGCTTCTAGTTTCGTTAAAACTGGGCAAGTAACTGATTTACGTTTCGGTGTCGCTACCCTCGGTCGACCGGTAACTCGAGTAGTGCTGGATCTTAGCGAAGAAGGATTAATCGAAGAGTTTAAGGCTGGTGCTAACAATAAAGAGCTGATGCTACGCATCTATAAAATCAGTCCTGATAAAGCTAAAGACGGTGGTGAAGTACCTAAAGCTAATAAAGCTCAAGGCGCGAAAGTAGTTGTCGATGCTGGTCACGGTGGTTATGATCCTGGTGCTATCTATGATGATAGACAAGAAAAAGACATTACTTTGCAAATCTCACGTAAAGTTAAACAGTATCTAGAAGAAGCTGGTGTAACTGTCTATATGACTAGATCAGAAGATCGCTTCGTTGCGCTCGCTGAGCGCGTAGAAATTTCTAACACTATAGAACCAGATGCTTTTGTTTCTATTCACGCTAATGCTTTGCCAACTAACCCACACATGGAAGGATTGCAAACTTATTACACTCATGGCAAAAGTAAAAAACTAGCCTCATCAGTGCATCAACAATTACTCGATGATGTAAAAATGCCAGATCAACGAGTGCGCACAGCTAATTTCTGGGTTTGCAAACACACTAGAGCGCCAGCAATTTTAGTAGAAACTGGTTTTATGACCTGCGCTAAAGAGCGTCGCAGGCTAGTGGATGATAATTATCAAACCGAATTGGCTAAAGCTATAGCGCGTGGAGTCATTAAATATCTCGAAGAATGAAAATAGGCTTCTATGATTCTGGTTTAGGTGGTTTGTCGGTATTGCAGGAATTCCTGAAGCGCTATGGTTCAGCGCACAGTTACATTTACCTCGGCGACTCGGCTAGAGCACCCTACGGTACTAAAGCTCGTGATGAATTAGTTGGCTGTGTTTATCAAATTCTAGATTTTATGCAAGAGCGTAAAGTAGATCTGGTGGTTTCTGCTTGCAACACTAGTTCTATGTATCTTGATGTGATGAATCTTGGCAATTATAATTTTCAAGTTCTAAGTTTATTTGAGGCGATGAAAAAATATTTTCTAAGTGCTGATATCGGTGAGGCGACATTACTTGCAACACCGACCACCATTGCTTCTCAACGTTATAAAGAATGGAACTGCTCAATTAGTCCAGTAGCTTGCCCAGATTTAGTGCCACTGGTTGAAGCGGGGAATTTAGTTGCAGCGCGTGCGCGGTTCTTAGAATATTTAGCAGCAGTTAAAACCAAGCATGTGATTATTGGCTGCACTCATTATTCGTTTTTAGTACCCTCGGTTTCGAATTTAAGTTTTATTGATCCGGCAAAAATTGTAGGCTTGTTTCAAAATTGTCTAGAACAAGGCTTGCGAGTTCGAGGCAACGGAGTTGACTCATCTGTCAATGAGCATGCCGAGGACGAGCATAACGAAGTTATAGGCAATTTTGGGACAAGTCCAAGTGTAGAAATTTATTGCACTGGAAACGCGCAAGTATTTAGCACTATAGCGCAAGAACTACTGGGTTCTGCTTACAGTTGCCAGCAAGTGAAAATCAACTAAAGCAAACTAACTGCTGCTAGGTCGAATGGAGAGCGTGAAGACATATTCTCTCTAAGTAAATCATAGGACTTAACTAAATCCAAATTGACACTAAGATTATTACGACTCAATTGCAGTGGGTTGTAGATATTAAGTTTGAAACTTAGCGGACCTAAATCTCTATGCAAGAATTTTTTACGCAAATCATCCAGCTTGCTTGGACTAGTATTAACAGCTTCCATCGGCAATAAACCCTTGGGCTCGTGAGCTTTAAAGTTGAATTCTAGTCGAGTGTTTGCATTAATTTCTTCAAGCTCACCTAGACTAATAAGTTCAGAAGCGAACGCAGGGTTAAGCCCTAAAAAAACTAGTGGTAAAATTGCTGCTTTTGCTAGTCGCAAGACGTACATACTAGTTATATACCCATATTTAATTAAGGCCTAACTGAAGCTGAAAGACCTGTAATACAGCGGGTTTTCAGCTATTTGTATCACTAGTTCTGGCTAGGCTAAGTGGACTGCGGATTAAAGCATTTTAAGCAGGCCGGAAAATCTAGGCTTTTTGGTGGAGTAGCTGGCCCCTAATTTTCTGGGTTGACTGTATATGGGCAGAGTACGGAAAATGAACAAATCTCTTAACAAACTATTGTTCATAGCATTTATATTACTTGCAGGTGGTTTAGCCAACCCTGCGGCCGCAATTCTACAGGACTCTATTTCCATAATGGATACAAGCGATGGATCTGCTGATGGTCTGAAAGTAGATTTATCAAACGCTGCAAACGGTTTCATGGTTGTCAATGGAAGTCCAGCGACATCAGCGAACAACACACCGGGTGGTGGTTTAATTTTATTCGATGCAAGTACTGCCAACCTAACAGGACTTGTAAACAACGGTGGTGTACTGCAAGTGCAAGACAATGGTGGCACTCTCACTTCAATTCGTTTGATCAACGATGGAGTATTTAATGAAGATGGAGCTGACCAAGATTTCAGAGTTGAGTCTGACGGTCAGACCCACGCTTTATTTGTTGACGCATCACAAAACAATATCGGTATCAAAACATCAACACCTAATGCATCTGCCGCATTAGATGTTAATGGCACAGTAATGGCTGATGATTTGACTGTGAGCAACGATGTAACCGTTGGTGGAGACATTAGCATAACCGGTAACTCTAGTTTTGCTAACATCTCAACTCCAGGTAATCTACATGCAGGTGGTAATGCAACTATCAATGGTACTTTAGCTGTTAGTGGTGCAACGACATTAGCTGGTCTATCTGCAAGCACTTTATCTACTTCTGGTGCTGCAACTCTTAATTCTGCTAGCGTGACTAATAATGCTGCTGTCGGTGGTAACTTATCAGTTACTGGTACTTCTAGTCAAACCGGTGCTGCTTCATTCGGCAACAAAGTTCTAGTATCTAGTTACATCAATGGTTCTGCGTTAACCACTACTGGTGATATTAATACTGGCGCTGATGTAATTGCTGTTGGTCATATCAATGGTGCTGCTTTAACCTCTACTGGTACATTAACCGTAACTGGTGCTTCTACTCAAACAGGTGCTGCAAGCTTCGGGGACAAAGTACTTGTAACTAGTTACATTAATGGTTCTGCTTTAAATGTAACTGGTGATGTAACTGCTGGTGATGATTTAATTGCTACTGGTAGTGTTAATGGTGCGACTTTAGGTATCACTGGAGCAGCTACCGTTGGTGGCACGCTTGGAGTAACTGGTGCTACTACTCTTGCTAGTACTTTATCTACTGGCGGACTAGCAACTCTTAATTCTGCTTCTATTACTAATAATGCTGCTGTCGGTGGTAACTTATCAGTAACAGGCACTTCATCTCAGACAGGAGCCGCAACCTTCGGTAATAAGATAGTAGCTACTGGTTACATTAATGGTAGTGCTTTAACTACTACTGGTAACGCCACTGTTGGCGGTAACCTAGGTGTAACTGGTACTTCATCTCAGACTGGTGCTGCTAGTTTCGGTAATAAAGTACTCGTTACAAGTTATATTAATGGTTCAGCTTTAACAACTACTGGTGATGTTACCGTTGGTGACGACATTCTTGTCACTGGCAATATTAATGGTGCGGATTTAGTAATCGCTAATAACGGTAGCTTCGGTGATGATTTAACTGTTGGTGATGATTTAATAGTGACAGATAATTTAAGTGTACTTGGCACTCTTGCATATACTGGAGCAATTAGCACATCAGGCAACATGCACATAGGCGGTAATTTTGATGCCAATGGTACTTTCTTAGTAAATGGTGCTGCAACTATAGCTAATACTTTAGATACTGGCAGTACTACTATTACTGGAACTTTATCTACTAGTGGAGCTGCAACTCTTAATTCTGCTTCTATTACTAACAACGCTGCTGTTGGTGGCAACCTAAGTGTAACCGGTACTTCTAGTCAAACTGGCGCTGCTAGCTTCGGTAATAAAGTTCTAGTAACAAGTTATATCAATGGTTCTGCATTAACTACTACTGGTGACGTTACTGTCGGTGATGATTTATTAGCAACTGGTAGTGTTAATGGTGCTAGTTTAACAGTCAG
>CAYUFH010000043.1:0-3642 GCA_964444015.1 uncultured Gammaproteobacteria bacterium | reverse complement strand
TCGGTGATGATTTATTAGCAACTGGTAGTGTTAATGGTGCTAGTTTAACAGTCAGCGGTGCAGCAACTGTCGGTGGCAACTTAGCTGTAACTGGTACTTCTACTCAAACTGGCGCTGCTAGCTTCGGTAATAAAGTTCTAGTAACTAGTTATATTAATGGTTCTGCTTTAACGACTACTGGTGATATTACTGTTGGTGACGATATTCTTGTTAATGACAATATTAATGGTGCTGATTTAGTAATCACTAATAACGGTAGTTTTGGTCAAGATTTAGTCATAGGTGATGATTTAACTGTCACTGGTGACGCTAGCTTTATCTCTGGAGTCAATACTCCGGGTAATATTCATGCTGGTGGTAACGCTACTATCAATGGTACGCTTGCTGTAACTGGAGCTACTACTTTATCAAGCACTTTAGCTGCTGGCAACACTACTATAACTGGCACTTTATCTAGTTCTGGTTTAGCAACTCTTAACTCAGCTGCCGTAACTAACAATGCTACTGTTGGTGGAACTCTTACTACAACAGGGGCTGCGACTTTTAGTAATAAAGTTCTAGTATCTAGCTATATTAATGGTTCTGCCTTAACTACCACTGGTGATGTTACCGTTGGTGACGACTTACTTGCTACTGGCAGTGTTAATGGTGCGACCTTAGGCATTAGCGGTGCGGCAACCGTAGGTGGCTCATTAGCTGTAACTGGTACTTCTAGCCAAACAGGCGCTGCAAGCTTCGGTAATAAAGTACTTGTTACTAGCTATATTAACGGTTCTGCTTTAACTGTTACTGGTGATGTTACTGTCGGTGATGATGTTCTTGTAACGGGTAATATCAATGGTGCTGATTTAGTTATCACTAATAATGGTCGTTTTGCTGATGACCTTAAAGTCGTAGATGACATTACAGCCAATGGTGATTTAACAGTATTAGGCACTCTTAACTATGCAGGTGCTCTAAGCACTGCTGGCAACTTCCATGCTGGCGGAAATATTGACGCTAATGGTGGATTAACTATTGGCAATAATACTGACTTAAATGGAACTTTAGCTGTTGAAAATGGTGCTAGCTTCGCAAGTACTGTTGATATAGTTCATGATTTTAGAATCAACACTAATAAATTTACTGTAAACGGCACAACTGGCAACACTGCTATTAATGGCACTTTAAGCACTGGTGGTCTTGCGACTCTTAACTCTACTTCTATCACTAATAATGCAACAGTCGGAGGCAACTTGGTGGCTACTGGACATATTAATGGCTCAGCGCTAACTACTAGTGGTGCCACATCAGTAGGAACTACCTTAACTGTTATAGGCAGTTCAACCTTGAATGGATTAACAGCTGATACTTCTACCTTAAATTCACTTACTGTTACTACCGATGCAACTATTAGTGATGATTTAACCGTTACTGATAATGGTTCTATCGGTGGTGCGCTAATCGTTACTGGTTCTTCTACTTTAAATGGCTTAACTGCTGATACTTCTACTTTAAATTCACTTACTGTTACTACTGATGCGACTATCAGCGATGATTTAACAGTAACTGACAATGGTTCTATTGGTGGTGCATTCTCTGTAGCTAGAACTACTACATTAAATGGCTTAACCGCTGATGCTTCCACTCTTAACTCTTTAACCGTTAGCACCGATGCTGTGATAACTGATGATTTAACTATTGGCGATAACGGCTCTATCGGTGGCGCTTTAGTTGTTGCTGGTTCTTCTACCTTGAATGGCTTGACGGCTGATAGCTCTACTCTTAACTCTCTAACTGTTAGCACCGATGCTGTTATAACTGATGATTTAACTATTAGTGATAATGGTTCTATCGGTGGTGCTCTCACTGTAACTGGATTAAGCACTCTTAATGGATTAATTGCTGGTGACACTAACCTCGATACTCTATACGTTAATGGAGATACTTTATTAGGCTCTAATCTTACTATCACCGAGAACTTAACAGTACTTGGCACACTTGATTATGCTGGTGGATTAAGTACTGCTGGCGACTTCCATGCTGGTGGCAATATGGATGTTAACGGTACACTTTCTATCAAGAACAATACAGATCTTAATGGTGAACTTGCTGTTGAGAATGGTGCGTTCTTCGCTAGCACTTTAGATGTCAATGGTGCCACTACTCTACAAAGTCTCTCAGCAACTACTGGTCAATTCAGCTCTACCTTGAATGCCGCTGGTAACTTTAGTGTAGCTACTGATAAATTTACCGTGGATGCTGCTACTGGTAATGCTGAAACTGATGGTACTTTTGGGGTCAACGGTGCTACAACTTTAGCTGCTTTAACAGCTGCGGCTTCTACTCTTGATTCTCTCACTGTTAGCACTGACGCAACTATCAGTGATGATTTAACTGTTAATGATAATGGTTCTATTGGTGGTGCCTTAATCGTTACCGGTTCTTCTACTTTAAACGGCTTAAGTGCTGATACTTCTACTCTTAACTCTCTAACTGTTACTACTGATGCTACAGTTAGCGATGATTTAACTGTTACTGATAATGGTTCTATCGGTGGTGCCTTAATCGTTACCGGTTCTTCTACTTTAAATGGTTTAAGCGCTGATACTTCTACTCTTAACTCTCTGACTGTTACTACTGACGCCACTATCAGCGATGATTTAACTGTTAATGATAACGGTTCTATCGGTGGTGCTTTAATCGTTACTGGTTCTTCTACTTTAAATGGCTTAAGTGCTGATACTTCTACGCTCAACTCTCTGACTGTTACTACTGACGCTACAGTTAGCGATGATTTAACTGTTAGTGATAATGGTTCTATCGGTGGTGCTTTAATCGTTACCGGTTCTTCTACTTTAAATGGCTTAAGTGCTGATACTTCTACGCTCAACTCTCTTACTGTTACTACTGATGCTACAGTTAGCGATGATTTAACTGTTAATGATAATGGTTCTATCGGTGGTGCCTTAATCGTTACCGGTTCTTCTACTTTAAATGGTTTAAGCGCTGATACTTCTACTCTTAACTCTCTGACTGTTACCACTGATGCGACTATCAGCGATGATTTAACTGTTAATGATAATGGTTCTATCGGTGGTGCTTTAATCGTTACTGGGTCTTCTACTTTAAATGGTTTAAGCGCTGATACTTCTACGCTCAACTCTCTGACTGTTACTACTGACGCCACTATCAGTGATGATTTAACTGTTAATGATAATGGTTCTATCGGTGGTGCTTTCATAGTTACAGGATTAAGCACTCTAAACGGTTTAGTTGCTGGTGACACTAATTTAGATACTCTCTATGTTGATGGTAATACAGACTTGAATGGCGACTTAGTCATTGGTGAGGATCTAACAGTTCTTGGAACTCTTGATTATGCTGGCGGATTAAGCACTGCTGGTAATTTCCACGTTGGCAACAATGCTGATGTCAACGGCTTACTTGCTGTTGGCGGCAATGTAAGCTTCAACAATGGTTTAACTGTTGAAAATGGTGTCGCTTTCGCTGATGATCTTGATGTTAACGGCTCTACGACCTTACTTGACCTACAAGCAACTACTGGTCAATTCAGCTCTACCTTGAATGCCGCTGGTAACTTTAGCGTAGCTACTGATAAATTTACCGTGGATGCTGCTACTGGTAATGCTGAAACTGATG
>CAYUFH010000042.1:5385-12582 GCA_964444015.1 uncultured Gammaproteobacteria bacterium | reverse complement strand
TGATAGACTAAATATTATGCTCAGCTTCCAAGAACTAGTCTTCAAGCTCAATCAATACTGGTCTGATCAAGGCTGCATTATTATGCAACCTTATGATACCGAGAAGGGCGCTAGCACTATGAATCCTGCTACCTTTCTTCGGGTCTTAGATGATAAACCCTGGAAAATGGCTTGCATTGAGCCTTGCCGTCGTCCTACTGATGGACGTTATGGTGAGAATCCTAATCGTTTGCAACATTATTTCCAGTATCAAGTGATACTACAACCTAATCCAATAAACACCCAAGAATTATATTTAGAGAGCTTAAGAACTATAGGTATTAATCCACTTGAGCACGATATTAGATTTGTCGAAGATAATTGGGAAAGTCCTACTCTGGGAGCCTGGGGCTGCGGCTGGGAAGTATGGCTTAATGGTATGGAAGTTACTCAGTTTACTTATTTTCAACAAGCAGGAGGCATAGAAATTAAACCAGTTGCCGCTGAACTTACTTATGGTCTTGAGCGCCTTGCCATGTATATGCAAGGAGTAGATTCTGTTTTTGATTTGATCTGGCATCGTGATGGTGAGCGCACCATTAAATACGGTGATATTTATCATCGTAATGAAGTTGAGCAGAGTAAATATAATTTTGAAGTTTCGGATGCTAGTCGTCTAGCGCGTTTATACACTGAGTATTTTGCAGAAGCTACTAGCTGTCTTGAAGCTCAGTTAGCGATTCCTGCTTACGACTATATACTTAAGTGCTCGCATACCTTTAATCTACTCGATGCACGCGGTGCTATCAGTAAAGATGAACGCCAAAAATACATCTTGGATATTAGGTCATTGGCTGAAGCTTGCTCCAAACTCTATCTGCAAAACGTGTTTGCTAGCGTCAAGCCTGAAGTTAAGGCTTAAGCTTTTTAAGCCCTCAGCTTCTAGTTGTAGAACAACTTCTGGTTCTAATTTCTCTGCCCACTCTATGACTATAATTTTTTTACGCTCAGGGTTTTGTAGTAATAATTCTTTAAGATCATAGTAATTAACCAAGACTTGATAAATATCAAAATGCAAAAGACTTAGATTCTCTTCGTGATACTCATGTAACCCAACAAAAGTCGGACTAGTCACTTTGCGCGCAATACCTAGCTCTGCGGCAAGCATTCGCGTGAAAGTAGTTTTACCACTACCCATTTTGCCGTTCATCAAAACCAAGAAATTATCAGCATTAGTTAGCAAATAATCTGCTAGCTTGGCTGCTGTGGCTTGAGAACTATCGTAAACCCCTTTAATCACAAGAACTAATCATTGAGTGGTTGAGGCACTTCTAAGCCTTCACCACCGATAGCTTCAACTTTTTGTCCATCTATATATAAATATACTGGTCTGCCTTTCGCTAAGCTCAGTACGGTTTCTCTTAGTTGCCTAAAGCGTGCTTGCATAGATTCAGCGCCGCCGCCAACCATAAACTGTGAGCTGATGTTGAGCTGTACTTCTTCTTTAGTTTCAGTAACTTTAATTAACCTAGTTCCATCAGGGATCTCGGTATTAAGTTCTAACCCTTGTCTTTCTTCTGGACTAGGACCCTTGAATAATTCTTTTAGTGCTGTTTGATATGGTGTAGTACCTTTGGTTACCTTACGGTCTACCGCTACTAAAACTGCACCAAGTTCATCATTGGCTTTAGTGAAATAAACCTTGACCTTGCCATTGCGTCCACTTAGCCCAGGAATTTTCTCTATCACTGAACAAGCACTAACTAAAAAAAGAGCAGATAAGAAAACTAGTAGCTTTTTTGCCATATAAAGACCATTCTAGCAACTAATTACAGCACCAGAAATTTTTGCTATAATCATAGGCATATGCGTAAACTTATTCCTTTATTAGTAATACCAGCGGTGTTATCCTTGAGCTCAGCTCTGGCTGATAGCAAATCTAAGATAGCTACTATCAATGCTCCCAAAATTATGGGGGGCTACGAGGAAGCTCGTAAGACCTACGAAGAAATCCAAAAAGCTGATACAGCACTCAAAGATAAAATCATGGCTAAACGTAAGCTGATTGACGAGGCGCGTGCAGCTAAAAAAACTGAGACAGAATTACAAATGATGGCGGAGCAATTCCAATTAGAGATCGAGCCAGAAGCTAAGAAACTTGAAGCAGAAAGCAAAGCTAAGAGCGATAAGGTTCAAGCTGCCGTTGAGTCTGCGATCAAGAGTGTCGCCGCGGAGCAGAAATACGAAGCAGTTTTGGTTCAAGAAGCTGTAATTTATGGTGGTACTGATATCTCTGATGACGTGCTCAAAAAACTTGGTGGAGCCAAGAAATAATAAGAAGGATAATATATGAAACGTTTTTTATTAGCTCTTGCTCTAAGTAGTTCACTGACAGCCTTCGCCGCTGAAGCCAATAAGATAGCTGTAGTTGATATGGCTAAGGTTGGGCGCGAAGCTAAGTCTATCCAAACTGTACTTGCTGAAGTTGCTAGCGCCGAACAGTCACTAGCTAGATTGATGCAAACTGCTGAAGCCGAGTTGAAGCTACTAAAAGAGAAAGAAGGTTCTACTGAAGCTGAGTTTGAATCCAAGAGAAGCGAAATCCAAGCTCTGGTAGATAAAAAAGTCTCTGATATTCAAACCCTTAAAGCCGGCTTCGATACTCAGATTAAGGCTGATATTAAATTAGTTGTCGATTCTTTAGTCAAAGAGAAGGCTCTAGAGCTAATTCTCGATAAAGCTTTTGTTGCTACTGCTAGCTTGGATATTACTGATGAGTTCATCGCCAAGTTAGAGAAACAACGCAGCAATAAATAAATGCCTAAACTCCAAGAAATAGTTAGCATAAGCTCTGCTCAGTTGCAGGGGAATGCTGATGCAGAAATTACTGCTATTGCGGTATTGCCTAGCATGGCTACTGATTCTGACTTAGCTTTTGTATTTCCTGATAAAGCAGCTAAAGCTCTAAAGATGCTGCGTGATACTAAGGCTGGCGCTATTGTTTTATCGATTAAACTGCAAAGTGAAGAACTAATCAAGAAGTTTATTCGTGATAATTCTAAGATTGCTTTTGTTTTTGTTGATAGACCCCGCTATGCGATGAGTCAAATCATCAAGCTCTTTGCTAAAGTCAGATCCCTGCCTGATATTGGTATTCATCCAAGTGCGGTGGTGGATCCGAGCGCCACAATCCATGAAACTGCTCGCATTGGAGCTTTTTGTTATGTGGGTCCGCGCAGTCAAATTGCAGCTGGAGTAATCTTGCTGCCACGCAGTACCATTGCTGCTGATGTCAGTGTTGGTGAGGACTCGGAAATACACCCGGGAGTAGTTATAGAAGATCACTGCAGTCTAGGCGCGCGCGTAATTATTCACGCTAATTCAGTGATAGGTTCAGATGGTTTTAGCTATACCACTAGTCAAGCGAGTAATCTTGAGAAGCTTAAATCAGGTAATTTTAGTTTTAATACTGATAGGCAAATCCAAGAAAAAATTCTTTCTCAAGGTACGGTTGTTATTGGTGATGATGTTGAAATTGGCTCCTGCACTACTATTGATAGAGCTACTCTTGGTGCAACTCGCATTGGTGATGGCACCAAAATCGATAATCTTTGCCAGATCGCACACAATGTTGAGATTGGTAGAGATTCTTTGGTGATAGCCAACACCGGTATAGCAGGTAGTGCCAAAATCGGTGACAGGGTGACTATTGCAGGTGGTGCTGGTGTCGGTGATGGAGTAGAGATGGGTAATGATTCTGTGCTCGGTGCTTTTTCTGCTGCCAACTCTGATGTTGATGCGTTTATGCCGATGTTAGGTGTGCCAGCTGTACCTTATGGTGAGTTTATGAGCAGGCAGCGTGCTTATGTTAGGCTTCCTAAAATCAAAGACGAAGTTGCAGAACTGCGCAAAGAGCTAGATGAACTAAAAAAATCTTTAAGGGAAAACGCTTGAGTGCCAGTAAAAAAATATTTTGTATAGTTGGAACTAGACCTGAGCTAATTAAAACTTACCCAGTCTTGCGCGCACTGCGCCAGCGTCCAGAAATAGAAACTTTACTAGTGGAAACCACTCAGCATCAGGATTTACTTACTGATCTCTACAAGCTTCTAGGGCTTAAAGCGGATCTCAGATTGGATCTTAGTCAAACCCTAGCTAATATGCCTGTTACTAATGATGCTGAGCATTTAGCTAAACTTGCAAGTCAATTGCTTGCTTCTGCCACAGAATTATTTTCTAAACATAAACCTGATTTAGTTATAGTCCAGGGTGATACACTCTCTGCAGCTCAAGCTGCACTTGCTGCCTGGTATCTCAATATTCCGGTAGCTCACATTGAAGCTGGCTTGCGCAGTCACGATATTAGTCAACCTTTCCCGGAAGAATTATGCAGGCGTACTATAGATCAAATTGCTAGTCTCAATTTTGCGGCAACGCCAAGTGCCATGGATAATTTAAATGGAGTTCAAGGACGTTGTTTTCTTACGGGTAATACTGTTGTTGATGCTCTCAATTTTATGCGTGATTCTGTCATTGCAAGCGCAGCGAAGCAAGCCATCCCGGAACCTTATGTACTCATCACAGCTCATCGCAGAGAAAATCAAGCCCAAGTAATTCCAGAACTAGCTAAAGCCTTAGCAAAACTTGCTACAAATAATCGACATTATAATTTTGTTATAATTAAACACGCAAATCCTTTAGCTAATAAAGCTTTCTTTGAATTAGAAAACAGCATTAATCTAGATAATATTAGATTGCTAGACCCAGTCCCTTATCCAGATTTTTTAGATTTACTTGCAGGAGCTAGCTTCGTTATTAGTGATAGTGGTGGTATTCAAGAAGAAGCTCCTTATTTTGGAGTAGCAGTTCTAGTATTAAGAGAAATTACTGAGCGCATAGAAAGTTTAGATTATGGTCTAAGTAAATTAGTTGGCTCAAATGCTAGTAGTATTTATCAAAATACTCAGCAATTAATAAGTGATCCTCTGCTGCTAGCAACTATGCGTGAGGCGATACGCAAGCACCCAAATTTATATGGTGATGGTAAAGCTAGTGAGCGTATAACTAAGCATTGTTTGGATTTTTTATTAATAAACAAACACTGTGAGCGGCAATCCCCTCTTCCTTCCCGGTAAAGCCTAAACCTTCAGTAGTAGTAGCTTTAAGATTAATTTGATCGATATTAATTTTGAGTGCTTGAGCTAAGCGTGCACGCATCTCTGGTATATAAGGTCGCATCTTAGGTTTTTCTGCAACGATGGTTCCATCAATATTACCGATACTATAAGCCGCTAATTCGAGTAAGGTTTTTGTGCGCTCTAGTAAATCCAAACTAGAAATCGCTTCATATTCTTTATCGCCAGCAGGAAACTGACAACCAATATCTTCAAGTCCGGCCGCAGATAATAGTGAATCTATAATTGCATGAATAAGAACGTCAGCGTCTGAATGTCCAGCTAATCTTTTGTGATACGGGATGCAGACCCCACCTAAATACAAACCATCTGTATTACGACTTGGGTAACTAAGAGAGAATTGCTCTAAGTCTAAAAGTTTGTGTGCATCGAAACCGTGACCTATTTTAATCTGCATAATAGCAGTCATTTTATCAGCTCTAGTCAGGCTTTATTGGCAAGGCTAAGTCTGATAGACTATAGCTAGTTATGATGAGACTATTACTGATAATCACCCTAGTTTTAACTACCAGCAATGTTGTTTTGGCTAGATCTAAGGCGCAGCCACCTAAAGCTCTTAAAGATGTTCCCAAAACTCATTGGGCTAGTGATGCGGTGCAAGATTTATATGATAGTGGAGTAATGGTTGGCGATCCTACTGGAGCCTTCAGAGGTAATACACCTATTACTAGATATGAAATGGCGGTAGCGCTTAGCAGTCTTATCAATAACTACAATAAAGAACTACTAGAAGATAGAGAGGATCTAGCAAGTCTAGTAAACATCATGGAGCAATTCCAAAACGAACTAAGTGCTCTTAACCAAAAAATCACAACTTTGAGCCAAGAGATTGGTAGCATGACTGGAACTGTTAATGTTGTTCAAGAACAAAGCGAAGAAATTGCCGCTCAAGTAGATGAAACTGGTGCTCAATTAGCCGTTATCAAGCAAGATGTAGATAAACTTAAAAAGCGTGGTCTAATATACGGCACCATTATAAAAGGCACAGCTAATGATATTAAATCTGTAGGCAAGGGTGCTGCTTATGTGGCTAAGAAAATTACTGAGCGTAAACCTAAAGAAGAGGATAAAGCATCTAAAGAAGTGGAAGCTGAAGTGCTTAAACAAGTTATAGTGCCAAAACCGGCTCAGCCAGTAGTAGAAGAGCCAGTGCAAGAACCTAGTGTTCAAGAAGAAGTTATAGAAGAAGAACCAGTAGTAGCTCCTGTCGTAGCACCAGTTGTTGAAACTAAAAAAGCAGTGGCGCCAGTCGTAGTACCGCCTGCACATAAAGAACCGGTTCTTCAAGATAGTGCAAGACATAGCTATGTACCTAAGATGCAAGCAAGTCCAGTAGCTGCTGAAACTACGAAGAGCTCAGCGCCGCCGGCACCTAAACCAATTAATAAAACTACAGATTCTCATCATAGTCATGAGTACAGTCAAGAGCTTGATGGTGAGCTAATTCAAGAAATACACCAGACCTTGCAGGAGATGCACTAATGTCAGACCTGAGCTCAAGGTATATTTCGCGCAAAGAGATTCGAGAGCAATTAAATATTTCAGAAACTATGCTCGTGAGTTATGAGGAGCAGCTTGGTATTGCTGAACCACAGGCATCTTACTACTACACGCTTGCAAGGGCTATTGCTAAAATACATGATCTTGTTCTTAAGGGCATG
Source organism: uncultured Gammaproteobacteria bacterium (assembly GCA_964444015.1). Taxonomy (GTDB): domain Bacteria; phylum Cyanobacteriota; class Vampirovibrionia; order LMEP-6097; family LMEP-6097; genus CAYUFH01. The sequence continues at coordinate 5,747 of CAYUFH010000042.1, read as the reverse complement.
AGCCTGCATGATATTCGTTATCTGAGTCTTTGTGCAGAGCAGTATAGTGAGATTATTCCTTCGCTTAATCAATTCGCAGAGCTATCTCCTTTACGTTATTTAAGAGAAGCGGTTCAACAATACCAAATGATTATAGAAGAGTTTCAAGCTAGAGAGGCTCAGCAAAGGCTTGCGGTAGATCAGTTAGAACATAATGTCGCCTCTTTAAACTTGCAAGTAGAAGATAACTATATACTTAACCGTAAGCTAGAGCAGCTTGAGCGTGAAGCAGCCAAACATAAAGCTCAGGCAGAATCTAAACAATTAGAAGTAGATGATCTTAAGAATATTATTAGTCGCTTAGAGACTCGCGTGCAGCCGCT
>CAYUFH010000042.1:0-5285 GCA_964444015.1 uncultured Gammaproteobacteria bacterium | reverse complement strand
TGTCTTAAGAAGCGATTAGCGCGAATTTTATATTTAAAACAAATCTTAGACTCTCGGATCAGTTCTGATTCATAAACTGTACATAAATAATTAGCCTTAGCTGCCTCACCTGGCTCTAGCTTAGTGTAAGCTAAGAAATCATGAGTGCCAAGAAACTTGGTAGCGTGCTGAGCCATAAGCTCGAAATTCAAGGGTTCTTTCTCCCAATGCAGGCTATCTAATCTTAGTACCGGTCTAGCTCTACGATTAAATATCTTATAGAGGTACTCGCGTGATTTTGCGTTGAAGCGAGAATTAAACTCTAGTGGGACTTCAGTAATTGCAGTAGCAGCCAGGTCATTAGCTAGTATGCCATTAAGACCAATAAGAAACTTATCAGGATTGGATTCTAGATTGGGGATTTCCTGGTCAATTTGGAAATTAAGCACTTGACCAATGGCGTGCACCCCAGCGTCAGTCCTACTAGAGAAGCAGCTTGTTACTGGTTCTCGAAAGTACGTCGTCAAAGCCGTTTCAAGTTCAGCTTGCACTGTTCTTAGACCATCTGCTTGAATCTGAGAACCAGAAAAGCCAGCGCCATTGTATTCTAGTGTAAGTTTATAGTTGTGCATCTGCGCTGCTATTTTACTGCTGCGTAGAAACTACTACCGTAGCAGGTCTGATAATTTTATCTCTAAGTTTGAAACCTTTTTTGATTACTTCAACAATGGAACCCTCAGCTTTTTGGCTATCTTGCACTGAACTTATAGCTTCATGAAGTTCTGCATTGTAAGTGCCGTTAGTATTGATCTCTTCTAGTCCAATCCCTTGTAAAGACATCATTAGCTGGGTTTTGAGCATCTCTATGCCCTTGACCACTTCTTCAATTTTGGTATTAGCATTGATACTCTTAAGTGCAAACTCACAGTTATCAAGTGCAGGTAGAATAGCTTCTATTGTAGTTACAGCAGCATATTTATAAGTCTCTTCACGCTCTCTTTGTAAGCGTTTTTGCATGTTTTGCTGATCAGCCCAAAGACGCTTGTATTTATCGTCTAGCTCAGCTAATTCAAGTTTAAGTTGTTCTAGTTCTGAAGGTGTTTTGGTGGCACAAGTATTATTGGCTAATTCCTGCCAAGCTTTATCACCCTCATCTCTTTTGCTGTGGGGTTTATAGGTGGCATCACCTTGATGTAGATTATTGATGTCGTCTTCAGAGCTCACGGCTAATAATTATACCAATAGATCTTATAGTTTTAGAATAGCGACTTAAGACCAGCATATATATAAGCCAGACCCATAAGTGCTAGTAAGGCTGCTGATATATTCATAATCAACTTGCTATGTTGTTTGAACCAGTTGAGCTGCTTAACTAAAGCCGCTGAGAAGCAAGCAAGAAAAATCACAGCAGTGTAGCCTAGCGAAAAAGCAAACATAACTAAAATTGAATTAAACCAAGAGTTTAAAGCAGCTACTGCTCCTAACACCGCAAAAAGCACAGGACTAGAACAAGGTGAACTTACTAAGGCAAACACTAAACCAATAATATAAGGATTCGCTTCTGGCATTTTAGTTACTAGTTGAGGCATGGGAATACGTATCCATTCCAGCACAGCTAAAGCCATGATTATAATAAAAAAACCAACCACTAAATAAATATAGGTTTTATATTCAGTAAAAACCGCAAAAGCAAAATTACTAAATGCCCCTAGTATTGCCATTAAGCTAGCCACGCCTAAAACAAAAAGAGAAGCATGAGAGAAAGGACTACGTATTCTAGAAGCTCCAATATAAGCCAGGTTCATCGGTAGCATGCTAAGTACGCAAGGGCTTAAACTGGAAATTAAACCTGCAACAAAAGCAAAAACAATTAGTAGACCAATAGGAATGTTTTCAGGATTAGTGCCAAAGGTATTAACCATGGTTTCTGATTGATAACTAAAACTAGAATCTACAGCCATACTCTTAGTCTAACATTGGACTAAGGCTTACTTGATAATACTATCTACAACTTCAGTTAGTGCTGGCACAACCTCGAAAAGATCTCCAACAATACCGTAATCAGCTTTCTTGAAAATAGGAGCCTCTGGATCTTTGTTGATAGCTACTATCACTTTACTAGAACCCATTCCAGCGAAATGCTGTATGGCGCCAGAAATACCACAAGCTATATATAAGTTAGGACTTACGACTTTACCAGTTTGACCTACTTGCATACTGTGAGGCGCATAGCCGCTATCTACAGCTGCGCGCGAAGCACCAACTGCAGCGTTGATTTTTTTAGCAAACTCTCTTAGTACAGCAAAATTAGTTGAATTGCCCATTGCTCTACCACCAGAAACAATTACCGCAGCATCAGTAAGAGCTATTTCTTTAGTTGCAGATTTCTCTACAGCTTTTACTTTAAGAGTTGCTGTTGCAGTGAGGCTAGTTGTTACTATTTCAGTGTTAACTGCATTAGTCGCTTCTACTTTAATACTATTAGGTCTAAAACTTATAAATGATTTCTTGCCAGCTGCAAGTTCTGTAGTTACTAGGAGCTTGCCAGAATACATACTGCGAGTGACTTTAGTGCTGCCATTATCTTCGTATGAAAGGCAGTCAGTAGCTACGTTAGCGCCAGCCTTAGCTCCAGCTACAGCCATAAGTGCTTCACCATCTATAGAATTAATTGCTATAACTACATCTGGATTTTCTGCTTCAACGATTTTAAGTAACTCAGCTACATATAATTCAGATCTAAAAACTTCTAGCTCAGGACTATCAATCACGTAAGCTTTAGCAGCACCAAGAGCATTGAGTTGTTTGGCTGCGTCCGTGACTTTATTACCGAATATCGCAACAGTAACAGCACCAGCCGATTGCTGAGCCGCGAACTTAACTAGTTCAGCAGAACCAGAACTTATTTCCTTAACACCTGATTCGTTTTCTTTGCATTCAGCGAAAACTAAAAATTTCTTAGCCATAAGCGTATTCTACCCAGCAGCTTATGGAGATTTAACTCTTTCTAGATAAGCCCGTGCCTTCTTGTAGATCATTGAGTATTACTAGTTGATTCGATTCGATATAAGATGCTATATTATCTGGCATGGCTGGCGGTGCAATTAAACAAGCAAGAGTAAGAGCGACAGTAGATCGAATCTTATCAACGAATCCTCTTTTCAATGGAAGAGCTAGAGGGAATAATCGCGACAAAATAAGACAAGCATATGAGCCCGATGATGCGCTTACTAAAGCAATAGCTAAAGTAAGAGCACTAAGAGGACTTCCTCCACTTGAGAAGAAGCCGATTGCTACTAAACCTAGAGAAATAGCTGCCGCTGGATTAGTAACGCAGAGTCAAACTAGTCCGCCACCCGTGGCGAGTCGCAGGGCAAGCCCAAGTGCAACTACCCCATTGAGCCCAAGAGTAACTCCTACAGCACCTGTTGACCTATCAACAATAGTTGGGGTGCAAGATTTTAGGGATCCTCAGAAGAAAGCAGCGTTTTTTGCAGCAACAAGAGAGCAGCAGCTTACTCTTCTGGAAAGTCTAGCCAAATTCTATTGCAGTGGCCTTGAGACGATTGTCAATGCTATACCTGGCTGGACCGACTTGAGTGTTCCAGAAGTACAAGCTCTTCATGCATTACTAAAACCTGAAGCTCCAGCCACGGTTCGAGGAGCAGCTGCTACAGGTCCCGCAAAACCAACCATAGATATTAGAAAGGAATTCCCAACTATTGAAGCTTTAGCAGATAAATACGATCAGTTCGCTGCTCTTGCACCAGAGAAGCAAGATGAAGTACTTAGAATGCTAGCAATAAGAGAGAATCGTCCTGATACAGCAGATGTACTATTTGAAGCTTATTGCTTAAATCGAAATCCTCACACCTACGAGCTATTTAATCTAATTAATCGTACAAGAAATATTACAGTTCCTGAAGCTCTAAGTAGCATACGTACTATTGGAGATCTAGAAGCTCGCACTTTCACTTTTAGTCAAGGAGATGTCGATGCACAAATAGGCGCATTAAATAGAATGACTGGAGAGGAATCTATATCTGTCCAAAGGATCATTGAGATCTTAGCGGAGACATTATCTTTTGGTTCTCAGCAGAGAGTAAGTGACATCATTAAACCTGATGTACTTAAGCATTTTGATATAAAGCTGCCTAAGTAAACTAAACCCCTCATAAATGCTAAAATATCGCTGTGCCAATGGCTGCAGGAGACTACTACGACTTACTAGGCATAAGCCGTGATGCTAGTGAGGCTGATATCAAATCAGCCTACAAGAAAGCCGCGCGCAAATATCACCCAGATAATACCGATACTGGTAGTGAAGAGATGTTCAAAAAAGTCGGTGAGGCCTACGACGCACTTAAAGATCCGCAGAAACGCAGTATCTATGATCAATATGGCGCCGAAGGACTTAAAGCTGGCGCTGGTGGTTTCAGCGGACATGGTGGAGGTTTCCATGGCGCGGGCTTTGAAGATTTAAGTGATGTATTTTCTAGTTTCTTCGGTGGTGGTTTTGCTGGTGGCGGAGGGGGCAGACGTTCTAGACCAGATCGCCCTAGTCGCGGTCAAGATCATGAAGTCGCAGTGAATTTAAAATTTTTGGATCCACTTCAAGAAGTTAAAAAGAAAATTCGCCTCAATCCACTAATTAATTGTGCTGAGTGTCATGGTGTTGGTGCAAAGAACCCAAGCGCAGATATGCAAACTTGCCAGACTTGCCAAGGACAGGGTGAAGTAATCTCTGTGCAGAATTCTATACTCGGACAAATCAGGCACGCACAAACTTGCCCGACTTGCAAAGGCAAAGGTAAAGTGATTAAAAATCCTTGCACCAGCTGTAAAGGTCGCGGTCAATCACGCCAAGAGAAAGAAGTTGAAATAAAAATTCCTGCTGGTGTTGAAGATGGTAATCATCTTAAGCTAGCTGGCATGGGCGATGCCGGGCTTAATGGTGGACCTAGCGGAGATATTTATGTACTCTTGCACGTAGAAGGTGATTCACGCTTCGAAAGACGCGGTGCCGATATTTATTCTGAATTAGATATTGGCTATCCAGAAGCTGCACTCGGTGAAACTATAGAAATCGAAACTATACATGGCAAGACTAAACTTGAGATTAAAGCTGGAACTAAATTCGGACAAGTTTATACTCTTAAAAATAAAGGTATGCCCAAGCTACATAGGCAAGGACAATACGGTGATCACTATGTGCAAGTTCATATAGAGACACCAAATAAAATTAGCGGCGAGGAGCGAGAGCTACTTCAGAAACTGAAGGAACTTAAAGCTCAGCGGCGTTAATA
>CAYUFH010000041.1:5516-12603 GCA_964444015.1 uncultured Gammaproteobacteria bacterium | reverse complement strand
CAAACCACAAAACCCTGCTCTAGGCAGGGTTTTGCTGGGCATCATGAGGAAACAAGTCTACTTAATGTTGACTTTGATTTGTTTAGGTTTGGCTTCTTCTCTTTTGGGGATAGAGACACTGAGCACACCGTTTTGGTAATGGGCTTCTATTTTAGATGGCTCAATGTCTTCACCTAGAGGGAGAGCTCTTTCAAACTGTCCGTAGTATCTCTCACTACGCAGACATCCCATGTCTTGGGTGTTTGATTCGAGTTTTTTCTCTCCTCTGATAAATAGAGTTTTGCCTTGTACCGAGACTTCTATGTTGTTTTTATCAACACCAGGTAGATCAGTAGTTACCACCAGCTTATCTCCGGAGTCGTGAATATCGGTGTTAGGTAGCCAAGTCCCAATAGGTGGTCCTGAGCTTTCATAGCCGCGCGTAAGATTCAATAGGGAACTATCGAAGAACCGATTAAGGTCACTTTGTAATTCTTCGATAACATTCAGTGGACTAGCGTGGCTTGCACAAGTCGTTTTTCTGTATGGTATTAATGACATAGTTAACCTCCTGTTCTATTTCAAGGATCACTTTGATGCCATCTGCTTTAACTTTGCGCTCACTCATTAGATACCAAACTTGGTCCAGCTTTTTTAACTCTCGCTTCGAGTATAGTCGGGCTTGTCCTTCTCTTTGGCGGGGAGGAGAAACAATACCCTCACTATCTAATTGTTTAAGGACCCAGATTGGTATTGTAAGTAGTTTGCAGACAACACCGCTGCTGTAAATCGGCTCATCAGGATGTATATAGAACTCGTCTATAAGTTCTGTCTGTGAGGGGAAGCCCTTACTTGAGTTCTTTTTCTTGATGGACACGATTTATGCCTTGTAAAAGTATTATACCCAGAGTCGTAAAAAACATAACGTCTAAAAGTGTAAAATATTTGTTAATAGTGTAAATATTTTCGAAAATCGAAATCATGGCGTATATATTGTTTTTATGCCTTTAGTTTTTAAGATATGGTAGTCTAGATAATATGGCAAGTTTATTACAAGGAATAACTTATGGTAACCCTTACGGACCTAGTCTGCTTACTCGCATGGGGCTATCTTCAACGAGGGAGATACTTACTGTAGCAAGTTTAGATGATAGAAAAAGCTCCAAGTTGCCTGTTGATTTTTCCCTATTCCAAATTGCGGACAATGATACTCGTTATCCTGGATCCTTGTTAATGGAATTGAATATTCCTGAGCAGCATAGTATTCACAGTCTTGATGTTCTTTTAGCTGGTGACCATGGCAAACCTTCAGATAGGGAATATCAGCTTAGGCTTAATATGGTTCGTTCGTTGAATCGTAGAGTTAAAGAATTATGCAGAGAGTATGGTTTAAAAGTTATGAAAGTTATCAGTACTTATCCTCGTTGTCAGGTTATTGTAGAACCCACCTTCACAAGCACGCGAGAGCTTGTAGCTAAACTCTCTGCTGCTCCGACCGCTCCTTCAAATCCGCCTGAAGCGCGAGCATAGATTTTAAATTTGAGTGTGTTATTATCTTTAGAATGGGCATCCCTGTTACTGATAGATTATTCAAGCGTTTGGTGCAGCCAGTATTAGAGAGGGCTAGTACTAGGCTGGGTCCTAGTCCTAAACGAGCCACTCTAGTTGCTGAAGAGAAAACCGCACTTCATGCAGCAATAACAGAGCACCCAGAGTTATTTCCTAGTATTCATAACTTAGCTGAGACTGCTGAAGAAGTAACTACAGAAGCCGCATTACTAAAAGATTTTCTAAACTACTTTAATAGGATTCCGGGGACTCTGGATAAACTACTTAGTCATGTTTCTACGTCGCTTCGATTTCATTTATTAAGTCATGTATTAGATAATGCTGAAACCTTGATACCTATAATTAGATTAGAAGCTGAAAACGTCAATTATATAGATGTCGCAGCATATACAGAAAATATTCAAACAGGTTTTGATGTGGTGGAGAGAACTAAGCTGAGTCAAGCTTTGATAGATTCTGCAGAGCAAGCTAATAAGCGGGGCATAATACCTAGAAATCTTTTAGTGCAAAACTTAGCTCTTTTAAGAATAGTGTTTGGTCATATTGCGAAACTTCCCGCACCTTGTTTTGCATTATCTCAGGATAAGTTTGAAGAGAGCATGCTAACTATTAATCAAGCTTTATTTGATATAGTGCGGCAGATGGAAAAACTATGTTTTGATACAGCAGAAGATAGATTAAGGCAAGCTAAACGCAAAGATTTTACAGGAGATTTAGCTAAAGCTATGTTGAGATTTCGTTCTGGCTCAATGAATAATGATGAATTTCAAGTGGTGCAAAGGTTTCGAAGCTTGCATCCTCATCTTGATGAAGGTGGCATAGAAGTAGTAGCTATCTGTGCCTTTAGCCAAGTGAGAAAAGCATTACAGCAAAGCCCTGAGCTTAAAGCGAAATTTAGAATAATTATTGATGAGATGAATAAAATGCTAGCTCCATCACAGTTAAGCAAAGACTCTATTAATAAAACTAAGGCTGCTCTAGAGAAGTACGTTAATACTTCTTATCCTATTGAGCATATGTCTAGCATCACGCTATTTTAGACTCTCTGCAGCTCCAGCACCACAGCCGCTCTTACTGCAAGTATAGATTCCAGAGTAGCTTCAAGTATCTCTAGTGGAATCATATTAGGTCCATCGCTAAGTGCCTTACTAGGATTAGGATGAGTCTCGGCGAAGATACCAGTAGCACCCGCCGCAACAGCAGCACGCGCAAGTATCGGAGCGAAAGCACTATTGCCAAGTGATTTATCGCCGCCTGCACCAGGAAGCTGGCAAGAATGAGTAGCATCGAAGATAGTTCTAATGCCGAGCTGACGAATTTGCTCGAAGCTACGCATATCGACTACGAGATTGTTATAACCGAAACTATTACCACGCTCACAAATAAATAATTTATCGTTACCAGCTTCAAGACATTTGTCGCGAATATTAGCAACTTCAGGAGGCGAGAGGAATTGACCTTTTTTGATATTGAGTACTTTATTGGTTTTAGCAGCAGCGGATATAAGATCAGTCTGACGGCAAAGAAAAGCAGGCACTTGAATAATATCCAAAATTTCACCAGCGGCAGTGGCTTGGCTAGCATCATGCACGTCAGATACTATAGGTAGCTGATAGCGTTCGCGCACTCGGCTAAGTATAGCTAAACCTTCTTTCAGTCCAGGCCCGCGAAAGCCATTAATAGAACTGCGATTGGCTTTGTCGTAACTAGCTTTGAAGATGAAGACTAAATTCTGCTCTGGGAATTTTGCTTTGAGGTTTTTTTCGATTTCTTTAAGTTTTGCAGCGACGCTCATTACTAGCTCTTCGCTCTCGATAACACAAGGTCCAGCCAGTATAGGGAAGCTGCTTGGTGACATTATTTGACTGGCAAAAGTGCTTGTCATAGGTTTACAAGTTTATCATGCACGGTAATTCTACGGTGCGGTTGTGATTGGCTTAGATCACGACCGCACGGTTATTGCTAAAATGAGACCCTGTGAAGAGCAAAGTATTAGTCACGGATAAACTTGATAGAGTCGGCTTGAGCATACTAGAGCAAAGCTCAGAGGTGGATTATAAGCCGGGGATGTCTGCTGATGAACTGAAGTCTTGCATTAAAGATTACGATGCCCTGCTGGTGCGCTCGCAAACACAAGCTACTCGTGAAATCATCGAAGCTGCAACTCGCTTGAAGATTATTGGTAGAGCTGGTGTTGGTGTCGATAATATCGATGTCGATGCTGCTACTGAGCGCGGTGTTATTGTGGTGAATTCTCCAGAAGGTAACACTGTTGCTGCTGCCGAGCATACGGTGGCTTTGATGATGGCACTTTGCCGTCAAATTGCTGCTGCTGATAAATCTTGCCGTGAAGGTAAATGGGAGCGCTCTAAGTTCCTCGGCACTGAACTTAAGGGACAGATACTAGGTGTAGTAGGTTTAGGTAAGATCGGTCAGCGTGTCTGCAAAGTCGCTAACGCACTTGGCATGAAGGTTATAGGTTTCGATCCTTTCGTCTCTAAAGAGAAAGCTGAGAGCATCAATGTAACTAAAGCCGAGCTTGAAACTATATACGCGCAAGCTGATTTTATTACTCTGCATGTCCCTAAGACTAAAGAGACTCTTAATATGATTAATCGCGAGACTATCGCGCGCATGAAAGATGGAGTGCGCATAGTTAACTGTGCGCGTGGTGGTTTGATTAACGAAGCTGATCTGGCTGAAGCCGTTAAATCCGGTAAAGTTGCAGGCGCAGCTATAGATGTGTTTTCGGAAGAACCGTGTACAGACTCACCTCTACATCACTGTGGTGATAAGGTTTTGCTTACTCCGCACTTGGGTGCTAGTACTGAGCAAGCCCAGTTGAATGTCGCTATCGATGTTGCTGAGCAAGTGCGTGATGTACTGAATGGTGGTGTTGCGCGCGCGGCAGTGAACTTGCCTGGACTTAGACCAGATTTCGTAGTTCATGTAAAGCACTATCTAGGTTTGGCTGAGCATATGGGCTCTATACTTGCGCAGTTAGTAGATGGTTGTATTCAAGAAATTGAAATCGAAGCCCTAGGTGAACTAGCCTCCAAAAATATCGAAGCGCTTAAACTAGTAGCTTTAAGAGGTATGCTTGCTGTTAACCTCGATGGAGTGACTTTCGTTAACGCACCACTAATCGCTAAAGAGCGCGGCATCCATGTCTCTGAGCTTAAATCAGAAGATGCTGGTGAGTACGTAGATAAGCTGCGTATCCGTGTCAAAAGCGATAAAGGCAAATGCACTATCGCTGGAACCATTATCCAAGGTGCTGAAGGCTCAGCTGGCATCCCGTCTATCATTCAGATAGATAGATACCCAGTAAATATCCACCCTGATAACCACTCGATAATTACTTTCCATGGTGATAAGCCTGGTATGGTGGCTCAGATCTCCAAAATACTTTGGGACGCTAATATCAACATCAGCTCACTTAACTTAGGTCGCACTCAAGATGACGCGGCTGCCGTGATGGTAATTAACGTCGATGATCCTGTTAGTGATGTAGTCTTGCAGAAGATAGAAGCTATCACTGGAATTTCTAAAGCTAAATATATTAGGTTGAAGGGGAAGATTTAACTAGCACTTGCTTTGCCACCAGATTCTAGGTGCTTAGTGTCTTGATTCCCTCGTTGATGTTGCGTGAACCAATCTGGTTTATTGTCTTCAGGTCTAGGTAAAACAAGCTCGCCCTCTTCAGTTAGGACTAATTGGATTCTAGCAGTTTTAGATATTGGTTTTGCTGGTGGTGGAGCTGGTATTAAAGGAGCCTTTGCATCTGGAGGAGCTAGTTCATTTCTTTTCGGGCTCGGCTCTTCAGCCCTTATGGGTAAAAGAGCAGGTGCTGGTTCCTGGGGGACAGTACTTAGTCCTTTTATAATCTTTCGAAAAGTAGTATCACCTTCTGTATCTGCTACGGCAGTTGGTGTAGGCTCTCCAGTGCGAGAACTTGTTCTTGTAAATTTAATTGGTTCAGCTTTAATAGTTGCCTCTTCGTGAAGCGCAGGATTGTTTGTGCTAGCAGGTTCTGCTTCGGCTGCTGGTGCATCATGAAGTGAAGAAGGTAGAGCAGCTGGTTTAATTTCTTCTTGAGGGGCTGCTGTGGCTGCTGGTGAAGGAGAGCGCTGACCCCTTATTTTATCTGTTTGTCGTCCATGTGTCGTCAACAGCATTCCTAACGGACCGCCATGTGCTGCCACAGGAAAGAATCTTTCTAATAGTCCAACGCTAAATAACACTGATGGTTATAGTTTAAATTGTAATTTATGCTCTGACTAGTTTTTTTACTGCACTTTAATATTTGAATTATGGATTGCTTCGCTACGCTCGCAATGACAAGCAGCTGGGAACAAATTGCTTAGAGTCGGCGCCTTTAGTCTTAGCCTGCGTTTTTAACTATAAGTTGAAAGCGCATAAACGACCCGTCGGGGTCGTTTATGCTCCCTTGGATTTAATTGAAGATTTTTTTGCAGTGCTTTAATGGACTGCTTTGCTGCGCTTGCAATGACGTTATAAACCCATAAATATTGGTATAATGATAGTATCATTTGATACTATCATTGTGAGCCATAAACCACCATATTCTATAAGCCCCAAGGCTTTTAAGCTGGTAATAGCCATATCGGCTGAACTTGGAAAATACCAAGGATTATACCTAGATAAACCAGAACCTCAACTTAGGCGCAAGAATCGAATCAAAAGCATACACTCTTCCTTACTTATTGAGGGCAATTGTCTATCAGAAGAGCAAGTCTCAGATATTCTCGATGGTAAACGTGTGCTTGGTCCAGCAAGAGACATTATTGAAGTTAAAAACGCAATTCAAGCCTATGATCATTTAGATAAATATAAAGCTAATCGTTTGCAGTCATTATTGCAAGCACATAAACTACTCATGCAAGGACTAACTCAAGATGCTGGTGAGCTCAGGTCTGGTAATGTCGGGATATTTAAGGGTAATAAACTTACTCATATGGCGCCGCCAGCTAAACTAGTTAAAAAACATATTAGCGATTTGCTTAGTTATTTGGGTGGAGAAGAGCATGCTTTGATTAAAAGTTGTGTTTTTCATTATGAGTTTGAATTTATACACCCTTTCTCTGATGGTAATGGTAGGCTGGGTCGGCTCTGGCAAACCCTTATACTGACGGAGTTTCACCCGGTTTTTGTATATTTGCCTATAGAGTCTTTAATCAGAATTAAACAAAAGAAATACTATGAAGTATTAGCGCTCTGCGATAAAGCCGCTAGTTCAACTTTGTTTATAGAGTTTATGCTTGAAATTATTCTTGACGCTATTAAATCTTTACTCAAAGAGACTAAAACTACGAATTCTAGCTCAGAGTCTAGAATCGATTATGCTAGAACTCAACTCAAGAAAACCAAGTTTAAGCGGCAAGACTATTTAGAGTTGTTTAAAAATATTTCAACTGCAACAGCCAGCCGAGATCTTAACTGGGCAGTGGAGAATAAGTTGCTAAGTAAAATGGGTGAGAAGAATCAGGTTAGGTATCAATTCTAGAGTGGATTGCTT
>CAYUFH010000041.1:0-5416 GCA_964444015.1 uncultured Gammaproteobacteria bacterium | reverse complement strand
CCCCAACCACCAGCAACTTCTATATTCTGACCAGTCAAATAACTATGAGTGATTAGTAGCTTAGCCACTGAGCAAGCTTCTTCTAGCGTTGCTAGCCGTCCTAGGCTTATATTCTCTAACTTATAGGGCGCAACGGAGTTCTCCATATGCCCAGGGGATAATATATTTACTAAAATATTATTCTTGCCTTCTGCTTTAGCAAGCCCCTTGGTGAGCACTAAGAGCCCAGTTTTGGCTGCTTGATAAGCAGTGGTAGCAGTGTAAGTTCTGAAATGCTCCATGCCGGCGTAGCCGATATTTAGTATATGACTTGGGTGGAGCGAGCGCAATTGTCTTATGTCTGCGTTTTTTGCTCGCTCGGCGTCCTCACTAGCTCCACTGCTAGGCTCGAGTGTTGCAGCTTTACGCAAATGCGGCAGCGCATAGTGGCACATATAGAAGGCAGAGTTAAGATTACTATTTATCATCTCATGCCACTCAGTGATGTTTATATCACTGATCTCTTTATGAATAAAATCGCCGACATTATTAACTAATAAATCTAAGCGCCCATATTGTTTGATTACATCATTAACTAAACGCTCAGCGGCTTCAGGCTTGCTAAGGTCATAGTTGGCACGTCTAATAAGCAGAGGAGTTTCGTAGCCTAATGAAGGCAGCATCTCTGAAATAGCCTTGCCTAGACCTTTGTAGTTGCCTGTAACTATTGCTATTTTTTTAGCCACCATCGCCTCTTTGATCTGTGTACATTTTAACCCAGCCAGACTTACTGCGATCATAATATAGAGTGTAAGAATCGCCATCTAGAGCTAAGGCTCTGAATGCAGGTGCGGGTATGCGATAAAGACGTTTACTTATGGCAAGACTAGTTGGGTAATTACCATTATTGATGATTTCCAAATAGTCAGCTGATAATGGCTGAAAATATAGCACTTGAGAGTCGTTAGCAACTAGCAAATATATGCGCTCTTTGTGTTTAGGCTTACGGGCAAAGCCCTTCTTATCATATTCAATTGGTCTAGAAACTATTACGGCATAATCGCGATTAGCATCTAGATCATAGTCATGATGCAGTACGCGTAGTAGAGGGCTCTGAGATACTGTTACTAATTCTTTGCGCGCATAATCATAGTAAGCCACGAATTCTTTGCGACCTTCTTCGTCATTTTTATCTAGTTCTACTGTATATGGTTCTAGTGGATAGAGATCGTAAACTGAAGCTCGCTTGAAAGCTGTACCTAAGTGTTTTTCAATCAAACCATCAATCCTGATATCGTTTTTTGATCTACGTATTAGTGCTTCTAGTTGTTTTTGTTGGGTCCAGTTGCTGAGGCTGCGTTTCTTGGGGTCGATTTTTTCTTTATGAATTGCTTCGTCGCGTTTGGCTCCTTGCAATGACGGTTGTTCTTGCTTTGTGCCTTTGGCTCCTTGCAATGACGGTTGTTCTTGTGCTTTCGGTGGCGCAGCAAGAACCGGACTTGCAATTAACAAGACGCAAACTAATTCTAAAAAAAGTATTTTGGAGCTAGGATGACGCATGCCTACCTAGTTTTAGCACCATCTACGCTACCAACAAATAAAGTTTTTTTGGATTTTGTGGTGTTGCTTGTGCCCTTATCTTCAAAAGCACCGAAACCATAGTACTTCTCAAGTCTGTGCTGGCGCAGTTCCTTGCCATTCATTTTTTGCAATTCTTTGAAGTTTACTACGATTTGTTCTTGCAAGTTCATCGCTGTGCGCTCCCAAGCTTTGTGAGCGCCGCCCAGAGGCTCAGCTACTATAGCGTCGATTACACCTAGCTCATAGAGATCTTTAGCGGTAACTTTAAGTGCAGCCGCAGCTTCTGCAGCTTTGTCGCGAGTGCGCCATAGTATAGCAGCGCAACCTTCTGGACTAATAACTGAGTAGATAGAATTCTCTAGCATTAGAACCTTGTTGGCGACACCGATAGCTAGTGCACCACCAGAGCCACCTTCACCAGTTACTACAGCGAGTACTGGTACTTCTAGTTTCGCTAGAGCTTTAAGGTTCTCAGCTATAGCTATAGATTGACCATTAGACTCAGCATTTAAGCCAGGATAAGCTCCTGGAGTATCAATAAGAGTTAATACTGGTAATTTGAAACGATTAGCATACTCAAATATACGTTTAGCTTTACGGTAACCTTCTGGTTGCGGCATACCGAAATTACATTCTTGGTTTTCTTTGATGCTGCGACCTTTGCGAGTACCTACTACTACGCAAGGCATACCTTCGATTTCAGCGATAGCAGTTAATATCGCTGAATCATCAGTACCAGCTCTATCACCATGTAATTCTATCCAGCGATCACAGATTAGATTCAAGTAGTCATCAGCATTCGGACGATTAGGGTGTCTAGCAATTTTGGTGATGTCTATAGGGCTTAGGTTTTTGTAGATATTTTCTTCCACTTCCTTATACTGTTTTTTGAGCTTCTCTAGTGAATCTTGATCTTCTTCACTTATAGCTCTGCGCTCAAGCTCTTGAATTTGTTTTTGGATAGTTAATAGAGGTTTCTCGAAATCCATTGGGATTTCTTTCTTGGGCTTCACTACTACGCCTTTAGAGCTACTGACAGCACGGACACTATCAGCTACTTCAAAATTCTCAGGGAAGAAACCATGGATCTTAAAGATCTGAGCTAGAGTATTACGCAAGTTTTTGCGCTCTACCACCATATCGATTTGACCATGCTCGAGCAAGTACTCGGCACTTTGGAAATCCTCAGGTAGTTTTTCGCGTACGGTTTCTTCTATAACTCTTCTACCGGCAAAACCAATTCTGGCTTTAGGTTCGGCGATAATAATATCTCCCAGGCTTGAGAAGCTGGCAGCCACTCCGCCGTAAGTAGGATCAGTTAATAGAGATATATAAGGTATAGCAGCGGCTTCTAGCTCATCTAAAGCGATGCTTGTTTTAGCCATCTGCATTAAACTGAGTATGCCTTCGTGCATGCGTGCACCACCAGAACTTGAGATGGCGATGAATGGTGCTTTAGTTTCTATAGCTTTATGTACGGCACGAACGAACTTCTCTCCCACCACACTGCCCATGCTACCGCCGATAAAATCGAAGTTCATTACCGCAAGCACCACCTTGATGCCCTCGATAGTAGCCGTGCCGATACAAAGAGCCTCGTTATAACCGGTCTTCTTGCGAGCGTCCTTGAGTCTATCAGCGTAGGGTTTGCCGTCATTAAAATTCAATGGGTCTAAAGCCGTGATTTCAGCGTCGAACTCCTGGAAGCTATTAGAGTCTACAAGTAGGCTAATACGCTCACTTGCGCTCAGGCGGCCATGTTGCCCGCAATTCTGACAAACATAGAGATTAGTCTCATAAACACTGCGATGTGCTGTAGTACCGCAGCTTTTGCAGGATACCCAATTACGCGCGATGTCCTCGTCATTGATGCTGAGGTTCTCGGATTGGCTTTGCTGACTTGCGAATTTTTCGCTGCGCTTAGCCCTAAAAAAATCTCTTAAGCCCATATTGTTATTATACTATAGGTATTGACAAATAGTCAAGGGCTGTAAAAGCCGCTCTGGGCTTGACCAGAGCCAATATTGAACATAGTATTAAGCTTGGATAATAGTATATTTGATGCTAGGAGATAGGTATTTACTGCTGGAAATAGACAAGGCTGAAGCCGAGTTTTACCATCTTCCGAATTATGTACCCTACCCCAAAACTCAGCAAGGCACTTTAAATGAAATAGGTTTTGACTGGGAGCTCTCTGTAGATGCAATGCGTAAGCTAATCACAGAGATGGATATAGAAGAATATAAGCCCTATAAGTTATTTATTAAGAAATGGGATTACTATAAAGCTTTATCTCAAGCCATCAAAGAAGAGCGTTGGCGTGATGCCGAAAAGACTGTCGATAAGATACTTTCAGTGGATTTGCTTGATCCTTCTGCCTACCTTAACCTGGGCTTTATATTTCGCCATCAAGGTCATCATGATAAAGCTGAGCAAAGTTATCTCAAAGGTTTGGAGTTGATGCCAGATAGTTTACCGTTTATGGCTGGACTAGCGAAGACCTATGAGAAGTTAGGTAAGATCGATGATGCGATTTATCTATGGAAACGGATTTGGGATAAGTCTAGTGGTGATCACCAGGAAAGCGAAGAAGCGATTATGATGCTGGTGAAATATAAGGTCTACGAGCGCGTAGAGAAACGTGACCCAGCTACCAAACGTAAATCTTTACGTTATATCCCAGGTGAGAATTTTGAGAAGCTGATGCGCAAAGAATTTCAGAAAAATTATAATGATATACAAGCCTTAGCTGATCTGGGTTTGAAGCTAATTAATGAGAATTATACTAAGCTATCAATTAAGGTTTTTGAGAGAGTTTATCAATTATCCCAACTTAGAGCTAGAGAAGTTGCTCAGCGAGAGATCACGGTTCAGATTTGATTGTCTTTAACCATTTGATTTAGAATCTTAAGTTCGCGCTCAGCAAGGTTGGAACCTTTGCGAGAAGCTTTCTCGTAGTAAAGTGCCGCTTGGCGCGCGTTACGCTCGGTTCCTTCACCGTGTATATAGCAGCGAGCTAGGTTGATTTGCGCAGAAATAAAACCAGCATCAGCCGCTTCTTTAAATAGTATAAAGGCTTTAGCTGGATCTTTAGCAGAGCCAAGACCAATAGCATAGAGCGCTGCCATAGCGTTTTTAGCTGGAATGAAACCTAGATCACTAGAGCGTTTGAAATAATTAAAAGCTTTAGAATAGTCTTTAGTAAAAGGTGGAATAGCTGAGATATGAAATTCACCTAAGTCATAAAGTACACTTGGGTTGTTTTTTTCGGCTAGTTTGAGGTAGTAACTTTGGCTACGTTTTTGGTAGTCAGTATTATTCTTGAAGTTTTTATCTATGTTGCTAATGTCTTGATCATTAATCTTATGCTCAAAAGTGAAAAGTATCACAGTGTGGTCTTTAAAGACTACAGGTGGTTTTACTGGTGTCGGTGATACTGCTAATAGTGCTTTATGTGTTGATGCTTCTAGTGCTGGGCTACCACTGTTGTAAACAGTTTCTACGTCTTTAATCTCACCTTCTGGGCTTAATCTAAGTAATAATGCGGTCAGCGATGAAAAGTTCTGTTCAGGCGCTTGCCACTGAGCTTTAGCACGGTTCTGTATGGTCGATTCAAACCAATCTTCTAGTCGTTTGGATTCTTTATTAGTATAGAGATCAATGATTTTGTCGCGAGGGATAGTGCCTGTTATTTCAGCTTGGACCGGCAAGATTAAGCATAATAATAGTAATAGTCTAATAAATAGCACGAATATATTTTAGCAATAAGAGCCTTCCGAAAAGTCCCATCTGCGTTGTTATGCTCGTCCTCGGCATGCTCATGTATGTCTCATATACACTCCGCTGCCTCGGACTC
>CAYUFH010000040.1:4037-12908 GCA_964444015.1 uncultured Gammaproteobacteria bacterium | reverse complement strand
TTATCGGCAAAAAATTATCCTGCAAGAGATAAATAAATTGCGGCAGAACGAAGCCTAGTTTAGTCTTCCTCGAGGTGATTTTAAGTATACGTCTATAAACTACTATATCTTCTTCTATCCAGAAGCTACGCATCTTGAAGGTCTGATCGAAACAAAGCTTAGAGTATGATTCAGCATCAGCACTGGCTCCTTCACGAGCGGCAATAATAGCTAGAGCTCTATAAGCAATTGCTAATTCAAAATTATCAATTGTGTTTGGAAATAATATGGCTTGTTGCTTAGTGATTATACCCTCTGCAATCTCGCGAACTTTAGGATAAAGGCTTGGGTCCTTAAAATCAAGCAAATACTCAATTTGTCCTGGAAAATAAATCAAACGATTAGATACCTTATCTATAAGCTGCAACAGAGTATCCTTAATAGCTTGAGCAGTTTGAGGGTCCGAGTTTTTATATCCAAAATAAGCGACAAAGAGATTTAATATTTTCAGATGTGCCATGTCTTCATATTCAAGACCAGGAATAGAATCAGCCTGTTTACCTTTGAGCAATGCTATTTGTTTAGCAGCTTTGGTGAGCTCAGGGTTATTAGGATATTTCTTAGTAGCCAGAGGTAGAAACTCCTCTAATTTAGTGATGTCACCATTAGCAGCTAAAGTTGCTGCATACAATTCAGTGTTTTGACGATTAAGCGAGAACTTATTCTTGGTAGCATCCCAGTCCTTCTCTGCCTCCATATCCTTCATTAAAGTGCTCAGATCGCCTGCGATAAATAACTTCAAGTTATCTTCATAAGGCTTCTGGGCAGAAGCAGCTAACGAGCAGAAGCAAAAGGATAATAATATTATTAGTCTCATATAAATCTAAAAAGCCTTTCGGCGTTCTCAGTAGTAATTATACAGATCTCTTCTTTGGTTTTGCTATAAACTTCTGCTAAAGTTTCAGCCACATAATGAACATAGCTAGGCTCATTACGCTGACCTCGTTTTGCTTGCGGAGCTAAGTAAGGACAGTCGGTCTCTATGAGGGTACGTTCTAGCGGTAATGCCGCGGCAGCTTCTCGCAATTGCGGACTATTTTTAAAACTAATTATCCCAGACCAAGATACATAGAAACCCCTATCTATGCATGCTTGTGCAAAACTAGCATCACCAGTATAACAATGCAAAACCCCACTACGCCCATCAAGCCCCAGTGGATAACGTTCCTTAATGATGGCTAAAGTATCATCCCAAGCATCACGAGTATGTACTATCAATGGCAAACCTAGTTCTTGAGCAAGATCTATTTGTTTATGAAAAATTTCTCTCTGGCGTTTCTGTTCATCTGCCGCAGTTACATGATAATAATCTAAACCTGTCTCACCGATGGCTCTAAGTTTATGCTGCGGGCGGGCACGCTGAGTGAGAACAGCTTCACGTATAATCTGAGCACTAGTATCTGTCCAGCTATCAATCTCCGTAGGATGCACCCCGAAAGCTATATATAAGTTGGCTTTATTATTACCATCATAATGATCAGCAAGTTCGATTAAACGTGGTATTTCTGCCGTACTACAGCAAGCATGTAACATTTTAGTTACCGAGCTATCATAAGCACGCTGCATCATTTGATCACGATCTTCATCGTATTTATCAAATTTAATATGGACGTGGGTGTCTACCAATAGCACTTTGTCATTCATTATACCTAAGATAGAACAAGCCTTAGTACACGTCATTGCGAGTGCAGCGAAGCAATCCACCACAGCAATATGGATTGCTTCGTCGCTACGCTCCTCGCAATGACTAAAATATTATCGATTAGAACGGAATCTACCGGTATCCGCCCATCTCTGTATAACCTTAGGGTCTATCCCTGTTTTCTGACGCAAGTCAGTAAGACTAATATTCTGGTTTAATTCCATTGCATCTCTAGCAATACCATAAAGGCGCTGATCTTCAGACACACAATTAGGGCATACACCATAAGTGCAAGCACTAGCGCTAGTCAGTCCACCACATAGCCCGCACTTCAGGAAATTAAATTTTGATTTATCAGTGTGCACAAACGCCATAAAAACCCTCTTAGTTACTAATACGGAAAGTTTTTACTTTTCTTTACTGATTTTTGCCTTTCTTTAAGTCTTTTTAATATTTTGCCTTGCTTTTCAGAGATTTTTACTATAATTTCTTGGTTTTTACGATATATTTGCTTGATTCTTGCTTCTGAAGCGGATTCCACTAAGGGTTTTTGCTCACGTATTTTATTCATCTGTGCAATTATCGCTTTACGCTGTTTTAGCTTATTTAAAGTCTGTTCATACTCTCTAGGACTAAAACTATCAGCATTAAGCTGAGGACGTAACTCGGCATCCAGCTCTTCTATCATCGCCAGCCCCTCTTCTATAGTTTTAATTTTACGAATCATAAAAGTTTTATCCAGTTATCGCTGTCAATGCTGCTTGCTGGCTTTGCAGTTGGGTGCTAATTGAGTCCAAGGCTGCAAACTGTGCCTTCAAGCGCTTCTCGTAAGCATCTATGCTTGCTTGCCTAGATTCAAGATCATCTTCAGTAGAAGAAATTTGTGAGCTTACAGACTCTTCTTTAGCATAGAGCAAACCATTAGCTTCTACATCTGGATCTGAGTAAGCATCAAATAGTTCTTTTAATTGAACAAAAATACCAGAACTACCATCACTCATTGGGTCTACCAGGGTACTAGTTTTACCAAATAAAACTGCATGCACCGAAGCCTCATCAGCCGCTAAAGCATCTTCAAAAGCAGTTTGATCTAAAGTAAAAGAAGAAAACTTATTATCGCCATCTAAAGTAGTTTTAACACCTAACTCCACTGCTGATTTATATGTATTAGTTGCAGAACTGAAATATGTAGAAAGGATGTTTTTAACTGACTGAGAAAAACTACGACTAAATGAATCTTTTTGTTTCTCTAACTTCCTCACTAATGTACTTGCGTCTTTCAGTATGTCATCTATACGCTTACGATACGCATCTTTATCTTGGCTTATAGTAATCGTTTCAGCACTAGTTGTAACTTTATTGAGTTTAATCGTGACACCTGTCATCAAACCCTCAACAGTATTACTATTACTCACAAGAGTAGTACCACCATTAATGGTTGATACAGTGAACTCAGCATTATCACCCAAAGTCTCACCACCAGTGATATTTAGCAGAGTTAATATATTACTATTCGAAGAGCTTACAGTAAGAGATACCGCCCCAGTCTCATCGTTGGTTAAAACCAATTTACCATTAAGCGCATCGTAACTAGCTGTAACTTTAGTATCGACATTACCATTAATGCGTGTAATTAAATCATTGATACTATCAGCTGATGGATCGAAAGTAATGTCTTCGCCGTTAATATTAATATTAGTACCATTAACACCTATAGTGCTGAGATTAGAAGAGGGTTTGAGTGCATCTAAGTTTTGCAAACTACTTACATTACCACCACTAATGGTTGCATTATTAAGTCCTAGGGCTGAAATTAAATTACTAGTATCTCCAGCACCACCCAAACTAGTTACCCCGGTAAGATCTATATGACCATTGACATTTAGACTAGCCGTAACACCTGCAAAACTATTAAAAAAGCTTACCAAATCATCGACATCATCAACTGCTGTATCAACCGTTAATGTTTGAGTAGTACCATTAATGGTTACCGTACCGCTCTCAATTTCAACACTATTCTTAGTAGATATATTATCCAAAACTGTGGCTCCGGTAATGCCTGCTGATACCGCTGCCGTTGATTTGCGCACAGTACTAGTTGCAAGCTGATCTACTTCAATACTAAAAATTTGTGGGACAGCCGTACCTTCTGCTGTTACTGTCATAAATTCATTATCAGAATCAGTGCTAGAGACTGAACGCGGGAATAAGGTATCAGTACCATCATGCAAATCATCAATATCCATCTTGGTACGTAAATTACCGACATCAGTATCTACTTCACCCACGTATTTTTTCTCTGCTTCAAGCTTCGTCTTCTTGGTTTGCAAAGGTTGTATGCGAGCTTGCACCTCAATCTGGACGAGCTGCTCTACTAGCGCCGCCGAATCAAAACCACTATTTAGACCTAGAAAGTTAATAGACAATTAGGTAAATACCCCTATTAAAAGCCAATATCAGATGGGATATACCCTATATATCGGCTTTTTATATCAGCAATTTAAGGTAATCCAGAGGAAAAATGACCCCTTTCGTTTGATCTTTAAGCCAGTTAGGATTCTAAGCTCAAAGGGGGATAAAATGCCATTACTTTATAAGAGACAAATAGTCTTATTACTAATACTGTGCTTTAGCAGTTCTAGCACCTCAGCTCAAAAAAGCTACTGCCAACAAATTTACAACGGCAATAATATGATCTATGACAAACATTACGAGCAATTATGCAAATCAATATTAAGAAGTAGCGATATCAATGATAGTAATAGCCCTAAAATACGGCAAATGATGGCTCAACAACTCTCACTGCTTGAAAGAGTAAAGAACTTAGAGAATGTCTATAGTAAATTAAAAACCTTAGTAGATGCTCTAAAAAAAATATTGGATAATATTGGAAAATATATAGGTTTACCAACTCCAATTGAACCTGTCACCCCAGTAATAATTGATCCTAATTTACAAGACTATCATCATATCTCTGGCATAGTTATGAAACCTGGTAGCGTCGCTTTTACAGTGCGTACGGGTGATGGAGGAAGTTTCGATAAACATGATGTAGACGAGCTGGAGATGGATGTCTACTATAATAAAAACTTATTCGTCATAGATAAAATTATCGGCAAAGGCATAGAAGGCAAAGACTACACTAAACTTACTCTGCCTCTTGATACCAGATCTTCTCGTGATCGCATCAAAATACCACTTAGCGATGTGCTTGTTAATGAAACTAGTTTCTATATATTTCTCGCTCCGCTTAATCGTGACACAATTCAAATCGGTGATAAAACAAAAATTTATCTACGCTACTACAAGCGCGTAGAACCAGATGAACTTGCTCCTCTTATTTATCAGCACAAAGGTGGCGGCGCAGACACCATTGAGGTTATAGCCAAATCACCCGTTTGATATGATTATGGCTTGATGGTCGAACATTTGGCTGTAATTATGGATGGTAACCGCCGCTGGGCTAAAGCCAGAGGTCTAGCTAGTGTTGAAGGGCACAAAGCAGGATTAATGGCACTGAAAAACTTAGTACGCTTATGTCCTCGCTACGGTATTAAACATTTAACTGCTTACGCTTTCTCTACTGAAAATTGGAAACGTAGTCAAATTGAGCGTGATTTTATATTTTCACTACTTGAAGAAGCTGCCATTAAAGATCTAGAAGATTTGGTTGACAATGGTGTGCGCGTAGACTTCTGGGGTAACTTCGATAAATTCCAAGGAACTAAATTACTGGCAACTATAGAGTCACTCACTGAAAGAACACGCAATAATAATATTGTTCATTTACACATAGCTCTCAGTTATGGCTCCTACCAAGAACTCTATGATGCTTACACTAAAATACAACTGAATCTTAACTCTGATCAAATCTCTAATTTAACAACAAGCGAACTGTCAGAATTACTATATTCTCGCGGAGTGCCTGATCCTGAATTATTGATCAGAACTGGTGGTGAGATGAGGCTGAGTAATTATTTACTTTATCAATGCTCTAACTCAAGCATGTGTTTCTTAGATGATTTCTGGCCAGATTTTGGTGAAAAACAATTGCAAGAGTCGTTACAAGCTGTAGCAACTCACCACTCCAAGTGTAGCGAAGCAATCCAATCCCCTCGTCATTGTGAGACACGAAGTGTCAAAGCAATCCACACTAGCTAATGATACAAATGCGCCCTACTATTAATGCTAAATTTCGCCGCGATGCTTGGCTAGAAATCAATCTCGCTGCTCTTGAGCGCAATTTAGAGCGCATTCATGCAAGCGTGGAACGCCCACTAATACCCGTACTCAAAGCTGATGCTTACGGACACGGAGCCGCTGTCATAGTTAAAACTCTAGATGCTTATCCTTATGTACATAGTTATGCTGTTGCTAGTGCTGATGAAGCTTTAAGCTTGCGCGAGCACACAAAAAAACCAATAATGCTATTAGGTATCAGTCCCCAATGGGCATACAGTTCATTAATAGAAGCAGATATTGATATCACCATAGTAGATTTAGATGAAGCAATCAAACTCAATGAAGCTGCTATTAACTGCAAGAAAAAAGCCAAAATTCATCTCAAGCTAGATACTGGTATGCATCGTATTGGTTTTAATGTTTGTGACTCAGATGCAGCATGGCGCACAGCACTAAGTCAAATCGAAGAGCTGGATAATATTATTATCCTTTCAGTGTTTTCACATTTCGCTGGACCTAGTAAATTCAATGCTCAACAATTAGATTGCTTCTTAAAAGCTACTAAGGGACTTAAATACCCGCGTCATATAGCTAGTAGTGGAACTGTGCGTGAACTAGCAGAATCTAAATTAGATTATGTACGCTGCGGGATAGAGTTGTACGGATATAGTGACGTGAAGCCCGTCATTGCGAGCGAAGCGAAGCAATCCATTTACGAACCACTAATGTCTCTATACGCTCGCATTAGTTTTATTAAAAAAATCTCCAAGGGTGACAGCATAAGCTACCAAGGGACCTGGACGGCTACTCAAGACACTTATATCGCAACTCTACCTCTAGGCTACGCTGACGGAGTAACGCGTGCTCTATCCAATCAAATGCAAGCTTACCTTCATGGGTCACTAGTCGCTCAAACCGGCATGATTACTATGGATCAGCTAATGCTAAATCTAGGTCCTGAGACTAAAGCCAAAGTAGGTGATCTAGTAGAATTAATCGGTCCTCATATCCCCGTGAGCGATTGGGCTACTAAACTGAATACCATTAGCTACGAGGTACTGACTGGACTAAATCTAAGATTAGCGAAGGTTTATACTCGCAATTAGTATGCAAGTTGTTTATAGTCATATAGAATTACAGCAAGTACTAAAGAGTGATTTTGGCAGAGATCAAGGCGCGAGGAAGCGAGGCGCCACTCTTGGCTTCGTTCCTACCATGGGTGCTTTACATCCTGGTCATATCAGCTTAGTCGAAAAAGCCAAGCAAGAATGTAATCAAGTCTGCGTTAGTATTTTCGTTAACCCCTTGCAATTCGGTCCTAATGAGGATTTCAGCAAATACCCGCGCACTATAGATGCTGATTTAGCATTACTAGAAAAAGCTGGGCTAGATATAGTTTATCTACCTGATGTTGAGGATATATATCCCAATATTGATATTGCAAGCTTCACAAAAAATAGGCGCAGTGATTTTGCCATAGCTCAAGGCGCGAAGAAGCGAGGCACCGGAGTTGACTTAAGTGTCAATGAGGATAGCAAAAACGTTACCGACGTCACGTTTTTGCGCTCTCAACCACGAGTGCAAAAACGTGAATTTGGCGATGAGATGATCTACGCCAACCCAGAACTAGCTAACTGCCTCTGCGGCCTTAACCGCCCCGGACATTTCGACGGAGTCTGTACCGTAGTCAAACGTCTCTTCGATATAGTAAAACCCGATCGAGCTTATTTCGGCAAGAAAGATTACCAACAACTAATGATTATTCGCGATATGGTAGATCGCCTCGCTATCCCAGTAGAAATCATTGGCTGCCCTATACTGCGCGAGCCTGATGGACTAGCGATGAGTTCGCGCAATCGTTATCTCAGCGCAGAGGAGCGCAAGCTAGCGCCGATGCTATATGCAGAGTTACTAAAATTGAAGAGAGACGCCGAATCTTTGCACTCACTGACAAGAGCACATAAGTGTGACATAAGTTATGCTATCCACAGACTCGAGTCCCAAGGCTTCCAAGTAGATTACTTAGAAATTCGCTGGAATAGGATTTTTATTGCAGCCAAGCTTGGGACTACTAGGTTAATTGATAATGTAAATCTAAGTTAGCTATCTTCTTTCAAGACTTCATAACTAATCTTCATCACCCCAGACTCTATGCCACCGAGTTCACGAGCTGCGGCTTCAGAGACATCAAGGTCACGTCCTTCAACGAAGGGTCCGCGATCATTAATGCGCACTACTAATTGACGATTATTCTCTAAGTTAGTTATCAGCAGATAAGTATTAAGGGGCAGGGTCTTATGCGCCGCTGATAGAGTTTCTTTATTGAAGACTTCATTGTTCGCGGTAGTTCTACCATGGAACTGATTACCGTACCAAGAAGCCATAGATTTATAAACATCACCAGTACGCTTAAGTTTGAGGTTCTCTAGTTTTTCTTCAATGATATCTTCGATTTTCTCTTTAGAGTCATCGTCTTTAGCGTAAGCCTTGAGTTCCAGCTGGCTGAGGCCCTGGGTACTTAGTAAATAAACCAATAGGAAACCCCATACCGTCCGCAGGCTTAGGGCCTTTGCCACTAGTAACCTTAGGATTTCAAGAACTTGTTTGCGGTATCTACCGTATAGAATAAAGAGCATAGGAAATGGCTCCAAAGAGCGTCCCAAATGACTAAAAATAGCATAATAGAGCCTTTTTTTGCTAGTAGGGGGACACAATAGCATATGAAAAAAATCTTATAAAGAATGGTATATATTAATTTTATTCCCCTATACAATCGCCCTCTAACAAGCTATAATTATTACGTAAGACGTATTGTCATAATAGTTCCTTAATATTTCTGGAAATCGGCTCTAGCAGCGACGCTTGGATAAGAACTCCCAGATAAGATGGTTAAGGATAAGCGATAAGACAATGGTGTCTAGTTAAACAGTAAAAACAAGGGAGTTTTTACTATCAATACAGCGACCGAACCACAAACGACTTTAACTCCTAAGGCTAGTACCACAGCC
>CAYUFH010000040.1:0-3937 GCA_964444015.1 uncultured Gammaproteobacteria bacterium | reverse complement strand
TTGAATATAAGGCTATACCTCAAGCCTTTATCGAGAACCCTAATCTTAAAATAGATGAGTACCTAGCCTATATAGATCTAGTTAAAAAATCACGCGAAGCGAAATGGGACTCTGTTAAGTTCCTCGCTGAGCTTAATAAACTAGGAATCAAAGCTGCTATTGATTCAAAAAATCGTTTCGATGTCAACGACGCCCAGGCAGAAGAGAAGCTTACTGCTGCTGTGCGTCAGGGCTTCATAGCTTGTATCAACCCACATGCTCTAGACGCAGATAACGTTATGCGCGAAGACAAAAAACTAGAGATGTATAAGATCCTAGCTGACTTCACTCGCGCACCAGAAACTATAGAGTGGGCACGCAAATACGTTAAAGAAAAAACTGGACAAGAATTACCGGCTGGCACTTCACTCTTCACCATTAATGGCAAAAGTGTTGATCACATTGAGTTTGGTACTAATGGTCCAGTAAACAAAAAAACCAATCAAACTTACAAAGACTTAAATGACCTAATCAAAGATCTTAAAAATAGTCCTGAACCAGCAAATAAAAATCATATCTTCATCGACGTCAAAGACAATCACCCCCAGCCATACTTAGAAATTGCTCCTAACACCAGTAAAGACGAAGTATTACCAAGTCACGAAAAAGTCAGCAAGGATAATTTACTGTGTATCGGAGCTGGTGATAGTTTCGGTACGGATAGAAATCTACTCGGTCAGTCGTTATTACTGGGTGGGTTCGCTTACATAGTGCGCGGTCTCATGAGCCCGAATGATGTCGCCGAAAAAATGGTTGAACTATTAAGCAAAACACAAAATACTCAGCATCCATACGCACTTAAAAATATAGACGACAAGAATTATCAACTCATCAGAGCCGTTGATGAATACCCCGCAGGCACTATTAAGACTAAAGCTGAGTGGACAAATATTTTAGAGAAAAAATATGAGTCAAGAATATTCCGTGCTGACAATATTCATCAAATGAATGCGATGAATGCTGCAATATTCTCAGAGTTCTTCAAAGGCAATAAAGAGTTCAATCTCAAGCTTGATGAGAACGCTGCTTGGGTCCAAGATTCTCTCAAAGCCAACAACAAAGCTGATTTAGCAACTCCAGATTGCGGCACAGAAGAAATTCTTAAAGATCAAATATATGAGACACCTCTGCTGCGCAAATTTTTCAAGATAGAAAACATGGGTCCAGCGATGCGCAAAGTATTAAACGTCATCGCTTATGTAATGCAAGGTGCCGGCGCTACAGGTATCATCGCTAAGCTATTAGGTCAGAGTCGTTTAGTACAAATCTCTAAGAGTGCTCAGCGTATAGCACAGGGACTTAATAACATTGTCTCTGGTCTCAGTAGAGGTCTTATCGCACCAGCAGTACGTTTCCCATGGCAGTTCATTGGTGAGATGATTGGACTCTCTTCTACTTTCTTCGATAAAGCATCTCTATTCGGACAGAGCTTGCGCGCACTATCTAACGTAACTCTAATCGGTAGAGCTAACGAATTAATCATGCGCGAAAACACTAACTTAGATGATTTCGATAAAGACAAGAAAACGCAAGATGAAGTTAATCAAGTATTCCATGGCGAACATTACAGTAAACTGAAAGATATTAAACGCGACGCTTCTAAGCTCACTAAAAAACGTATGCAACACGCTAGTGACATCGAAACAATGCTTGGAGCGAACCTGCTTAGAAAACATTGTGGTACGCCTGGTAGATTAGTGGCCGATTGTATTAGATTCTGCTCAGAGGCTGTCGCTGACTTAGTTCAAGGCGGCAAGATGCTATGGCAAACCATTACCATACCTGCTTTCGCTCAGGACATGATTAGTAATTTCTTCGGGCTCAAAGGCAAAGGCATTACTAGATTATCTAAGAACAGTGGTCGACCATACAATAGTCCATTCAGTCCTGCTCACCATTATGCGACTCTAGGATTCGCAACAGCAGGCATGAGCATACTTAGTGGTCTACTTGGTAAAGCTCATAAAGGTCTAGGACAAGCTCTTGCCAGCATCGCTAACATGCTACCTACCTTAGGTATAGTTACTACTGGTAAGCATGTTATGCAGGATGCTGCTGGTGATCCGCGTAGGTTCACCACTGCTACTGGCAAACAAGAAAACTACAGCCCAGAGAAAGCTGGTCTCAAACAGATACTGGGTGGCTGGTTGCAAGCTGCTGGTGCTGCGATCTTACATACAGATATCGGTCAGTTACTATTCGACGCCGGTACTGGTACTTACTTGCATGGTATTAATGACGAGCTTAAAGTTCGCAACGATGACTCTGCTGTAAACAAACTTAGTAGAGCTAATTTATATTTCCAACCACTAGCTCGCAAGAATAGTCCAAGCCAGCAGCCAAGTGCTAAAACTAGCCCTGTAGAATTGCATAAACCAAATCAAGAAATGGCTTTCGCTGCATAAAAAAACCGCCCCCGAAGGAGCGGTTTAATTTATTTTCGGACCAATTAGATCAGTTCCTCATCTCTCTGCTTAAGCAGCAGCAAGAGCAGCACCTTTTTGAAAATTAGCCTCACGAACTGCATCAACAAATGCTTGTTGCTGAGTTGGGCTAAGATTCAAGAAGTACTCCCCCGCGTTTTTGAGTCCTCGACTCAAAACACGTCTAAGGAACGATGAAGTTGGCTCCACGTTAACCCCAGTAGATACTGCATTACTAATTGACATGCAACACCTCCCGAAGATTTACCTCGTGGT
Source organism: uncultured Gammaproteobacteria bacterium (assembly GCA_964444015.1). Lineage (GTDB taxonomy): Bacteria > Cyanobacteriota > Vampirovibrionia > LMEP-6097 > LMEP-6097 > CAYUFH01. The sequence continues at coordinate 1,199 of CAYUFH010000040.1, read as the reverse complement.
TAGGCTGTTTTAGGGCCACCGGCTTCATTGGCGATGACACCGATTTGGTGTCATTCATCATGCTGTTAATAATAGCGAATATGCTCTGAATAAAGCAAGGGGTTGTTTATATTTTTCTTATAATTTGGATAAATTTTACTTAAGACAGCGCGCGACTTTCTGTCATTGCGAGCGAAGCGAAACAATCCATCGACAAAAACAGAGCAAATAAAAACCAAACTCAGATACTAGGCACCTGAACTGCCGGCAGCACGGTTACCAAATTAGCCATACACTCAGAGTTGAAAGCACAGAAACGTTATGTTAGTCACGTTTACTGTTCTCTTTAGCAAAGGTACCCACTAGGAATATATAGGCATAACAAGCAAAAGCCACCAGCAATCCAGCATCCCAATTCGGTACAGCTGCTGTGCCCTGAGTGAGCTCAGCCACGCGAGCGATAGCTGGACCTATAACCGCGCCACCGATAATAGCTGTGCAGAGTATTGCTGATACTGAACCAGCGTATTCTTTGTGGAAGCTGTTAGTAGCCAAACTATATATAGTAGGAAACATAATAGAGATGAAGAAACCAACCAGAGGGAAAGCCCACTGTGCTTGGCTTAGACCACCACTAGTCGCTAGGTACAGTGATAGAGCTGCTAGCACTATGTAACTCTGAATCGCAGCCTTACCAGGAAGTCTATCAAGCACGAAAGAACCTAGTAGCCTACCTAACAATAGTCCGCCCCAGTAATTACTAATAACTGTGTTCTTAGTTGCTTCAGCAGCATCACCCATAATCATAGAGATATGAAATTTATCTTCTAGATAGAAAGATATAGTGTTAGCAACACCAACTTCCACGCCTACGTATAAGAAGATGCCAAGAGCATAAAGGTAGATTAGTGGCTTACTAGTAAGTAATTCTAGAGTTAGATTCTTACCACCATGCTTGATGTCTACGATCTTGTCTGAAATTTTCTCGATAATACCTTTCTTCTCGCTTGGGTATTTAGGAATAGCTAGAGCCGATAGCATCACTAGTGCTATCGCAGTAAATACCCAGTAAGTAGTAGTCCAATGTAGACCCTGAGTTTTGATTAAAGTAACGATTTGCGGAGCAGCGTAGCCACCAAGACCGTTAAGCACCATAAATAAAGTTAAGTTACGGCTATATTTAGCCGGGTCAGAGATTTCACTCACCAGTGGATTGATTG
>CAYUFH010000039.1:9899-13172 GCA_964444015.1 uncultured Gammaproteobacteria bacterium | reverse complement strand
CTCGGACACCTACCCTTTTTATTAGGTGCGTCCTGAAAGCCCGATAACTGCGTTATGCTCGTCCTCGGGCTTTGATGACGCCCCTTAGAAGTCCTTGGAGTGTTGAAATCAACACAGCTACAAATTATAACCTAGAAGGAATTATACGAATTATGACGGCGCACCGTCTTCTCGCTTGCCGAAACCATAACTGAGCAAGCTCTTATGTTTTCGGCTTCGCTCGAATAATAAAATTATTATTCAATTAGAGCATCTTCAGCACTGCCACCACTGATAAACACTTCACCAGCCTGCTCAAGGGTGCGAACTATACTTACAATTTTGCTTTGGACTTCTGAGACGTCACGCATACGTACTGGCCCCATCATCTCAATATCATCTTGTAATAATTTAGCAGCACGTTGAGCCATATTTTTGAAGAATAATAAACGAATATCATCGCTAGAACCTTTAAGTGCCAGTGATAAATCCTTAGAATCAATTTCTCTAAGTAATCTTTGAATAGACTTGTCATCAAGTTTGATAATGTCTTCAAATACAAACATCAAATTGCGAATATCTGTGGCTAAACCTTGATCAACTTTCTCTAAATCTTCAAGTATACGTTTCTCGGTGTTGCGATCAACGCGGTTAAGAATTTCAGCAAGAGCTTCTGTGCCACCTATCTCGCTACCGATATCAGAAGATGCCATTATGCTAGCGAACCTGCGTTCTAAAATACGCTCTACTTCAGAAAGTACTTCAGGGTTAGTGCGCTCCATTTTCGCTAGTCTGACTGCGACTTCTGAGCGAATGTGCTCAGGGAGTGCTTGCAAGACTTGTGCGGCTTTCTCTATCTTGAGGCAAGATAGCACTAGAGCTATAACTTGAATATGTTCATTCTGGATTGTGTTAGCGATTTGTTCTGCGTCCACTAATCTGAGAAACTCGAAAGGTATTCTTTGCACGGTGCTAACCATGCGTTCCATAATTTCATGAGCACCATCTTCACCGTAGGCGCCGATGAGCATGCTTTGAGCGGCATCTATAGTTCCGACAGCAACGTTGCTATTAAGCTCTAGTGTGTCGTAAATTTCATCAAGAATTTGTAACTGTTCTTCTTCAGTCAAACTATCAATCATCGTGATTTCTTTAACAATGGCAGCTACTTCTTGGTCATCACCAATATGTTTAAGTATGCGCGAAGAACTTTCAGGTTCAAGCAAGAGCAATAGAGCTGCTACCTTGGTGCGATTGGTCCAAGCTTTGACTTTGTTTTTGCTGGCAAGTTTGCTCACTAGTATATTTAGCCCCGTTAAGAGGGCTTTTCATTAGGCTAAATAACCTAATTCACCTTATTCATTTTGCGTATTATCTGAGGTGTATATAATATAGGTGTGCAGCGATTTAGCTCTCTATTAATAGTGTTTTCGGCATTATGGCTCCTATGCTCTCCGCTTAAGGCGGCTGGTCTAGGGGATTCTGCCAGTCTAGGTCAGGAAGATGACCATTATGAGTATGCTGTAGCTAGAGCCACTAAGGTAATGGAATTGGGGCGTGACGAAGATAAATCAGGTCGCGAGCAGTTTTGTGTACTGCAAGTCTTAAACGGTTCCAAGCAAGGACAGGAAGTCGATACCCGTAATCTTATTCCGGATAATTATGCTTTCTCTATCATAGTCAAGCCAGAGCATAAATATATGATTGCTATTGATAAATACACTGGCGAGATTTTTGTTGACGATTATTTCCGGCAGAATTCTGTATTGATTCTCATCGGAGTGTTTTTTGCAGCTTTGCTTTGGTTAGGTGGTGCTCAAGGATTTAAATCTGTACTTTCATTAGTGTTAACAGCACTGGCTATAGTTTATGCATTAATTCCTTTGATTAATCATGGTCAGGATCCTGTTTTGGCTTCAGTGCTAGTTTCAATATTCTGCACTGTTACTACTATGCTACTAGTCACTGGCTGGTCTAAGAAATGTGCTGCCGCTGTAATTGGCACCAGTACTGGGATTCTAGTCTCAGCGATACTTGCGCTATTGACGATTAAATTGGCGCCTTTAAGCGGACTTGCAAGTGATGAAGCACGAATATTACTAGGCAATATCATGTACAATTCTCAGCTTCATGGTAGGCTCTTAGATTTTCAAGGAATATTAGCTGCTGGAGTTATTATCGGTAGTTTAGGAGCTGTAATGGATGTAGCCATCTCTATAGCCAGCGCTGCTAATGAAATATATCTAGCTAATACCAAACAAAGTAAAGCAGATTTCTTCGAGCACTTACTTAATGTCGGTAGAGATATTATGGGTACTATGGCGAATACTTTGATACTCTCTTATACAGGCTCTGCGATCCCATTGTTTCTTTTACTTAGCAGAGAAACTGGTTTAAGGGTTTTCAATATAGAGATTATCGCGACTGAACTGACTGCTGCGATAATAGGTAGTATTGGGCTTTTAGTGGCAATACCACTTACCGCCTTGTCTGCGGTTTTCCTCTTCAAGCGAGGGGATCCTAATCTTAGTGATTTAGCTGAACTCGAGCCGGTGCATTTACTTGAGTAAAGCACCGTCATTGCGAGGAGCGTAGCGACGAAGCAGTCCATTGTTAGTAATAGATTGCTTCGCTTCGCTCGCAATGACAGGCGCGACAAGGTAAAATGAAATAAATGGTCGACCTCTTAGACTCATCCGAAAAAATCAAAAGCTTCTACCTAGTTCGTCACGGTGAAACTGAATCGACGCGCAAGGGTAATATTTGTGGAGAGTTAGATGTGCCGCTCACTGAAGAAGGTCTAATGAACGCTGAGATTATTGCTGATACTTTAATGGATGTAGGTATCGATTCTATTTTTAGTAGCCCGCTTATTCGCTGCGTCCAGACTTCTGACACTATCGCTAAAGCAGTGCGCAAACCTACGTATTTTAAACACAGTGGACTGCTTGAAAAGAAAGAAGGCGAATGGGAAGGCAAAAATTATTGGCAGATCAGATCAGAGAATCCTAAGCTCTGGGAGAAATGGAGTAAGGATCCTATTAACGTCACTCCTCCTGGTGGTGAAAGCGTGGCGGATTTCGTTGCGCGCATAGGTAGAGCCATGGAAGATATACGCAAGAATTATGAGATCGGCCAGCGCATAGTACTGAGCACTCATGCTGGAGTGATTAAGGCGATTATTATTCATACGCTAGATATTCCAGTAGCTAATTTTTATCGTATTGATGTGCCGGTTGGTTCTATTAGTAGGGTTGATTGGTCGGATAGTTTTGCGACCCTAAAATTCTGTGG
>CAYUFH010000039.1:0-9799 GCA_964444015.1 uncultured Gammaproteobacteria bacterium | reverse complement strand
GCTCGGGCTCATGCGCCTAGCATCCGGAGCAAAATACCGATTTCGTTAAGAGTGTATAAACTACTAATGTCTAAAGTGACGGCATTTAGTAAACACCATCGCAATCCCCGCTTCATCACAAGCCGCAATAACCTCCTCATCACGAATAGATCCACCGGGTTGAATAATTGCAGCGATATGATTCTGTGCAGCTAGAGCAATATTATCCGCAAATGGGAAAAAAGCATCTGATGCCATTACCGCTCCGCGAGTATCAAGATCACAGTTACGCAAGGCATCTTCAACAGCTTTGACCCGGCTGGTTTGACCGACACCAATACCAATAGTCTTACCGGCAAGTACTGTAACTATAGCGTTAGATTTGCAGTGTTTAACTACTTTCCAGGCGAATAATAAATCTACCCATTGATGCTCTTCGATTTGTTTTTTGGTGACAGTTTCAAGTTCATCACGATCCAATAGAAGTTCATCGGTGTCTTGAATTAAATAACCACCTGAGATTTTTTTGATGTCATAGCCTTGGTTTTGCTTGAGTGTCGCGCATCTTAGTAATCTGAGGTTTTTCTTTTCGTAGAGTATCTCGCGAGCAGCGATAGTAAAATCTGGAGCGATAATCGCCTCTAGAAAAATATCTTTCATCTCAAGGGCTGCTGCCTCATCGATAATGGTGTTAGCTGCTACTATGCCACCAAAGGCGCTGAGTGGATCACAGCTAAGAGCCTCAGTGTATGCAAGTGCTACATTCGGAGCGATGGCTACGCCGCAAGGGTTATTATGCTTGACTATGCTAACGCAAGGGATATCGCTGCTGTATTCAGAAACGATGCGCCAAGCGGCATCTAGATCTAAGAGGTTGTTGAAGCTAAGTTCTTTGCCGTGCAGTTGCTCAGCGTTAGCGACACCAGTGCCGCGAGCAAGTGGGTCGGTGTAGAGTGCTGCGCGCTGATGCGGATTCTCACCGTAGCGTAAAGATTGTTTGTGTTTCATTGCTGGTGGGAGATTCTCAGCGAGAGTTTTAGGTGAATGGATTGCTTCGCCTTCGGCTCGCAATGACGAACTGTTCTTGGCTTGCAATGACGAGTCAGACGCTATGCTGTCGAAATAATTAGTAATTACTGCATCATAGCTAGCAGTATGAGCGAAAGCCTCACGAGCAAGACGTTTGCGCAGAGCAAGGCTTGTAGTACCAGAATGTTGCTTAAGTTCAGTTATAAGATCTGCGTATTGAGCGGGGCTAGTAACTACAGTGACGAACTCATGGTTCTTGGCAGCCGCGCGAATCATAGTCGGTCCACCAATATCTATATTCTCGATAGCACTCTCTTCACTGCACTCGGGATGTGAGATGGTTTCAGCGAAAGGATATAAATTAACGACGATAATATCGAACTCTGGGATTTGATGTTCTGCCAGTTGACGTAGATGTTCTTCAGAATCACGGCGCGCAAGTACTCCGCCTAGTATCTTAGGGTGCAAAGTTTTTACTCTACCGCTGAGCATCTCTGGTAGCTGGGTAATACTTGCTACTTCAGTTACTGGGATACCTGCGGCTTGCAGGGCTTTGGCGCTGCCACCTGTACTAATAATATTATAATTATATTCTAATAAAGCCTTGGCTAGTTCTTCTAGTTGGGACTTGTCGGAGACTGAGATTAGGGCACGCTTATTCACAGGGAACTATCTTATCATGAGGCATTTAAAGCTAAGGCTTTAATAAGGTTGCCGAGTTGAGGATGCTGAGTTTTTAGTTTTAGTAGTTCTAACTCAAAAGCTTTGGCTATCTTGTTTAATTGTTCGAAAGTCTCACTTACTATAGTTGTAGCCATAACAGCACAGTAGTCATCTTCAGAAACTACCTGTTTATCTCCCGAGTGATGCTCTATATTGAATGTTTTCTGGATCCCAGGGTTAGCTTGAACTTGGCTGCCATCTAGATTGAAGGCGTTGGGATGATTTTTTATAATCATCTCGAAACTACTAGGATTTAGTAAAGAGTGCAATCTTTGATTGATAGTATGTATTTTATGTTTAGAATCTGCTCCTTGACTTATCTCTTCGAGTCTAGTGAGACTCCCTTTTAATGCTGGATATTTTGTTTTGAGCGTGCCTAATTTTTTGACTAAGACTAAGGCTGTTTGTTTAAGGGCTTTAATTGAGCGTACTAAGCTATTAATAAACTTACGTAAATAGTCATCGTGCACAGAAATAGAAGTTAAGGGATCAACACCATTTATATGAACACCTTTCTTGAGTTCTATTTCTCCTGATTTACTAATGCTAGTTTTATCTGCTTGAAATAATGCTTCTAAGTCCTTGATAGGGTAGTTGGGATTTGTTTTGCGCGCTCTTGTCAGGCGCTGAGGTTCGTCTACTATTACTGCAAGGTCTGAGCTCACTGAACTTGTAAACAAATGATTGTCTTTTTGCAAGTCTTGAAGTTTGGTAATTATGTCTTTAGCTATAAGTACAGGCACGACGCTTATCTTAACCTGTTTTCTTGAGCTGGTCAAGATCTGCTCTTAATACCGTAGAATTAGCTTTATGGCTCTAACCCAGCACAAATCTGTACTCTTAAGTGAGTGCCTAGAATATTTAGCCATAAGTCCTGGTAAAACCTATATTGATTGCACCCTTGGGGCGGGCGGGCATTCTAGTGCCATCTTGGAGAAGCTGGCTGGATCAGGTCAACTCTACTCACTTGATCAAGATTTAACTGCTATTGAGCTAGTTAAGGCTAGCCAGCCTGAGCTTAACCCTAAGGCTTACAGCAATTGGTATTTGGCCCATCAGAATTTCGCTGATTTGGAAGAATTCTATAAGCAACAGAAATCTAAGAACCCTGATTTTAAAATTGATGGTGGTATTTTGCTGGACTTGGGGGTTAGCTCTATGCAGTTCGATGAGGGGGATAGAGGCTTTAGTTTTACTAAGGATGCAGCTCTTGATATGCGCATGGATCAGAGTCAAGATTTTACGGCAGCAGATTTGATTAACTCCTATCCAGAGCAGCAAATCGCTGATATTCTATATACGTACGGTGATGAGAGGTTGTCTCGCCAAATCGCAAGAGCCGTAGTATCAGCAAGGCCTGTTAACACCACAACAGAACTCGCTGAACTAGTGAAGCGAATTTATGTCCAAAAGACAAAATCACGCAAAACCTTTCAGATACACCCCGCGACAAGGACTTTTCAGGCACTACGTGTCTATGTCAACAGAGAGCTAGAAGTTCTGGAAACTATTCTAGAAGCAGCTTACAGCTTAATGGAACCAAACGCACGAATAGTCGTCATATCCTTTCAGTCGCAAGAAGATCGTTTGGTGAAGCATGCCTTGAGGGATAGAGCTAAATGGCAGTTACTCACCAAGAAACCAGTGCTCCCTTCTGAGGCAGAGGAAGCAGAGAATCCAAGAGCCCGCAGTGCCAAACTAAGAGCGGCATTCAAACATGAGCATCAGCAAAGCTAATTTTTTATTTTTCGCGGTACTGCTTGGTACTTTTGTAGTTTCATTAATTAATACTTCAATGACTATGCGCAATCAGCAATTGATTAGTGACATAGATAAATTTACTGAAGAGAAAATGCTAATAAGAGCTAATTATTTTTCTCGTATCTCTGCTAATAATCTAGCCTTCGAAGCAAATGAGCGCAGCATGATACAACCAGTCGAGCGCGATGTGCGCAGGGTGCTGGCTCCAAAGCAAGCTAACCTATTAGAGCAGATGGGTGCTAGTTTTAATCGGTTCGTAGCTAGTGTTGATCAGGCGATGCGTAGCCCGGCAGACATCATTTCCGGGTATTAGAAACCGCACTTTTGTCCAGCTACTTTGTTACACTTCGGTCTCGGCATCCTCATTGACAAGCAGAGTCAACTCCGGTGCCTCGACCTCGTGCGCCTCGTATCTGAACAAAATGCTGGTTTCTAAAGTATTATTAGTTTAGAAAGGGATCTCTTCAGAGCCGCCCACTGGCGCCATATCTTCAAATGCCGCTTCCGTTGCTGGACTGCTAGCACCAACCACCGCAAGAGCCTCAGCTCCAGTTGGGTTCTTAAGTGAGTCAAGAAGATGAATGCTATTAGCTTCGACAACTACAAGCCTAACGTTTTTGCCAGCGCGGTCTACGAACTGGTCGACTTCTAATCTGCCGCTAACTAAGACTCTTGCTCCAGGTTTAAGTCTATCTACTAGATCTGTGTAGTTATCACCCCAAAGATTTACTTTCACTGGATAACTTTTTTCAGTTTTCTCACGATTGTCATATCTAAGGATCTGCATCATAAAATTGATTACAGAGTTGTTGTTAGGTGTGTAACGTTGCTCGGCATCTTTAGAAATGGTGCCAGAGAGAGTGATGTTTGAAAGAGTCATGTTTGTCCTTTTGTTTTTGTCCCCGACTAAGACTACGCTGCAACAGCTTGGTCAATAGTGAAAATGCCGATTCGAAGAACGAAATCAAGTAAATTTACTTGTCTTCTAAATTCTTTGATAGATTCAGGTTTAGCTTTGACGTTCAATAGCACTTGTACTGAGTCTCTGTTTTTGCCAATTGGGCTAGCAAGTCTCATAATGCCTCTGTTGTCTTTAGTCAAAATCGTACCGCCATCTTTAGCTAGAAGCGCTTCTACATCTTTCAATGCTTTGTCTGCGCCGCCTTCGCCGAGGCTTGGATCAAGGTGTAAATATATTTCGTAAGTTCTCATAGGTGAATAATTATATTAATTTTGCGCCAACAAAAGCAATGAGTATTTACCTGTTGAGGTCTTTTAGCACTGTTTTGACTACTTGTTTGTCAATTAAACCAAGTGCACTTCTAGCACTGAAGTTTTTAATTAAGATACTGAGATCTTTGTTTTTGAAGCAGTCAGCCTCAAAGAGACAGACTTTGATATTTGCTCTTGGATCGTAGTTACTGCCATTGGTACCATAGAGAGTCTGGATGTAACTCTGCTCGGCACCGACCAGTATAGTATCTTTAGGCTCGCATAGTGTTTTGAAATTCTTGTCAGTTAACGTTACTGACTCGATCATGTACTGATTGCGATGATAAACAGTTCCTGTTTCACCATTGCTAGTACGTATAGTTGGTATAACGATTAGTTCTAATAAATCAGAGTTATCCCATATCGCTAGATTCATCGCTTCTTGATTCTGTTCACTAATATAGGCTCGTGATTGTTTGCGCAGGGCAGGTGTAACGAAAATCAATTCATAACTTTGCCGGCGCTCTGGCGCTAAGCTGGCGCTGCTACTAACTTGGGTCACATATTTGTAATAGTCAGGTTTCCGAGTTGATGCATTATCCTTTGCTAGAGCAGGGTTTAGCAAATATATGGCGCAAGCTATAAATGTTAATAACCTTATTAATCTCATGAAAAATATTTTAGCAAAATTTTTTTAGAGTGGCATAGTGCTAAAATCCAAGTTGCAATGACAACAGCAAAAGCAGATATTGGTATTTTCGGCGGCAGTGGACTTTATAGTTTTCTGGATGGTGTCGAAGAAGTTACAGTGGAGACCCCTTATGGGTCACCGTCAGACAGTGTCTTTATCGGCACTCATGCTGGTAAGCGTGTAGCGTTTTTGCCGCGTCATAATCGCAAGCATGGTATTCCACCACACAAGATTAATTACCGTGCCAATGTTTGGGCGATGAAAAGCCTTGGTTGCTCTACAGTCATATGTCCTTGTGCTGCTGGTAGTTTGCAGAAGCATGTAGCTCCAGGTAGTTTTGTTATCGCGGATCAATGGGTGGATAGAACTAATAGCCGCGTTGATACTTTTTTTGATGGACCCATCGCAACTCACGTTAGTGCTGCGTATCCGTACACTGAAGAATTGCGCAAATTAGCTATCGCAGCAGCGAAGCAACATAGTATCCCTGTGCACGAGAAAGGCACAGTAGTAGTTATTCAAGGACCTAGATTTAGCTCTAAAGCTGAGTCAGAGTGGTTCACTAAAATGGGTTGGGAAGTAATTAACATGACTCAGTACCCAGAAGCACATTTAGTGCGCGAAGCTGGAATGGCTTGCGTAAATATTTCACTAATCACCGATTATGATAGTGGTGTGGTTTCTGGCTCAGAGCCAGTGAGTCACTCTGCAGTGATGGAAGTATTCGCTAATAATATTGAGAATTTACGTAAATTACTATTCACGCTAATAGAGAAGATTCCTGCTGGGGAATTTTATGGAGCAGATAAGGTACTAGAACACTCTCGCTTCTAGGTCTCGGATACCTCGATTAGGTAGTTTTAGCTATTTAGAAAAGCCACATCTACACCGATTAATCTAGGTATGTACGGTGTGTCTCGATCAATAAGGTGGCTTATAGTAATATTTGCATTAGCTCTAGGGCTGACGGCAGATGTTAAGGCAGTTACTTTTCAGTTAAATGCTAATAAAGAGCAATATCGCTCTGAGCTAGTTGGAGACTGGGATGTCGATACTCAAGTGACTTGGTCAGATTGCCCTTATGTAAAAGTAGGTCAGTCAGCAGCATCACAGCTCAATGTAGCTGATGTTAATGGTTCTTTGTATCCAACTTGGAAGGCAAATGAATGGGAGTTAGTAAAGAACTCTGCAATTAATATTTCGAATGATGATCAGATTGTTTGGGAAAGATCGAACAAATTATATAAAGATGGCAAATACTGGTATGTAGAGTCAGTGGATAGATTTAATTTTGACAAGGACGGCAAACTTAAAGCAAAAAGCTTAGTTAAGCAATACCTTGATGGTGAGTATGTAGGCTCATATATTACAGAATCGGAATTAGGTAAACCAACTCAAGCTCTTACTTACGAGCATTAACGATGGCAATAGTACCAAGCATCAAGTCTTTATAGTAAGCACCGCTAAAACCATGCTTCCAAAATAAGTCAGTAAGAGCTTTTTGATTAGGCCAGGTCTTAAGCGAATCGACTAAATATTGGTAGGCATCTTTATCACGGGCAAAGCCTGCTCCTAATGAGGGAATGAATTTCAAGAATATGTTGCGGTAAAGACCGCTAACGACACCAGTTTTGGGGTGGCCTAAATCAAGGCTGGCGACATGTGCGCCAGCCTTATTTATTCTAAGTAGTTCTTTAATCGCCTGTTCCAAATTAGCAACATTGCGTAAGCCAAAGCCTATAGTGGTAGCATCAAAACTGTTAGGTTCGAATGGTGTTAAGAGTGCATCACCTTCAATAAATTTGATTTTACTTGCGATTTTGGGTTTGCGTTTGGCTAGCAAGGTTTGACGTCTGCGTGCTTCAGCAAGCATCGCTGGAGAAGAATCTAGAGCCACCACTGCTAAGACTTCAGGTTTAGCTGCCCACATAAATGCCATATCACCAGTACCAGTACAGAGATCTAGAACTATTGCTCCTTTGTTGATTGGACAAGATTTAATAGTTTGTTCTTTCCAGTTGCGATGCAAGCTAAGAGTCATTAAGTCATTGAGCAAGTCATAGCGCTTAGCGATGCGCCCGAAGAGATCACGGATATAGTTTGCTTTATCAGCCACAATCTTATTCTAACTGATTAGTATATTAATTTGGCGCTTACATCGCGTGATTCATCCCAGCTGGCTTCAGCAGCAAAATCACTCCAGTTGTTTGAGCTGCTTGCTTTAGTTTTTGTAGTTTGAATTGTTTTGGTCACTGCAGGTTTTGCAGCTAGCTGCTGGTGCATAGCGGTGATATTTGTAGTTGGAGCTTCGATCTTAGTTTCGACAGTCCGTATAACAAACTTCCTATCTAGCAATGATGGCTTAGTGGGTCGCTGGCGCTTCACGTAAATAGTATTGCCAGAGTTGTAAGCTTGAGCGGGGCTAAGAGTGGATAATATTATTATCCAAAAAATAATATATTTCATGACTTTTCTTATCCTTTTTGTTTGTTACCAAACATCGCTTCTATAGTCTGTTTGCTGAATTTTTGTACTATGGGATTGGCTACACGCACTAAGTTAGTTTCGTAGCGAGCTTTACTGCGCTCATCCATCAAGAACTTCGAATAGCGCATGCGCTCACTAGCTGCTTGAGCTCGAGCTTGCGCTTCTAGAGCATAGTGCTGCGCATCATCATTGGTGTTGGCTTTTAGCTGATGTCTTTGATTAGGTTTCGGGCTACTAGCAATTTGCCAGTTGCTAAGTTCCGCACCAAGCTTTTCCAGTCTGTCAACGATGGTCCCAGATTGTATTGCACCGAAGATCGCGATTTCTAAGCGCTCTAGTCTATGGCTGGGATTCTCGTCGTGAAAATCCTGACCCGGATATAGTTGCCGTTCTAGAGATTCTAATACTGGATAGGCTTTACGTTTGGGTGGCATAGCGCGGCTGAGCTCTTGATATTTAAGATCGTCGGCTCTTGCCATTTGGCTACTGATCAGCATTACGCTGCTAACGCTTACAACTATTAAGACTAAGCTTAAGACGTTCTGTATGTTCATTGTTTTGTCCTCCTATGTTTACGGTGAATTTATATACTCGCGCTTTAGTGGCGATTACTATATCGCTAAGCCCTTCTTCGTTAGCTTGTAAGACTATGGTTCTAAAATACGCCGGATCGTTTTCACTTACTAAGTGCTTTAGTCTTAGTAGGTCTGGTCTAGATGCAAGAATATATTTGTTAAAGGGACTATCAGTTTCTATAATAATGCTTCGCCCTTTTGCGATATTAATATTTTTGCTGATGATGCAGCTGCGTGAGCGCTCAGGATTGAGTATTAAGTCTGGACTCTCACCTCCGCTTAGGTGTAGAGTGATAATGCCAGCCTCGGTATTGATGCTGATATCATTATTGATTGTCTCTGCGATACCTTGAATTGCAATTATGCTTCTATCATCTTCGTCGTTAAGTCCTGATAAAGCATAGATCCTTAGAGAGCCAGTGTCTGTCGCTAAGGGCTGCGACTTAATGATAGAACCTAGATCGACAAGCAGTATTTTAGCCCAAGCCAGTTTAAGGTCATAGGCTTGTACAGGTATAAAGCTAAATATCAGTAATGATTTGATTAGTCCCCTCATTGATTCCCCTTAGATATAGCTTATTTACCTCATGAATAGCTGCTTGCGAGCAGTGATAACTTAAAAATGCTTGTGCTAAGTTTATTTGCTCTAACCATTCCTGATCACGGCTGCTTATGAAGTAGCCGCTTGCGTAGATCTTAAATTGTTTGTTGATTTCGTTAATTTTATTGCGAATATAAATTTCAGATTCGGCACCGGAGCTTGTCTCAAACTTGTAGTTAGAGATTTGTTGAATTAAATCTGCGCTTAGTTTGCTGAATTGTCTATTTTTAAGTTTTTTGCGAGCGTTGTTTAATTGAACGTCATGCTTGAAGGCGGCATCTACTAGAATCTTGAGTGCTTGCTGATATCTCAAAGACTCTTCGCTGTGAGCTAATTTAGTTGCTAGCTCTTTATATGGTGGTGCTATCCACAGTACTGGGTCTCCTGGATCAGTTGGGATTTCGTGGTAAATTTCTATAGTTTTATATGAAGTTTTTTGGATTATTGGCTCGGGTTTAGAGAAATTTCGCAACTGAGTATTGACATATGCCTCACTTTTAATCGTGGCGCAGAGACATAGGATTATCGCTATAACCCAGATGTAGATTGCTTTTAAAAAATTATATGGTTTAGTCCCCGTCCCCATAGATTTAATTATCGCAAATTACTAAAGAAAAAGAAAGGGGCACTACTAGTAGTGTAGAATAGCCAATGGACGGGTGCCAGAGTGGTTTATAGGAGCAGTCTTGAAAACTGTCGTAGCGCAAGCTACCGAGGGTTCGAATCCCTCCCCGTCCGCCA
>CAYUFH010000038.1:6645-13516 GCA_964444015.1 uncultured Gammaproteobacteria bacterium | reverse complement strand
TTCGGGGATCCACCTAGCAATGGAGATGTCCTTACTCTAGTTCGAACAATAAGATGCACCCCACCAAGACCTTAGGGCAATATCATATAATTACTTAAATGCAAGCCTTATCCCCAATACGATGGCTAGAAGATAAACAGAGCATCTCTGTTATAGACCAGCGCCTTATTCCATATAGTTTCTCGGAAATAGAAATCAAAACTCTAGGCGAAACTGTAACTGCCATTAAAGACATGATAGTGAGGGGTGCGCCATTGATCGGCATTACTGCTGCTTATGGCATGGTTTTAGCTGCCGATGAATGGCTTGCTTCGGCGACTACGTCGCCTCGCAATGACAATTACCGTCATCGCGAGCCCGAAGGGCGTGGCGATCCTTTACGCGAGAACCTAGCCGCAGCCGATAAAGCCCTGCGCAATTCTAGACCCACCGCGGTAAACCTAATGTGGGCATTAGATCAAATCCAAATCGTCATCAACAAGAACTTAGATAAAAGCCCTCAAGAACTGCGTGCAAAAATTCTAGAAAAAGCCAAGTGGATACATAGTGATGATATAGATCGCTGTAAACGCATGGGTGATATAGGAGCGAAGTATATAAATCAAAAGTTCGCACCTGTAATTCAGTCCGGTCGTAAACTGCGCATTATGACTCACTGTAATGCTGGCGCCCTTGCCACAGGTGGCTACGGTACCGCCCTTGGAGTCATACGCTCGCTACATAGAGATGGACTTGTTGAAATGGTCTATGCTAATGAAACTAGACCACGCCAGCAAGGTGCAAGATTAACTGCCTGGGAGCTAAGCTATGACAGGATTCCAGTGACACTGGTCACAGACAATATGGCAGCGCATTTGATGCCAGAAATAGACTTAGTAGTCACGGGTGCTGATCGCATCGCTGCCAATGGTGATTCAGCCAATAAAATAGGCACTTACGGTCTTGCGATTATCGCTAATTACCATCGTGTTCCTTTTTATATCGCAGCACCACTAAGTACTTTTGATTTTAGTATCGCAGATGGAATGCAAATCCCAATAGAAGAGCGTGAGCACAGTGAAGTCTCACATATCAATGAGCGCAGCTGTACTATTAGTGCTGATATATCTGTTCAGAGCAAGCATCAGTTCGGCGAACTACAATACCGTAATCCAGCTTTCGATGTAACACCAGCAGAATTAATAGAACGAATATTCAGTGAACATGGTGCAAGCAAACCAAAAGATATTAGTGATCAGCAATTAATTTATTAACAACGATCTAGAACTCATCTGTGCTGGCTTCTCTAAACCCATTAGCTCAACTATAGTAGGAGCAATATTAGATAGAGTCGTAGAAGCAACTAAGTCACTAGGATCTGCATGATATGGTCGCAATTTAGCATTAGCACCAATCAATATTAATGGAACTGGATTACAACTATGTGCTGTACGCACTCCACCACCAGCATCAAACATTTGATCAGCATTACCGTGATCAGCAGTCACTAAAATCATATATCCATGCTTCTTAGCGACTTCAACAACACGCTCTAGAGAATTATCTACTGCCTTAAGCGCCTTAAGGACAGCATCCCAGATACCAGTATGTCCGACCATATCAGGATTAGCGAAATTACAAACTAGCAAATCATATTGCCTAGATTCTATTGCTTTAACAAGAGCTTCAGTAACACCAGCAATGCTCATTTCTGGCTGCAGATCATAAGTAGAGACTTTAGGACTCGCTATCAATTCTCTATCTTCACCCTTAAAAGCATCTTTAGCTCCTTGGTTAAAAAAACTAGTCACATGATTAAACTTCTCAGTCTCTGCCGTGCGGAATTGGCGCAGACCAAGGCTAGAAATTAGCTCACCAAGACTCATAGAACGATCTTGCTTAGGTAAACTAGCAGAACTAAAAGCCACCGGCAAAGCAAGCTCACCAGAATAATCAGTGAAACATAAATAATGTAAATTAGTCCAATTCTCTTTATGCTGCTCACTTAAATTTTTGAAATCTTTAGACTGAGCAACATTCAAAGTTCTATTCATAGTATCTAAGCCTAGGCGCTTAGATATCTCGCGAGCCCTATCTGGACGAAAATTAAAAAATATCACCGCATCACCATCTTGAATAAGCCCATTAGGGTTAATAATAGTTGGCGAGATAAATTCATCACTAGCTCCTGTGCTGTTTTTACCAGAATCAGCATACTCATAGCCTTTGGTAATAGCTTCTACAGCTGTAGTTGCCGTTTCACCACGACCATATATAACACAGTCGATATAACGCTCCAGCCTATCCCAGTTATTATCTCTGTCCATCGCCCAATATCTACCAGAGACAGTCGCAATATTAATTCGATCTTGGTAACCTTGCATTAGATGAGCTGCCACTCTAGGTGGATCATCACGACCATCACTAATTGCATGCAAAAATAATTTAGCTGGATCAAGCTTCTTACGCTGAGCTAGCTCTATCAATCCATCCAAATGCCCCAAATGCGCATGAACATCTCCTTCAGAGATTAAACCCATAAGATGCAATTTCGAATTATTTTTCTGGGCATGTTCAACTGCTGCAATCAAAGCAGGATTGTTAAAAAACTCACCACTACGCACCATATCTGAGATTTGAGTTAATTTCTGTTTACTAATACGACCAGCGCCAATATTCTCGTGACCAACTTCAGAATTACCCATGATCCCATCAGGCAAACCAACATAGACACCACTAGCTTCAAGCAAAGTATGAGGGTTACTTGCAATCAAACTATCATAATAAGGAGTATCCGCAGCTTTAATTGCATCGCCCTTAATTGCACTAGATACACCCCAACCGTCGAGAATTAATAGTAGAACTTTATTGGACATCAATAGTTAATTGTAGCTGGTTTAAGAGCTTGGATTACGCACTCATGGCTTAGAGCGCAAAATCGACACGTCGGTGTCGATTTTGCTAAAGTATGCTTCTAATATTTTCTTAGCTATCGGTGCCGCAATAGCGCCACCATGACCAGCACCCTCACCAACTACCACCACTACTATTTCAGCTTTAGCTTTAGATGAGGCTGGCGCATAAGCCGCGAACCAAGCATGAGTGGTGCGAGTGAAACCTTGCACCTCCGCAGATCCAGTTTTGCCCGCTACCACAATTTTATCTAACTTCGCAGCCGTACCAGTTCCACTAGCAATACAGGCTTTAAGCCCATTGCGCACTACTGCTAAAGCTTTAGGGTCTATTGCAACTATTGACTCTGGTTTCTCTTTTTCTGGATCTTTAATTAGATGTAGTTGTGGTACTCTTCCACCAGTAGCCAGTACTGAATATATTTTAGCGGCTTGAAGAGGGCTCAAAAGTAAGAAGCTCTGACCAATAGACAAATGTAAAGTATTACCAGGAAACCAAGGTTCATGATATTTACGGCGCTTCCAATCTGGATCTGGCAATAATCCTTCACTCTCGCCAAGTAGCTCAACCTTAGTAAGTCTACCTGCACCCATTTTACGACCCTGCTGAGCTATCCATTCTGGTGACATGCGCTTAGCTAATTGATAGAAATAAGTGTTACGCGACATTGCTATCGCCTGTTCCATGTTCACAATTTCTTGCTTGCTAGTCCAATCACCAAAAGCAATACCTGCAAGATTAATACTGCCACCGACAGTTAGACGCTCATGACCACTAGTGATGCCACGTTCAATTGCGGTAATTGCGGTAACTGGCTTCCAAACACTGCCTGGCGTATAAGAAGCAAGAGCACGATTAACAAAAGCTTGGCGAGCAACCAAGGATTGATACATAGCACTTGAAACAGGTTTAGTAAAAATATTCGGATCGAAACTTGGTTCACTGGCTAGCGCAAGGATCTCGCCAGTGTATGGATCTACCACCACTGCCGCTCCGCGCACACCAGAACTACGTAAAGCTGTCTCTGCTGCTTGCTGCAAAGCTAAATCAATAGTAAGTTCTATATCGTCACCTCGAATAGGCTCCTTGACATATTTCTCTGGTTCAGCGATTTTGCCAAATCTATCTATTGGTATACGCTTCTCACCTTTAACTCCACGCAAACTCTCATCAAAAGCAATCTCCAAGCCATCCTTGCCTACTATGTCACCCATACGCAAACCAGCGAAGCGCTCAGACTTCATATCGACTTCACTAATTTGCCCGACAAAACCCAAAAGATGACCAGCGGTTTCTCCATTAGGGTAATAACGTAGTGCTTGATACTCCACTTCAATTCCTGGCAAGAGCCTACGATTCTCTATGATTTTGATAGCAGTAGCAACTGAAATATTATTATCGAGTGTTAATGGCATTGGAGTAGTAGCCTCCATTTCCATTAAAAGCTTAAGTAGGTCATCATAATTAATATTCAAGATACGAGAAAGTCTTAAAGCGACTTTTTGTTTTTGCTTCTCAGTCTTGAGCTTGAAAGGATAAACCACCACGCTCAAAGACTGCTTACTTGTCGCGAGTATTTTATGAAAACGATCATAAATCACTCCTCTTGGAGCTCTGATAATGGTGTATTTAGTAGTGTTATTCTCTGCCAGCAATTTATACTTGCCATAATCCACTATCTGCATTTGTGCAAGCCTGAGAGCTAAAATCGCAAATAATATTATTGCTAAGGCGCTTAGGGCAGTTCCTTTGTTCACGCTTACCATCTTAGCAACTTGTATAATGATAGCCAGTGATCTATAGCACCCAAAAAATGATAGAAATTGAGAACCTCTGCAAAGCCTTTGGTGACAAAAAAGTTCTCAACAATATTAATATGAAGGTTAATAGAGGTGAAGTAGTATCACTTATCGGTTTTAGTGGCTGCGGCAAAAGCACTCTGCTTAAAATAGTTGCTGGCTTAGAAAAAGCTGACTCTGGTGAAGTTAGACTGCATAGTAAAAAGATGGGTATGGTATTTCAATACTCGGCATTATTTGATTCAATGACCGTACTAGAGAATGTCTCTTTCCCACTACGTGATGAAATTAAATCTGGCGCCATCTCTCTAACTGAAGTTCGCGAACTAGTTGTAGACAGACTTAAAATAGTTGGACTTATTGGTGTCGAGGATTTTTACCCTAGTGAATTATCAGGTGGTATGCGTAAACGCGTAGGCTTCGCCCGTGCCATTATCAATGATCCTGAAATCATACTCTATGACGAACCGACTTCTGGACTTGATCCTGTTAGCTGCACTATTATTGAAGATCTAATACTAGATCTTCAAGCTAAAACTAATGCTGCCAGCATAGTAGTTACTCACCAAGAAAGTACCATCAAACGCAGTTCAGACCACGTCTGCCTGCTTTACAATACTAATATTGTTTGGCAAGGTGCGGCGGCCAAACTCTTCGATACTGCTAATCAAGATCCTTATGCTGTGCAGTTTAGAGAAGGGAAGCGTACAGGACCTATGGTAGCCGTCCATTAGAGCTATCCTGCAAGCCCGATAGCTGCGTTGTGCAGCGTCCTCGCGATCCTCATGTATGTCTCATATACACTCCGGCCGCTCGGACTTGCACGCCTTGCTCTCAGACTTGCATAACAGCTCTAATCAATCCAAAATTTTTGCGTTAAAAACACTTTTCGCAAGCGACACCGCTTCTTGCATTTTAGCGCTCTGGAAAGTTTTAACTTTCTCAGTTTCTACAGTAGGAGCCTGCTCGCGCTCAGCAGCTTGCTGCACTGTAAGCTCTAACTTCTCAGCTCTGATTTCTTCAGTACTAGCATCTAAATCATCAGCCTTTAGCGATCTTGCTTGCAGGGTTTGATAACTTGCATCTAAATGTGGTGGCGTAATGGTTTGTGCATCATTAGCAACTATCTCTATATTAAGAGTCTTGACTTCATTACCAGTTTTAACAATGGCAGCTAAAATCTCAGTAGCCTTAGTTTCGATTTTAGATTTAAGGAATTTAAATCTCTCAGGAATATGCAAAATTGCCAGTCCATCATTGACTGAAGCAAGCCTTGCGTTACTACTACTCAGTAAACCCCGACAAGCAGGACTAAGATTCTCCGTAAAATCAGAGCTTTGCGAATAATCGTTGCGCGCTATGCAAGCTGAACTACTAGCTGCAGCTTCTATAACATTATTATTAGCAGCCACAATAGGCTTGATTTCACGGGCAGCCACCGCCGCCTCAGTTGTCTTAATTTGGCTTGGCGTAAAAGCCTTAGCCGATGGGGGTTTCGCCCCTTGGGTTATAACATTATTATAATTAGATTCCAATGCCGCAACTCGCTGCAAAAGCTCTCTAACGACTAAAATATCTTCTCTATAAACTAGCTTAAGCAAGGCTGCTCTAAATATATTTTTGGCTTGAGTCGATCTTCTTAGCTTCTCTTCAGTGAGCGATAACTGTTCGATGATCTGCACCAATTCATAATCTTCAATAGCTTCAGCAGTTCTCTTCTCTAGACACTCTAAAGCTATATTAATCAACTCTCTCGTGAGTGGTGTTGGCTCTTTAGCTCTAAGCAATAATTCATCGAGATTAGCAAGCAAAGTACTAGCATCTCGCTTAAATATAGGCTCTAAAAGTGACTCAGCTTCTTCGCGAGCAATACCACCTACATAATCTAGAACCGCGGTCTTAGTGATACTAGAACCAGTTTCAGAAAATGCTGCAGCTTGATCCAACAAACCAAGAGCATCACGCATCGCACCATCACTGCGTCTTGCAATAAAATCCAAGGCATCATCATTTATATTTATTTGCTCTAGCTGAGCGACATAACGCAGACGCTCAACACAATCTCTAACTGTAATTGGGCGAAACTGGAGAGTTTGGCAACGACTCTTAATTGTAGCTAGGACTTTATCTTCTTCTGTAGTAGCAAGTATAAATACCACACGCTCAGGCGGCTCCTCAAA